>DATESZ010000177.1:0-9496 GCA_035283845.1 Syntrophales bacterium | reverse complement strand
TTGGCAGGATATGGATATCACTGTCGCTGAAGGGATCGATGAGTTAGGATCTTTGCGGGGTGTGGAAATCACGATCGGCGATGTCACCTGCCAAAAGGTACCCCGGCCTGTCGGTTTAAGTGAAAAACTCCTTCTGGCTGCCGGTGTCCGCCTCCCGGATGTCCTTCCCTTGAGACAGATACATGTAGCCACCAGGAAAAAACTTACCGATGGATGTAAAAGAAAACAACATCAACGACTTACACCGAAAATATCACAAAACTAAAATGGAAGATCCGCTTTATTATCACGATATTCATTTGATCTACAATATAAAGAAAAGCATAGGGTAAATTACACATTGCCTGCCTGTGCGCATTCATGTTATATTTACAAAAAAATCGGCTTAATTTCTGGGTGTTTCCTTGGACAAAATAATCAAGAGAAAGCAAACGAATCCAATCACCTTGGGCGGCCTTCGAATCGGCGGCGGCGCCCCGATAGTTGTGCAATCCATGACCTGCACCGATACACGGGATATTCAGGCTACCCTGTCCCAGATAAGGGCGCTCGAAGTCGCCGGTTGCGAAGTCGTCAGGGTTGCCGTTCCTGATATGGATGCGGCGGCCGTTCTGGCGGAGATAAAAAAGAATATCTCGATACCACTGATTGCGGATATCCATTTCGATTATCGCCTCGCACTGGCGGCTATCGGCCAGAGTGTTGATGGCCTGAGAATCAATCCAGGCAACATGGGAAAAGAAAAAATCAGGGAAATTGTCAGGTTGGCAAAAGAAAGGGGTACGGTAATACGTATCGGGGTTAATGCCGGCTCCCTGGAAAAGGACATTTTTATCAGGTATGGCGGGCCCACAGCCGCCGCTCTTGTGGAAAGCGCTTTGCGGAACATCGCCCTCCTGGAAGATATGGATTTTACGGCTATCAAGCTTTCCCTTAAGTCGTCCGACGTTGCCACCGTCATTGAAGCCTATCGAACCATTGCCGAGAAATGTTCCTATCCGCTGCATCTTGGCGTGACGGAGGCGGGCACCATCGTCAATTCCGCTGTTAAATCTTCTATCGGTATAGGTTTCCTCATTTATGAGGGTATCGGCGATACAATAAGGGTGTCGATTACGGGAGATCCTGTTTCAGAGGTGCGGGTAGCCTATAGCATCCTGCGCGCCCTTGGTGTCAGGAAAGTCGGACCGGATATTATCGCCTGTCCCGCCTGCGGTCGCTGTGAGATTGATGTGCTGAAGCTTGCGGAAGAGGTTGAAAAAAGGTTAGCCGGCATGAAAACCTATCTGAAAATTGCCCTTATGGGATGTGCAGTTAACGGGCCTGGCGAGGCAGCAGAGGCGGACATAGGCATTGCGGGCGGCCGCGGTTTCGGCTTCCTGTTCATGAAAGGACAAAAGATAAGGAAAGTCAAAGAAGAAGATTTTGTTGATGTATTGCTGAAGGAAATTAATAACTTGACTGAAAACCAGCAGAATCCGGAATCCAGTATTCAGAATAACTCCCATGCCCGGGGTGGGCACAACGAAGGATGAAAATCACCCCCACCCCTCCCTCCCCCGTCGAGGGGGAGGGATACAGGGAGGGGGGCATTTTCATATAAAAATAAAATCTTCTGAATTCTGGCTCCTGGGTTCTGTATCCTTTTCTTATTGGAGGTGTCATGCGTTACTCCGAGATGTTCCTGCCCACGGTGCGGGAAATCCCTGCCGATGCGGAGACGGTAAGTCATCAGCTTATGATCCGGGCGGGAATGATCAGAAAATTGACGAGCGGTATTTATTCCTATCTTCCTCTGGGATACCGGGTTGTACGCAAGGTGGAACAGATCGTCAGGGAAGAGATGAACAGAGCCGGCGCGCAGGAGGTTTTCATGCCCTTAGTGCAACCGGCGGAACTCTGGCAGGAGTCTGGGCGGTGGGAGCTTTACGGAAAAGAACTGCTTCGCTTCAAGGATCGTCATGAACGCGACTATTGCCTCGGCCCGACCCATGAAGAGGTGATAACCGATCTTGTCCGTCACGAGATCAAGACCTATCGCCAGCTTCCCAGGAATATCTATCAGATCCAAACAAAATTCCGTGATGAAATCAGACCGCGTTTCGGTGTTATGCGCTGCCGCGAGTTTACTATGAAAGACGGCTATAGTTTCGATGCCGATGAAGAGGGCGCAGAGATCACCTACGGGAAAATGCACACTGCCTACCAAAGCATATTCGAGAGATGCGGTCTCCGATTCAGGGCGGTGGAAGCTGACTCAGGAAACATCGGCGGGAGTTTTTCCCATGAGTTTATGGTAATTGCCGATTCCGGTGAAGACGGCCTAGTTTTCTGCAGCAACTGTGAATATGCCGCTAATCTGGAAAAAGCAGAGGTTTCAGGACCAGAGCGCAGGGAGATGGGTAGCGGGACAGCGCTGCCACTTCAGGAGGTCTATACGCCTCAGATGAAGACCATAGAAGAGGTCAGCAACTTTTTCAAGGTTTCTTCCGACAAACTGGTAAAGACGATGGTTTTTAATGCCGATGGTGCACCAGTGGTCGTATTGGTGCGGGGAGACGAGGAAATTAACGAAATCAAAGTTAAAAATTACCTTGAATGTACGTCTCTTGCCCTGGCTGACGATGCCATGATCCGCGATGTAACCGGTGCTCCCCGCGGCTTTGCCGGCGCCGTGGGTCTCAAGGGAAAAATCATTGCCGATTATTCCGTTATGAATATGACCAATTTTGTGACGGGGGCCAACCGTGAAGATTACCATTTAGAAAACGTAAACACAGGACGGGATTTTGAAATCAAGGACTTTGCCGATTTAAGGTTTGCGAGAGAGGCTGCCCCCTGTGCCCGCTGTGGGAATGCCCTCAAACTTGCCCGGGGAATCGAAGTAGGGCATGTTTTCAAGCTGGGGACAAAGTACAGCAAGGCAATGAAGGCGGTTTATCTGGATATGAACGGCAGGGAACAGACGATGATCATGGGCTGTTACGGTATCGGGATCGGGAGGACGGTTGCCGCCAGTATTGAACAGAACCACGACGAACAGGGCATCATATGGCCCATGCCGATTGCCCCTTATCATGTGATTATTACGCCGGTAAATATGAAGGAGAAACCGCTTGCCGATGTTGCCGAGGGGCTTTACAGAGAACTTTCTGAAAGGGGCGTGGAAGTCATTTTTGACGACAGAGATGAAAGGGCAGGGGTGAAGTTTGCCGATGCCGATTTGATCGGCCTGCCTCTCCGCGTGACGATAGGCCCCAAAAAACTGGCCGAGGGCAAGGTGGAAGTGCGAGAAAGAAAGACCGGCGGAGTGAGTGTCGTCCCTCTTGCCGAGGCGCCGGATTATATTGTTGCTTTTGTTGATCGGGAAAGCTGAACAACCATGCTGCGCATCACGGACATTCTGGATAAGGCGCAGACCTTTCTTCCAGCGACGGATCTGGAAATGATAGAGAAGGCCTATATCTACTCCGCCACCGTCCATCAGGGACAGGTGCGTCTCAGCGGCGAACCTTATCTTACCCATCCCCTGGAAGTTGCCGGCATACTAACCGATATGAAGATGGATATGGCAGCTATTGTGACAGGTTTACTCCATGACACGGTGGAAGACACATTGGCGACCATGGGGGAGATTGAGGAAGCCTTCGGGAAGGAAGTGGCTTTTCTTGTGGACGGGTTGACCAAAATCAGCAAGATCAGTTTCGGGAGCCAGGAGGAACGCCAGGCGGAGAATTTCCGAAAAATGATGCTGGCCATGTCTGAAGACATCAGGATACTTTTAGTGCGCTTGGCCGACAGAATCCACAATATGAGAACCCTCGATTTTCAGGCGCCGGAAAGACAGCAATTCATTGCCAAAGAGACCATGGAGATATACGCCCCCTTAGCCAACAGGCTGGGCATCAACTGGATGAAGATGGAGCTGGAAGACCTGTCATTCCGGTGTCTCGATTTTGATGCCTACAATGAACTGGAAAAACGGGTTGCCAAGAAGAAGGAAGAAAGAGAGCAATATACAGGGGAAGTGAAAGGTATTATCAGTAAGGAGCTGGAAAAATCAGGCATCCGGGCCGAAGTGGAGGGAAGGGCAAAACATTTTTTCAGCATTCATAAAAAAATGAAAGAACAGCGCCTCAACTTCGACGAGGTTTATGACCTTACCGCTTTTCGTGTTATCCTTGATTCCGGCAGCGACAGGTCCTGTTATGAGGTATTGAGCGTTATCCATGCCCTCTGGAAACCCGTTCCCGGCCGTTTCAAGGATTATATCGGGATGCCGAAGGCCAATAATTATCGCTCTCTCCACACGACAGTTATCGGCCCCTATGGCGAGCGCGTGGAGATTCAGATCAGAACAAGGGAGATGCACGACTGGGCTGAAGAAGGCATCGCTGCGCACTGGCGCTACAAAGAGGGAGGCGTCTATCCTTCCGAGGATGAGAAACAGATCAAAAAGCTCCGGGATTTATTGGATTTGCATCAAGATTTGGAATCCCCCCGGGAGTTTATGTCCAACTTGAAAATGTCCCTTTTCCCCGATGAAGTCTATGTATTCACTCCCAAGGGGGAGGTAAAGTCTTTCCCAAAGGGGGCGACGCCCATAGACTTTGCCTACACGGTTCATACGGATGTGGGCCATCAATGTGTCGGGGCCAAGGTAAACAGGAGCATTGTTCCTCTCAAATATGCCTTGAGGAATGGGGATACGGTGGAGATTATAACCCAGACAGGACATAAACCCAGCAAGGACTGGTTGAAATTTGTCGTGACCTCCAAGGCCATATCCAAGATCAGGGGTTGGATAAAGGCCGAAGAAAGGGGAAAAAGCCTTGCCTTAGGCAGGGAGCTGCTGGAAAAGGAGTTCAGAAGACAGCACCTGAAATTCGCTTCGGCCGCCAAGTCGGAAGAAATGAAGAAATTATTTTCCGAGAATTCTATCGATTCGCTCGATAGTCTGTTTCTATCTGTGGGCTATGGTAAATTATCTCCTAAATATGTGGCCCACCATTTTTTGCCTGAAGAAGAGCGAAAGAAAGAAGAAGAAGAAAGTGCGGAAAAAAAGAAAAAGAAGTCCCTATCCCCATCTGCACCAGGCATTTCCCTTACGGGCATTGAGGACTTGATGGTGCGATTCGCCAAATGTTGTGACGCCGTACCGGGAGACGAAATACTCGGTTATGTATCGAGGGGCAGGGGAATTATCATTCATGCCGCCGATTGTCCGGTTATCCGGGGGATGGATCCCGAACGCGTGGTGGAGGTGGAATGGAGTATCAAGGAAAAGAAAACCTATCCGGTGAACGTGAGAGTAATTTCCGTTGACTACAAGGGAGTGCTTGCCGAGATCAGCTCTGCCATAACCGCCCTCGATGTAAACATCAGGCACGCCGAAGTGAACACAAATTCTGACAATCAGGCTATTTGCGATTTTACTATAGATGTGAGTGATTTAGCGTTGTTTAACGAGGTGGTTGCGGCCATAAAAAAACTGAGCAAAGTTATCTCCGTGGAAAGGATAAGAAAATAACTTCCTCACAATCTCTCGGAATATATGTATTGACACGGGGTAAACGGTTGCTGTAAGAAGCGCACTCTAAACATTTGGTATTTTTAAAGTGGCGCCAAATGTTAAGGTTATTGAGGGGATGAGGGGAGGGGGCTTGCGGGTGCAACATAAGATAAAGGATATGCGATACGGAATTATCTTATTTTTCCTCCTCATGGCTCTGGTTTTTTCCCCTCCCCCGTCCCGTGCGGAGCAGGCGCCTGCAAAATATCTGGTTGTCATAGATCCTGCTCACGGAGGCGCCGACAGGGGAGTTGAATTATCCGGCAAGGAGAGCGAGAAAGATATTACTCTGAAGATTGCCTTGGCATTACAAAAGGAGTTGCAGATAGACAGAAATGTTCGGGTTCAGCTTACCAGGACATCCGATGTGGCCATGTCGATTGCCGAGCGGATCAAAATTATCCGCGCGTCCGGCGCCGGGGTGTTTATCAGTCTCCATATAAATGCCGGTTTTGGTAAAAAAGCGACAGGATATGAGGTTTATTTTCCGGGTTTCAAAGCTGCTGCGTCAAACAAAAACAGCGCCTCGGAAATTGTCAGTGACATGGCGAAGAATAAGCATCTTAACGACAGCGTGGCCTTGGCGCAAGTGATGCGACGGAACTTGCAAAATGTATTTCCCAGGAAGGACCGTGATCTGAGGGATGCTCCTATAGCCCTTCTTGAAGGTTTGTCATTGCCGGCGGTTGTTGTGGAAATCGGCTTTGCCACCAATCTGGAAGATAAAAAAACTCTGGTCGATGAAAATGGCCGGAAGATGATCGCGCAGGCGTTGGGTAAGAGTATAAAAGAATTTTTACGTCTCAACTAAAAAAGGATCACCGGGGAACAGAAAAACATCGTGGGGAAATTAATCTGACGAGGATCGTATTTGCCACAAAGAATAAGGGGAAGCTAAGAGAAATAAAGGGGATGCTCGCCGGCCTTGATTTTGAGCTCCTTTCCCTTGATGATTTTCCTGCAATACCGGATATTATGGAGGACGGCCATTCATATCTCGAAAACTCGCTTAAGAAGGCAAGCATTGTTTCGGAATTTACGGGTGAGATGGTTCTGTCCGATGATTCGGGGTTGGAGGTTGATGCCCTAAGCGGCGCTCCCGGCATCTATTCCTCCCGGTATGACGGTGGAAATGCTACAGACGAGAGCAATATTAAAAAGCTCTTAAAAGAGTTGCAGGGAATGCCACCGGAAAAGAGAAGCGCCACTTATCATTGCGTGCTTGTTTTTTATATGCCCGGCGGTACGTATGAGGTCTTTAAGGGCCGCTGGGAAGGGCGGATACACGATGTCCCGCTGGGGGAGGGCGGTTTTGGCTATGACCCGGTTTTTCTCCTGCCGGACAGGGGTGTGACGGCGGCTCAGCTTCCGGCAGATGAAAAAAACAAGCTCAGCCACCGGGCGCAGGCATTTGCCGGGTTCAAGGAAAGATGGCAGAATTATTATAGTGACGGGGCGTAGCGCAGCCCGGTAGCGCGCCTGCTTTGGGAGCAGGATGTCGCAGGTTCAAATCCTGCCGCCCCGACCAATAATATAAAGGAGTTACATAGTAGCCGTAACTCCTTCTTTTATTACTGTAGCATCTGACTGTAGCACATTTTCAATTTTTGATGTAAATTTTCCCATCTGGCCAACGGCCATCCTCTGGTTTTCATCTACCGGGTGTAGGTAAATTTCTGTCGTTTGTAGATTCTTATGGAGTAGTAATCCCTGTACCGTTTTCATCCTCACCTTTTCCTGGTCCGACAGGTAGGTGGCCATGAAATGTCTCAAGGCATGAAAGCCATAATAACGGGGTACGGTCTTGAATTTCTCGCTTTCCAGTATCTTGCGTTTGTGTCTTTTCTCAAATGTCCGAATCTGCGCTGAGCTTAACTTGATCCGCCGAATCGTCTGACGGCATCGTCCAGGTATTCATTTGCTGAATCTAAAAAGGTCATGCCTGTTTTTGTCGCTCTGTATCCCTCTCTGGCTTGTGCCTTGACCTCTTCTCGGCGTATTGCTCGCGCGGCCTCTGCTTCCCTCCTGGTATTGAACCCCCGCCCCCCGTACTTTTTCCCCAGGTAACTGAACTCGTATACCCAGTTCTTGTACGTCTTGTCCTTCCATAAACCCATGGATCACCTCCGGATTAAACCGTAACACCTTAATGCCGCCAGGATAGAATCCACCCAACTCCAAGGCATTATCATACACCGTCCGGAGGGAAATAGACGGTAAATTGGCGACTTCTTTTGGTGTGAGGAGACTATTCATGATTGTTTCCTATTACTTAAATAAATCAACTATTCTTCTCTCTTCAAGTGCCAGGACCTCCTCCGCAGGAATCCTCAGGCAATTCCGGAGGCGTATAGCTTTCAGGTCCCCCATGTCGATGAGACGGTAGATAGTACGATCGGAGACGGAGAAGTAACGGGCCACCTCGTCGACACGGTAGTACCGTTTCGTGGTTAACGGGAATGTTTGCCCGTGATTCTGTGGTGTTATCTGCTCAGTCATATTGCCATAATAATAACAGTCTGTACCCCGACATGGGGGAACACACGTCCCAAAATTTTCAGGTCTTGAAACAAAGGCTCTGGGACATAAATTTTTCTCCGGACAAAGGACTTGGGGCGATTTTAAAAACGGGTCCGAACCCCCTTGGGGGTCGGTTGACCCGCACCACGATCGTCAATCTTTTTTTCCCAGAAGCGGGCATCTTTTGCTCTTTGCCGAAGTATCGTCTTTTCCTCATCAGACATTTTCCTTCTCTCCGGGTGGTCATCAAGCCACTTTTTAAGCTGCGGAATGTCGCCTCCGTTAGGATCAAGGCCGGTAAAACCCTTTTTGACGATGCAGTTCCGGTTCAGCATGGCCAGGGTAAAGTAGCCGCTGGCCCGATTGGCACACCGCGCGATCTTCCGCTGCGCCTTTACCCAGGGGAGGTTGCCGTGAAGTTTGGAACGACTCCCGTGATTTTGAGGTAGGACGGGTTGTCCATGAAGACAAAATGAACGGGGTGGCCACAGTTCGGACATTCCTTTTCCGGCCTGCCTGTGCGCTGCACGCAGACAGGTTCAGGCAATGGGTTCCGGGGGGATGTCGGAAAAGGGAGCGGGCTTTTCTTCAGAATCGTCTCGATCCCTTCGACGTTGCTCAGGACTGGTTTTTCCATGTTCCTTCTCCTTTCGTTCTTCCTTGGCCAGCCAGGCCTGGATAAAGCGTTTACGGTTCGGACGCTTCTTTTCAGGATTGGCAATGAGCCAGGCAGTCATCTTGCGTAGTTGAACGATAATATCCTGATCGGGGTAGGCGGCCAGGAGGGTGTTCCAGAATGTTTCTTCATGGATCAGCCCGGCAAAGAAGAGATGATCCGTGAGGAGTGATGAAAGTGATTGAGCAAATAACGACGTCGTAGATATACATATGTCTTCATATGTATTCTTATTATGTATTCCGGAAGGTAATTCCTCTTTTATTTCTGATGCTTGGTGGTGATTCTGGTTATAAATCTTATAACCTGGGTCGTCAGATTGATCAGTCAGGTTGTCAATCTGATCCGTTTGATCATCCAACACCTTGGTATTGTTAAACATCTTCCGGACTACTTTCTCGAAGTATTCGGAATCCCTCTTAAGAGTCTGGTTCACCTGCCAGTCCTCGTAATGCTTGTTGAGGGTGAGTCGAAGCAGCCCCCGGGTAGAATCGGCTTCTACTTTGATTACATTTTTCGCCCGGAGTGACTTAATGACCGGTTCCACATTCGGAAGATGGTCGTTCATGAAGTGGGCAAGGTCGGTCTTGCTCAGCAGGGCAAAAGTCCGGTTCAGCCCGTAACTGAACCGGACAATGACCTTCAGAAGCCTGTCTTCGCGGGCATTGAAACGAGAGCACATCCAGGCATCCCATAGTTCATTGGATATTCTGAGGTATCCGTCTTCC
>DATESZ010000176.1:0-26959 GCA_035283845.1 Syntrophales bacterium | reverse complement strand
CATCGGCGAGTTGGGCCACACCAAGGATCATCGCCCCGATCTCAATCAGATGGTGGTGGGAGTCATCCTGGACGATCACGGTCAGCCGGTCTGCAGTGAGATGTGGCCCGGGAATACGACGGATGTGACGACGCTCGTTCCGGTGATTAAGCGGCTGCGGAGCCGGTTTGCGATAGGACGGATCTGCGTCGTTTCGGATCGGGGGATGATCAGCGCCGAGACGATGGCTTACCTGGAAGAGGAGAATATCTCTTACATCCTGGGCGCCCGTATGAGAAGGAGCAAAGAGGTGAAGGAGGATGTTCTCTCCCGCGCCGGCCGTTATCGGGAGGTTCATACAGAGGGCGTATCCGCAAAAGGTCCTTCCCCTCTGAAGGTCAAGGAGGTGATGGTGGCTGGCCGCCGCTACATCGTCTGTCTGAATGAAAAGCAGGCCCGAAAGGATGCGGCAGATCGGCAGGCGATCATCGATTCCCTCCAGGAAAAGCTCAAGACCAACCCGAAATCTCTCGTGGGGAACAAGGGCTACAGGAAATACCTGAAGCTGGATCGGGAAACCGTTGTCGTCAATCAGGACAAGATAGAGGAAGAGGCGCGGTACGACGGGAAGTGGGTCCTCAAGACGAACACCACGTTGACGGCAGAGCAGGTGGCCCTCAAGTACAAGGAGCTTTGGCAGGTGGAGCAGGTCTTCCGAGACATGAAGTCGGTTCTGGATACTCGGCCCATCTTCCATAAGCTGGATGAAACCATCCGGGGTCACGTTTTTTGCAGCTTCCTGGCCCTGGTCATCCGGAAGGAATTGGATCGCAGGTTGGAGAAGGCCGGTCACTGTTTTGAGTGGGCCGACATCAAGCAAGACCTCAAGGCCCTGCAGGAGATTACGATTGAAGACAGGGGCAAGACGCTCGCCATAAGGAGTGAATGTCTCGGCACCTGCGGGAAAGTCTTCCAGGCGGTAGGCGTGGCCATCCCGTCTACGATCCGGGAGGTGGCATGACGCAAAACATGCTGTCAAAGAGCAATCTGTGGTGCCAAGAACTTTTTCAAGGCACCCATCTATCTGAAATAGCAGACCTATTTTTTAGCAACTGTAGAAGATGAGTATAATAAAGATATTAACTATAGCGGCCTCAGAGATATTCTTATTGCCAGAAAATATAGGGAGTACCTCTTTTACTTTGACGGCCTAAAAGAGAAAGACGTTGATAAATTTGAGCAGTCCCTCTCCGCCGGTACGAAGAGTGTGCTTAATTATTACGCCGCGGTAGAGTGCCTTGCGGGAAAGCAGCAATTACAGACCGTCAAGGAGCTCCGGACGGTTATCATTATGGCCTTCAGCGCATTCATGATATGGAGCGTCTACAGTGCCATCTGGACCACGACCTATTCACTTCTACTATTCGTATTATTACTGGCCGTGACGTTCATGATGAAGAAAAAATCCGAAAAGGAAGAGGTTGAGAGCCAGTATTACGACTACCGAACGCTTGCCGAAGGGTTGAGGGCACAATTTTACTGGAAATACCTTGGGTTGAAAGAAAACGTATATGAGACTTACTCGAGTAAATACCAGGGGGAGATCGGCTGGATTCAGCACGCCATCAAGGTGGCCAGCATGAAGGTTAATCTGGAGATAATGAAAGGGCTCTCACCTGTGTGCACTGCTGAGAATGTAGGTTTCGTCAAGAAGCATTGGATTGATGGCCAGGCAAGTTACTTTGCAAATGGCATCAGCAAGCGTAAGGCAACTATTAAAGCCAACTCAAAGTACAGCCGGCTTTTGCTCACAGGTTGGGGGCTCACAATCGCCAGCTTTTTTGTCCTAAAAGTCATAGCCATCATTAAGAATCCGGACAACATTGATATCCTTAGCATGGAAGACGTGAAGGAATGGAAGATATACAACATCCTCGAAATTTGTTTTGATTTCTTTCTGGCAGCCACGGCCGCCTGGGCGACTTTCCTCGAAAAACGGGGTACCAAGGATGAGATAAAGCAGTTTCAGCGCATGAAGATCATCTTTGCACAAGCCAAGGAACTGCTGGAAAAGGCGAAAGCTGGAGATCTATACACGGCGAGACGTGTTATCATTGAAACCGGCCAACAAGCCATAACGGAAAACGGCGACTGGCTATTGATGCAGCGCTCACGGCCGGTGGAAGTGCCACTCGGATAAATGCATGTACTTTGATTTCGAATTACGAGGAACTATCCATGTTTGAGATGCAAAGAGTGATGCGCTTACATAACATAGAACACTATCGAAATTGACAACATCTTGTGGCAGAAAAATGTTGATATACAAACTGATCAAGGAACAATTGATCTTGATGCTTTCTTCCCGAATCAGTCGCTATGATTCTGAAATCAAAATCCTTGAAAAAAAGCATGGGGGAACTTACGAAGACCTCGCTCACCAAACGAAAACCAAGGAAGAGAATTTCGATCTTGAAGATCGAAGCAAACTTCATGTCAAGGAATATCGCTTCCGTGATCAGTCCAGAAAGTATTCTTACCATTGGGAAGATTCGGACGGCAATCTCATTATCCGTTGGGATAACGCGGAACATTGGAAGAACCTGCCAACCATTCCCCATCATAAACACACGTCATCCCTCCGAAATGTCTCCCCATCCGAATCATCCCCTTAATTGTCAATCAAAACTTCACCTGGGGAGCGGCCTTCGCCGTGGCAGGCGCTTCAAAAAAGGTCGCCTTCGTAAAGCCAAAGATACCGGCCACTATATTTCCGGGAAAGGATCTTATCGCCACATTATAAGTCTGGACGACTTCGTTATACCGTCTCCTTTCCACGGCAACCCTGTTTTCCGTGCCGGCAAGTTCATCCTGGAGGCGCATGAAATTCTGATTTGATTTCAAATCGGGGTAACGCTCCACGACAATGAGCAATCTGCTCAGGGCGCCGGACAATTGATTGTTGGCGGCAATCTTATCGGGTACGCTTCCGGCTCCGCCAACCTTGGCCCTGGCGTTTGTGACCTCCACAAGGACATCTTTCTCCTGCTTGGCATAGCCCTTTACCGTCTCCACGAGATTGGGAATAAGGTCAAAACGTCTCTGCAACTGGTTTTCCACCTGCGCCCAGGAGCTTTTTACCCCTTCATCGAGGGAAACGAATTTGTTGTAACTTCCTTTAAACAATGAATAAAGCGAAAAAATGACGATAACTATTACAACTCCGACGATGATGAGATTTCTCTTTACGTTGGACATCCCTGCCTCCTTATGTTTTTTGTATTCAAGTTAAATTATACCTCCATACCATCCACAAACTCACTAAGCTTTGCTATCTCTTCCTGATAAGATTTAAAAAGGGGTTTAATGGCGCCGGCGGGATATTTGCCCGCGCCCTCCTTGATATCTATGCACTTTAAAAAAATATCATGGTTGATGGGCCAGGCCAGGGAAAGGGCTTTTACGACCTCCCGGCGGCCCTCCGGTATTTCATAACCCTTAAGGAATAGCACTGCCTTAAATAAAGGGATAAAAGCGCCGAGAGAAAGCCCTATAAGCTCACGAAGACCTTTCTCCTGACCTCCCCTGTCCAAAAATCCGTGCCGCAGATGCAATTTCTTTCCCTTGAGCTCCCTTTCCACCTGCAATCTTATATGACGGGGTTCAAACTTTAAATCTTCCAGCACATCAGCGCCGAAAACCATGATGTGCTCCAGTTTCATATTGAGAAATTCCACCGGGTAGGAATCAATGGATGATTTGATGTAGGAACTTGTCATAAAAAGAAATTTCACTTTCCTTTTTCGCCAGTGTCTTACAATAGAAACGCTTCGTTCTAAATCATCAAGCCCGCCTTCCGTAAGCACGATCAGGAAATTAAGGTCCGAAGCCCCCGGCATATAACGGCTGCCGGCGCCGCTTCCGTAGAGAATTATGGATAACAGATCGGAACTAAAAAGGTTACGCAAGTCTTCCGTTATTTCCGCAAAAACGTCCTCAGGTTTTTTGATCATTCGTGTCATCATAGCCATAACCACCTCTCTAAAAACTCCGGCCGGCGCCTCCACCCCCGCTTGACCCGCCGCCAAAACCGCCAAAACCGCCGCCGAAGCTCCCGAAACCGCCCCCTCCCCCGCCTCTGCCGCCGCTACTCATCAACATTAGCAGAATTATTGGAAGCAACTCTCGTCCCCTTCTCGTGCCTATAAGCAACAAAAGTACCGGGATTGAAAAAATAAAGGGGAACAATCCCGTCCCGCGCCGGTTTGAAACTTCCCGGGGCCGGGAAGGCGCCGGCGCCCCCGACAGGGTAACCCGGGCATCCTTTGCTACTACGGAAGCCACTGCGATAACGCCATTCTCAAGGCCTTTGCCGTATTCACCGTTTTTCAGATAAGGAAGAACGTATCCGTCAAGAATCTCACCCACTAAACCGTCAGGAAGAATGCCCTCAACGCCGTATCCCGTCTCCATACGTATTTTTCTTTCCTTGAGGGCAAGAAAAATCAGCACCCCTTTGTCCTCGCCTTTTTTCCCGAGCCCCCAGGCCTGGTACAGTCGGTTGGCGTAGTCTTCAGGATTTTCATCGCCGATGCTTCCCATAACGGCAACAACGATGGAGGTTCCCGTTTTTTCAAGCACCTCGCGGGAGAGGTTTTCCATTGCCTGAGCATAGGATGAATCAATTACCCCGGCAAAATCGTTTACCGCCCCTTTCGGCGCAGGGAAGCCCCCCGTTGCCCCGAAGGCGAAGCCGCATAGTATAATTAAAACAAGCAACGGCAAAAGACAAAAACATCTTAAATTCTCGCCTGTTATAGATATTTTTTTATTCAATGCAATCAACTTTGATGCTCTCAATCTGAAATGTCTTCATTATTTTACATAAAGAGAATTTAATGGGCTCGCCTTTTCAGACGCTCCAGGTTATGAATACAGATCATATTCTCCTGGATGCTGACCAGTCCTTTCTCCCTTAACGTCCGAAGTTCCTTGTTTATACTCTCCCTGGTTGCGCCGACCATGCTCGCCATATCTTTCTGGGTCAGGAACAGATCAATAAATATCATATCACCCTCTTGGCGGCCGTGTTGCGTAGCCAACTCCACAAGTTTTTTGGCAAATCTCTCGGAAATCTGGAGGAAACACGTATCTTCCAAGAGATCGTCGGTCCGGCGCAGACGTTGTGATAATGATTGCAGAACGGCCTGTACTGCATTGCTATTATGATTCAAAAAAGAAATAAAATCATTGCGGTTAAGAAGCAGCAGCTCTGTCGGCTCGATGGCAACCGCGTCGGCGGAACGAGGCATCCCATCCAGCAGAGCCATTTCACCAAAAAAATCGGCCTCCGAAAAAATGGTTAAGAGTACTTCGTCGCCTGCATGAGAGGAAAGGAAAATTTTGATCCTCCCCTTTTTGATGATATAGAGCGCATCCCCTGCGCCGCCTTTATTAAAAAGAATCTCACCTTTTTTCAGGCGCTGAAGCTTGATAGACTCGGCAAGGCGTATCCTGTCATCTTCACTTAAGTGTTGAAACAAGGGAACATGTCTTAAGAAGTCAATTTCAATCATATTGCCCCCCTTATTTTTAACTGCAGAACCTGTTAAGTCTCAAGATCTGTTTCCCGCCGGGCAACAATCCTTGTCACCCTGATCACTTCTTCGAGGGTGGTTATCCCCTGCAGCGCCTTTTCGGCGCCGTTTTGAAGCAATGTGGTCATGCCCCGCCCTATGGCAATATCATTTATCTGGTTGGAATCAGAGGTTTTCAAGACTAACCGCTTGATATCCTCGTCCATAATCATGATCTCAAAAATTGCCGTCCTGCCCCGGTAACCGGTGTTCATACAGGCCGGGCACCCTTTTCGCATGTACAAGGCATGATCGTTCAGCATTTCTTTGTCAAGACCCACATTATACAGGGATTCGTCATCAGGAATGTAGGCCTCTTTGCATTTCGGACAGAGCACCCGGACCAGCCGCTGGGCAACCACGGCGATAACGGAAGAAGTCACGAGGAATGGTTCAACGGCCATATCTATCAGGCGGGTTACGGCGCTTGCCGCATCGTTGGTGTGCAGTGTGGAAAACACAAGATGCCCGGTCAGGGAGGATTGGATCGCGATTTCTGCGGTTTCCCGATCGCGTATTTCTCCTACGAGAATAACATCGGGATCTTGACGTACTATGGAACGCAATCCCGCGGCAAAAGTCAGGTCAATTTTCGGATTGACCTGGATCTGCCCAATCCCGTCTATCTGGTACTCGATCGGGTCTTCGATGGTTATGATGTTAATCTCAGGACGGTTTATGCTGGATAGAGCAGCATAGAGCGTGGTCGTCTTGCCGCTCCCCGTGGGCCCCGTTACCAGTATTATTCCATAGGGAGACTTGATCAGCCGATTAAAGATTTTTATCCTTTTATCGTCCATACCGAGGTCCGACAGCAGCAGAATGGAACCAGATTTATCAAGAAGCCGCAGCACCACTCTTTCCCCGAAAGCGGTGGGAATAACGGAAACGCGTATGTCCACGCTCCGGTCGGCGATTTTGATCTCGAGCCTGCCGTCCTGCGGCAGCCTCTTCTCGGCAATATTCAGCCGGGCCATGATCTTCACCCGCGAAGTAAGGGGCGATTGAATCCGGCGCGGCAGACTCAAGATATCGTAAAGTATGCCGTCGATTCGATAACGTATCTTCAGGATATTCTGATAGGGTTCGATATGGATATCGCTGGCCCTGTCCTTGATGGCACCGGAAACAAGGAGGTTGACCAGCTTAATGATCGGCGCCTCGCTGGTCTCATCAAGCAGGTCCGCAGTTTCTTCTATCTCGGAAATCAGGTTGTCCGGCGACTCTTCATCCATTTCCTGGAAAAATTCCCGGGCGGAACTGCGGCTTAAGTCATAGGCCAGATTAATGGCGGCCATGATCGCTTCCTGCGTTGATAGGACAAGTTTCACATCGTATTTTCCCAGGACGCGGCACAGGTCATCTACAAATTGGAAACGGAAGGGATCATTGACGGCGACAACGAATCTGCCGTGATCAGGAGATTCGAGAGGAACCATCTTGTGCTTTTTGAGATACTGGATAGGAAAGAGGGATGTAAAATCCGGATTGATATTTTCCACCGGCAGATCAGGCCATAATGGCAGTTCGAAATGCTCACTGAAGATATCGAGCACCTGATTCTCCAAAAGTAACTTCTTCTGGAGAATAACATCCATCAGGCCGGCGCCGTTTGCCCTGCAGGCTTCTTTTATCTCGCCAATTGTCTCTTCCGACAGTCCTGCCCTGATAAGGCGGGCATCAAGGGACAGGGGCGTCGCGCTGCCATGCACGGCGACCTTTTCCAGATTACCTGATTTGCTGATTTTCTCGTCATCTCCAATTGTTAAGGCAATCATCTTCTCCTTACCCATGAGTCCTCGCTATTTACCATCCTTGGCCGGCAATTCTTTCTTGGCGCCTCTCTCATCATCTGACACCTTGGGCGCCGTCCTTTCATTCAATTTTATTATACCCTCTTCCACTTCCCCCATCGAGTCTCTTTTTGCCTTATAAAGGTCGGCGGCATCCTTCTGCGTCCTTACGATATGGGGCGTGATAAATACATAGAGATTTGTCTTTTCCCGCGTGCGGGCGGTGGACTTGAAAAGCCAGCCCATAACGGGTATGTTGCTCAGACAGGGGACCCCGGAAATGCCGACATCAGTGCTGTCACCCAATAAACCGCCGATGACGATAGTTTCCTTATCCTTGATGACCACAGTCGTCTTGGCCTCTCTCTTCAACGTAGTAGGACGCGCTATATCCGCCCCAGTGGTAACCTTGGAAACTTTCTGGTTAACCTTCAATCGTACGAAGTCTTCTGAATTAATATGGGGGGTAATATTGAGTGTCACGCCCACGTCCTTATATTCATAACTGCTATAGTTTATCCCTCCGGCCGCCGTTACCTGACCCGACGAAGTGTCCTGCCTGGTAAGGTAGGGCACGTTCGACCCCACGTTTATCTCCGCCTCTTCATTGTCCAGGGTCATGATCTGCGGCGTGGAAAGAATAGATACGTCGGAATCCTTCTTGTAGGCTTGGAGGACCGCCCCGATATTGGGAAAAGACACACCGCCAACCTTAATGCCCGCGCCGATGACGCCCAGCGAAAATCCACCAGGTACGATCGGCACACCGTTGCTATCGAGCTGCGGAATGATGGAACTTCCGCTAAAACCGACCATACCGACACCGGTGGCGCCAGCACCTAAGTTAGAAGACAGATCGGCGCTGCCAAACAAACCACGCCATTCGACACCCACCTGAAAGTTCTTGGTGACATTCACCTCCATGATCAGAGCTTCGATATAGACCATGGGGCGTGAGACATCGAGACTCTGAATCACGTCTTCCAGGACCTTGTAGTCATCCTTGCCGGCTGTGATAATGAGCGTATTGGTTGCTTTGTCCGCCAACACCTGGACATCCTTGGAAAGCAGGGGCGATTTCCCGCTCTGGGCCGGAGCCGGGGTCGCAGAAGCTTTGGGGATATTCATCAGGACCTTGGCCAAATCCTCGGCAACGGCGTTCTGCAGGCGGTAAACCCGAAGCATGGCTTCCCCTTTGGGCACCTCTTTATCCATGAGAACGACCAGTTTCTTTATGCGATCCGTGTCCATTTCGCTGGCAACTAAAATAAGCGCATTAGCCCTTTCATCGGCCACGATACGCACCGGGGATGCCGCAACTCTTCCGGGCTGCGGCTGAAAGAGTTGTGAAACCGATTTGACAACTTCCGCAGCGGTGGCAGCCTTCAGGGGCAGATAAGTAAGCTGGGCGGCCATGCCCTCTACGTCCAAAGCGCCGATAATTTCCATAATTCTCTGAATGTTGGAAAGATAATCGGTGATAACCAGCATTCCCGTGGGAGGATAGGACAAAAGCAGGCTGTTCCTTGAAATAAGAGGGTCTAAGACCCTTTTGACATCATCGGGATTGGCATACCCCAGGGAAATAATCTGCGTGACGAGCCTGTCTTCCGTGGCCATCTGCTCCTTACCCACCCTGGTCTCCAATTGTTTTTCTCTTGCCTGCAGGGAAGGCACGATCTTGATAACGTCGCCTGCCGTGACCGTGGCAAATCCGTAAACCTCAAGCACGGACTCAAAGACTTTGTAGACCTCATCAATGGAAATCTTCCTGGGAGATATAATGGTAACCTTTCCCTTCACCTTGTCATCAATGACAAAATTCTTGCCTGTAAGCTCGCTTACGAACTTGACAAAAACCTGGATGTCAACATTATCGAAATCTATGGTCACATGCCTGGCATCTTGAACCTGTTTCTTCGTATCGGAAACGGTAAAGGATGGTACGGCAGCATCGGGAGTTTTTACGGGGGGGGGGGGCACGGGAGCGGTTGTCTCCGCAGGCTTCACCTTTCCCGATGCCGGCGCTTCAGTTTTTTCCGTCTTGACGGAAGACGGAGCGGGGACATCTTTTTTTTCCTGATGTTTTAGAGGCAATGCGGAAGCGCCGGAGACGGAAGGTGCAATGGTCGGCACCGGAACATCCTCGCCAGCCACACGCGCCGCCGGCGAAACAGAAGGAGAAAAAAATTGCGCCAGACAAAGGAATATAACCAGCGTTATCATTTTTTTCATAATTTTTTTCATCACTTTACCAGTTCTTTCGTTATTTTTTTGAATTCCGGCAGTGCGCTTAATTTCTTGAAATCAGAATCATTTTTCGCCCACTCCCGGGCGCTGCCATCTATTTTTACCGCCCTTTCAAGATACCCCAGACTGGTATTTACATCATCAAGCTGGGCATATAAGCAGGCTAGGTTGTAGTAGGGATCAACGTAATCATCTTTGGCGGCCACCGCTTTGATAAAAAGCTCCAAAGCCTCGTCATAGCGCTTCATGCTCATATAGTATACTCCCAGATTATTAAGGGAGTGCATATGCCGCGGGTCAAAGGAGAGCGCCTGCTTATAAAAAATTTCCGCCTCTTTCCATCGTTTGCCGCGCTGCGCGGCAAGAGCCTCATCGTAAAGTTTAGCCGCACGGGACTGGCTTGCCATAGCTTCCTCAGGCGCCGCCGGCGGTACGGCAGCCTTCTGGGCAACGGTCAGGACCACGGGATCGGCAGTGGCAGCACCTTTTACCGGCCCGCTTGCGGCCCGGTAGAGAAAATAGACCGGAACAGACAGCAGGACAGAAAAAACGGCGGCGGCCACCGGCAATGTAAATATACGCCGAAATCCGGCCCGGGAGGTTTTGCCCCGGGGCAAAGAAATAATGTCTTCGTAAGGGGCGTAGCGGCGATCCCTCTCTTTCTGAACTTTTTTTAAGGCGGCATTGATATAACTCATTTATACCACTGTCAAGTCATCATTTAAGTAATTTAAGGAAAAACGCGCTCACCGCAATGACAAGAACCAGCAATAAAATAATCGTTAGAGCGGCCGGACCAAAGAGCGTTAAACCCTCCCGTTTCTCTCTTCTTAGATATGTCTCGCCCAGGTCTTTAATGGCCATTTTTACTATTTTCCTGTCAATGGCACGCATATCTTGAGCGTAGGCAATCAGCAGAGCCCGGTCGCAAAGGGCGTTAATGCGCCGCGGGATGCCCTCAGAAAAACGGTATATCAGATTGTACGCCGCAGGTGTAAACTTAACCTTATCCGCCCCGCCGGCCATTGCCAGCCTGTATTCTATGTATGTCCGCACATCGGCGCGGTTCAGAGGTTTCAGGTCATATCTGACCGTAATCCGCTCGTTCAATTGCCTCAGGGAGGGCAATTTCAAGGTATCATGGAGCTCAGGCTGTCCCATAAGGATGATCTGCAGCAATTTTTCCCTGTCCGTTTCCAGGTTGGAAAGCATGCGAATCTGTTCCAACACGTTATGGGAGAGGTTCTGAGCTTCATCAATGAGCAGGACTGCTTGTTTTCCCGAGGCAAAATTTTTCAGCAGAAAATCATTCAAGGCATCAAGGCAGCGTCTTTTCGTCTGCCTGCCCCTTTTCATGGCAACGCCGAAGTCCCGGTTTATGGTCTGCAACAGCTCAAGGTCGGACAGAGAAGAGTTAAAGATCAAAGCGCTTTCAGTGGAACCATTGAACCTGGCCAGGAGAGTGCGGCACAGGGTAGTCTTGCCATTGCCTATACCGCCCGTAATCACCACGAACCCCTTTTTTTCATTGACGCCGTAAATAAGACAATTCAGCGCCTCCTGATGTTGTGGACTGAGATAAAAATAGCGGGGATCCGGCGTTAAATTAAAAGGGTTTTCCCGCATGCCGAAATATGATGTATACATGTCGCAAGATCAGCGGAAAACATAATTAAGAGCTTCCTCCGCCCCCCCCCTTTTTATCTTGAGTGTAAGACTTGAGCCGGTTTTCATTGAATTATAAAGGAACGTCCAATCATCGGCCGTGAGCAGCTTGCGATCGCCGGTGCCCTGAATAATATCGCCTTCTCTTAATCCTACCTTCTCATAAAGACTCCCTGGCCTGATATTTGTTATCAAAAATCCATCCGGCGCTCCCGCCGTATAATAGGGCCTTATCTGTGCCTGACCCATCATGGTGCCCATATCTTTTAACGAGGCGGCAACATCGTTGCGGCTGATTACCATCGGCCCGGACATAGAAGGGAACGACGCAGTCTGTTGACCCGGCCGTGACGGCAGTAAAGGGACTTCCTGCGTTTCCATCATCCTCAGGACCTTTTCCTGATTGTCGATTTGAAACGTGACGGCATTACGCGTAATCTTAATCAGTTTGGCGCCGGCCACAAAATTACCCACCTTGTAAAGCGACTGTTTGTTTTTTGCCTTCTCCTCAATGACGGCAAAACCGTCCTTCCCCGTTCCGGCTACCGTGCCTTTTACCACCAGAAGGGTTGAAAGATCCAGAGCTACCTCCAGCTTCGCCGCCTCCTGCTTCTTTTCGGCCACCGCTTTGTCGGTGGAGCCAAAAAGATTGCGCTGGGGAATAACGGCATAATAATCGGCGGGCTGTTTTTGGAAGGAAATAGCAGGCATGGGCCGCTCCTGCACCGGCTTGGCAATGCTTTTTCCCATCAATTTAATGCTGACGATGTCGTAGAAAATCCCGACCAGAGCATACATAACGGCCGTGATCGCAAACAGTATCAATGCAGGGCGGCATATCTTTTCCACTTCCGATGCGGAAAAATTAAATACAGGCAACTTGAATCGGTTCAATAATTCCAGTAACATTTTCGACTTTCCGTTATAGATATTTGGTTATAGCTTTGCCAAGAGTCCCGGTAATCAGCATCTGCATCTTCTTGTTATTCAGGGTAGCTATTTCAAGAGTTCCGCTTAAGTTAATTACACTGTTTTTCAGCTCAGGGTTCAGCAAAATATCACCTTTCAGGAAATAGCTTATCTTGTCGCCTTTCAATGTTAATTTGCTTATTTTGAGCGCTCCGTTTTTCAGAACGACCTGTCCGTCTATATTGTTAAAGTCCAGTTTCTCGAAACCGAACATGTTTTCCAAAAGCTGATAACTCCCCTTTTGAATATAAAAATTCAACTTGCCATCGCCGTCGTAAGTAAACGCCCCCCCTAATCTGCCGGTAATCCTGCGGCCTAACCTGTCCCTGAGATAGGCGCACTTCTCAATATCCAGGTTTTCAAAACTAATCTCCGCTTTTTTCGGACCTTTTTTTGCGAAGAAAAGCGGAAAATTTACAAACCCTTTTATGGCGCCGTCATAGGCAAGGACATTTACCAGTAAAGACGATCTGCCGTAAATATATCCCAGATAGCGCGGTCTCACCCTGAACTGCTTAATTCTGAAGTCGGCTTCTCTGCTATCCTTGAAGCCGAATATGACACCTTCCAGTTTCAGTCCCGGCGGGAAACTCAAAGATACGGACTGAACCGAAATAAACGTCTCGGGATAGCGTTCCGACACGCAGGCAGTGATGTATTTTTCCACCACGTAACCGGGGAAGCGCAGGTAAAGAAAAAAACCGAGCATAAAGACGGCAAAAACAATATAGAGAACTATGCGCTTGTTTATTTTTTTGTTCATATCTTTAATCATATCAGGGTCCGCCGGCTTTTATCAGTTGGAACGTCACTGCCTGAATCTGGGCTATAAGATACTCCGGATTTTCTTTCATCTTTGAAACGACAAGCTTTTTTATCCTGATCAAGTCCTGCGGAGATTCGAGGATATAAAAAAAATCCGTCAACTGCTTTAGGGTTATTTTTTCCAGTTTTATTTCCACGGGTAATTGCTCGTAAGGCCCGGAAGTGGAAGATGGGTTAGAGGCATTGATGTATTTTATGTTCGCTCTTACACCGGCTTCTCCCGCCACTCTCTCCAGGTGGGAAAAAAAAGTGAAATCCCGAGACCTTCGCGTCAGGGCCTGCTGAATCACCTCACCATGTTGCCTAAGTCCCCGGTATTCCGCACTCAGCAGCGCCATCTCTCGTAAAATCTTTTCGTTGCTTTTAATGGCCCGGTTTACAGTCTTTTTAGCCTCCAGGAAGGGGAAAAAAAGAAGCTGAGACAGGAGCACCGCAAAAATGATGGTCCATCCGATTAACATGGCATACTGCTGTCTTCTTGATAAATTATTCCAGAAATCGTTCATCTTTGCGCCGTTATCTTCATATCAAACTCAACCTTTCCGCCTTGTTTTACCATACTGGTATTGCCGATCTGAATTGATTTTACGTAATTTGATTTGGCAAGTTCCTTCTTGATGACGTCAACGGAATCGAAATTTTTTACCGTCCCTTTAATCAAAAGCTGGTCATCTTCAAGATTGAAACTGCTAATCAGAAACTCCGTGAGAGGAGGAGTAAGCACGGAAATATCCTTCAGAATGTCCAGAACCATCGCACCGCCGGCAATGTTTCCGAGGCCCAGAGATATCTTCCTGGCATCCGCAATTTTTACCTTAAGCTGCTGCACAGGGTCTACGATTCGGGTAATTTCAGGCGCTGAAGCCTTGAATAAGGCATTTATCTCCTTTTTCAAGTTGTCGAGCCGAAGCCTGGCATAACGATAATCCAGATAAGAATCCATGGCCAAAAGTAATATGGACAGGGAAAAGACAACCGCTCCCCACTTCAGAGCTTTCCCAAATTTTTCCTGTTTTATTTCGCTTTCCACACCCCGAAGGGAAAAATTGAAACCATGTCCTTTTTTATGCCTGTGCACCGCAAGGGCCAGAGCCCGATCCATAACAGAAGGCGCCCATGCCTCCTTAATCCCGGCCGGCAGCAGGATTCCACAGATCTCACTCAGGTCCGCCGTCTCTGGGGGCAGAGAAAGCGATCTTGCCAGTTCCTCTTTGATACCGGCATTAAGGGAACCGCCGCCCGTAACAACCAACCGGGAAGGCCCATCCCCCATGATCCCGCCCCATTTTAAAAAATCAATAGTATTGAGAAGATCATGACAAAATCGTTTGCACTCCTCTTCGTAAACCTCCCTCTCAGCGCTCCCCTGTCCAAAGTTATAGCGCCTCACCTGGACTATTTTCTCTCCCTTTATGAACACGGCGACAGTTTGCCTGTCTCCCAAATCGAGAAGCAAACCCGTGTCGGTAAACACACCCCTTGTCATGAGCAGGGTCGCTACCGCCAGAGCGCCGATTCCTATCGTCCCGATTTCCGTTGGATTGTCTCCAAAGAGCGATATCCTTTCCTTCACGACGGAACGGGGAACAACGGCGGCTAATATTTCTGAATTTTTTGACTGGTTGATGATATTGTAGTCCAGGAGGCAATCATCAATGCCATTAGGAAGCATGGTTTCCAGTTCGAAGGCAATGGTTTGTCTTATCTTTTTTTCCTGCCGGAAGGGAAGTTTAACGTTATGGAAAGAAACCAGTTCCACAGGAAGGGAAAGGTTTATTTGAACCTGCCGGAAATCAGCTTTTTCACGAAGCTTATCCAGCGCCTCAGGCAAACCGCCGGCGCCAAAATCAATTACCTCCGCCAGGTCGACACTGTATCCGCCCCTCATTCCACGGGAAACCAGGACAGCCTTCAGGGCGCTTTCACCGATATCTATACCTAATATTCCTTCTGGCATCATTCCACGTTCCAGGATAAAAGTTCCGCGGCGCCGCGTTCCTGACCCTTTTTTACCGTACCTGTGACAGTTTCCTTCATCTTACCAAAAATACCCATAGAGATTACGGTAAAATAACTGCTTTTGACGCCCAGCAATCCGTAACTCATGTTAATCGCACTCAAGCCAGGTATTTTACGGTACCAGTTGACATCGGCCAGATCCTTCCCCTCAGTCCTCCGATATTCGTCCATCTGCTCGGCATGCCCCGCGGAAATATCCGCGGAAAGAGCGCGCAGCACTAATCTCGGCGCCGTATTGATGTTTATTGTCCCCTCACCGTATAGAGTCAAAAAATCCTTCAGCGCCGGGGTTTCTTTTGTACCAAAATATAACTCCTCGGAGACCCCCTTTATCATCAATAGCTCGTCCATGCAATCCAGCAATCCGTTCTTGCATGAATATGTTTTCCCCAGAGTCCGGTAGTAAGAGTTTTCGGCGCCGTTGCCTGTCACTTCGTCATCCCCGTCCAGCCAATCCTTTATCGAATCGATGATTTCATTTACCTTTCCCTGCTCCAGCTCAAACTCGGGCAGGCTTAACAGCCGCTCAAGCAGACCCTTGACCTGGATATTATAGTCCTTGCCGCTGATTAATTTATTTATGGGAATCTTGCCCGTTTCATCTTCAATCCTGACCAGGAAGGATCCTTGCCGGAAAAAGGCCTCGGACTGTTGAGAAAAAAGTTCCATCTTTGCCCAATCCTCGGTCAGGGCGTCGAAATTGTTTGAGTCTTCGATAAGGAGCGCCTCTCCTCCATAGAATCCCGATTTTGCGATATAGTAAAGCCTGATTCCGTCACTCAAATTAGCGGTGCTATAGAGCTCGTCACGGGTTGCCCTGTTCAGTTCCACCGTAAGGCCCACAATGACGCTGACCATAAGGATGACTATGATCAGGGCAATTCCGCGGTTATTGTAAAAAATCCTTTTCATATCTCCGACAACATGGCAAATAGAGTCTTCATATCAAGTTTTCACATCAGGGCGGCGAGGAAGAAACCACTGTAGACAAAGGCAAAAAAACCTTAGTCGCAAAGTTATAGGGCCGATCTTTATCATCCTTGTTTATCAATTTCAATTCAATGGACACCATGCCAGGCGCCTTATTCTTTTCGTCGTCCGGACCGGCTTCCGAATCCCAGTAATCATGTTCTTTGCCCGCAGCATCAATGAACTTATAAGAAAGAGAGTGCAGCCTTTCACAAAGTACAAAACCGGGATGGCTCTGTTGCCGCTCATCAGATCCGGCATACAGGGCGTCCCTTCTCATCAGCCGGTAACCTTCTTTAGATTCGTCTTCTTCCACATAATAGGCAATTTCGGCAAGGCCGGATGGAATTTCATTTTCCGCAAAGGCCAGATGCGCGCGGGATATAAAGGTCAGATCAGTAAAAGTCGGCCCGGCAGATTCAGAGGGATGGGCAACAAACCTGAATTTACCACCGGACATGGAAAGAGCGCCGAGGTCCTTCAGAATTCGTTCCATAGTACTTTTCGCCGCACCGTATATCTCCCTGTCCTTTTCAGAATCCCCGGTAATCCGGAAAGTGCCCCGATAGGCTGCATATACGGTGGACAGAACGGTAGCGAGGATAAAAACGGCAATCAGCACCTCCAGAAGAGTAAAGGCTTTCCTATTTCCGGACAAACTTGTATAGCTCGATTCGATAAACATTATTGGCCTTTATTTTTCTATTAGCAACGATGACATCAATTTTCTTAAGATATTCAAAAGCCGTGTCCTCAAGCTCAACCCGCCACTGGTAATCCGGGAAATCATCTCCGAAGTCTCCACTGGCATTGCCGAGTTCATTCCGGCTCATCCTTTCCACTTCCGCCATTTTACTCTGGGCCAAAAGTGAAGCTATGGTAAGAAACCGCGTCTCACCGGCCATGGATACGCTTTGAGACTGGGACTGAAAAACGGCAACGAGGGCAATAGCAAGGATAGCCATGGCGATCATAACTTCCAGCAGGGTAAATCCTTTTTTCTGTGAGTTATTTTCACTCATTATTCCACGTAACCAGGGTAAATGCCGATCTGATATCCCGCAGACGCACTGGGGCATGACATGTGCGCCACTATAGAAGAATATCGCCTGGATTTCAAATTATTCTTTCTTCCAAAGCATAAAAGATATGGAAAAAGATTGGCATAATTATTATAGTGAACCTTAGATGATGGCCAGCCACTTTTACGAGAGCAACTGTGACGGCCTCGTAAAAAGTCACTTTTCCCTCCCCTGGCGGGAGGGAATAAAAGGGAGGGAGAAAATAACGTTCAGGAATACGGTCACTTATCACCCCCACCCTAACCCTCCCCCATCAAGGGGGAGGAGATTTCGGACTTTTTACGAGAGTAGATGTTATTGATCATAAAAACTGTCTGATAAAGACCGGTTCTAAAGTAGCCATTGTCGGGGGCGGCCCGGCGGGAAGTTTTTTTGCCCTTTATCTTCGCCATTTTACCGAATTGAAGGGCATAAAACCTGAAATCACAATCTATCAGCAGCGATCATTCGACGCCCTGGGTCCCGAAGGGTGTAAAGGCTGCGCGGGCATCATTTCTCTATCCTTAATGAAAAACCTTGCCGAGCTTAACCTTGCCCTGCCTCCGGAGATAATCCAGACGGCAATCGACCGCTTTGCCCTTCACAGTCCCTATGGCCACATCGATATCAGCAATCCGGAAAAGGACAGCAGTGTCATGAGCGTGTACCGCGGAGGCGGACCACGGATTTCCCATTTTGAAAAAAGGATCAGCTTTGACGGATGGCTGTTAAGACAGGCGGAAAACAGGGGCGTCATGGTGGTAAATGAAACCGTGTCGCGCATCAGGACGGCCCCCCGGAGAGAAATTGAAATTTCCGGAAAAAGGATCAGTTTCGATCTCGTTGTATTGGCCGCCGGAGTAAACGCGAAATCAACGCCCGTTGAAGGAGCTGGATACGCGCCTCCGGAAGCCGGCATTATGGCCATGAACGAACTCTACGCCGGGGCCGCCGCAGTGCAGTCCTGCCTTGGCAATGCGGGGCACGCCTTTCTTATACCCCATTCCGGCCTGATCTTTGGAACTCTCGTACCGAAGGGCGAATTTATCAACGTATCGGTTTTAAGCAGTGGTAAGTATCCCATGTCCATATCAGATTTTTTAAACTATGACTTCGTCAAGGAACAATTGCCCCCCCACTACGAATTTGCCTGCGGTTGCCGGCCCCGCGCCGCCTTTACCTCGTCGGTCAATTACTACGCTGACGGATTCGTGGCCCTTGGCGATGCGGCCGTAACCCGTCTCTACAAGGACGGCATCGGGTCTTCATTGACGGCGGCTCTTATCGCCGCCCAAACCGTCGTCGATCACGGCACGTCCAGCCGGGATTTTAAGCATTACTATCGCCCCTTTTGTCGTACCATGCAATGGAACAACAAGTGGGGACATCTCCTATTTACCATAAATGACAAGGTAAAGGATTCTCGGCTTTTTCTTCAGACTCAGCAGAGGCTGATCGGCGATGAACAGGACAATCATGCCAACCGCCAGCCTTTCACCATGGCTGCATGGGGCATGTTTACCGGAATCTATACCTATGGAAACATTGCGAAAAAAGTTTTTAATCCTCTGTCGCTTATGAGACTTATATCTGCCTTGATCAAGGAGGGCTTATGCCTGCTCCCCGGGAAAAAAGAGGAAAACCGTCCCCGGAAGCTTTATGTGGGCGGCAGAAATGTTTTAATCCTCGGCAGCGGGTTCGGCGGCATTTACACCTTGCGCCATCTTGTCCGCCGGACAAATAAGAATGAAAAAGTAAACATTACGCTCGTCAGTAATGAAAACTACTTTCTGTTCACCCCTTTGCTCCATGAAGTGGCCATGGGAAGCATCGAGACACGGCATATCGCTTATCCCGTCAGGAGGCTGCACTGGCGGGACCGGTTCAATTTTGTCCGTGCCGAGGTGGAAAAGATAGATCTGGATAATCGAAGGGTCACAACGACGGCGGGAACGTTGAATTTTGACTGCCTTGTCCTTTCCCTCGGCAGTGTGACGGACAAATCGCAGTTAAACCTTGAGAGCGGAAATATTTTTACCTTAAAAACCCTTTACGATGCCATCCGCATGAGAAATCACATCATCGGGGTCTTTGAGCAGGCGTCTATCGAAAAAAATCCTGAAAGGCAAAATCAATTGCTTACCTTCGTGGTCGTGGGCGGCGGTTATATAGGCGTCCAGGCCGTATCGGAACTGCGTGACTTTATTCTGGGAAGTCTGCCACGCTATTATAAAAACATCAATACCGCGCAGATAAGGATCGTGCTGATCGAGGCAGGGACAAAGATCATAGGACGGTTGGACAGTAAATTAGGCGCTTATGTTATGGAACAGCTCAAGGGAATGGGGATAGAGGTGCGGACAATGTCCCGTATGACTCGCGCCTGGGAAGGGCATGCGGAAATCAACGGGCAGGAAATAATTCCGGCGTCAACCATCCTCTGGACGACGGGCATGAGAAGCAACCCCCGCATTGCCGAACTTAACGTGGAAAAGGACAATTTGGGCCGTCTTTCCGTTAACGCCTATCTCGAAGTGCCGGGCGCTCCTGGCGTGTACGCCTTGGGGGATTGCGCCCATTTTGAAGACGCCAAATCGGGAAAGCCAATACCTCCACGGGCGCACACCACGGTTCGCCAGGCCAAGATTGCCGCTCAAAATATCCTTGCCGATATCAGGGGAAGAAACAAGAAGGCCTACCGTTACACGGACACGGGAGAAATCGTCTCCGTCGGAGACACCAAGGCCGTTTTACGATTTTACCGCCTCAGGCTTTATGGTTTCCCGGCGCGCCTGATCTGGCTTATAGGCTATTCTTCTCTGGTCACGGGAACCTACAACCGGGTGCGGATCGTCATGGACTGGTTGCTATCCCTGATATTCGGCCGTGACGCCACCTTCCTCAACCTGAAGGAACAGAATATTATGCTGAAAAAATACGATTCGGTCAAAAAATCGCCGTGACATCATCCGTTGGTAGTCTGCGATCCATGCAATAGCTGCTCCCGGGAGACTGTTTAGCGACTTTTTTCATCTCCGAAGCGACCTCCGTCACCTCTCCGTAATGCTGGAATGGCCGCAGTGAATTGTCTGTGATGCCGATGGACAGCCCGATGAACGGAAAACGTTGCGCCTTTCCCTGGCGATCCTGGGAATTGATATAGCCGGCGACTTTATCCTGATGGTCATAAAACGTGGGAATAATGCCGTCAAATGTTTCGATTATGCCTTTCGCCGTATTTTCAATGCCTTGCAGTCCCATGATAAAAATGAAATCATCGCCGCCGATGTGGCCGGTGAAGCTTCCCCGGGGTTGACTGTTTTTTACCATGCTTAAGATGAGACGACCGGTGACACGAATGACCTCATCGCCGCGGCTGAAACCATATTTATCGTTCAGGGGCTTGAAATAATCCAGATCGGCGTAGCCCAACGCAAATATCTCGCCTCGGTCAATACGATCCTGAATCTGGCGGTTGATGGAGATATTGCCTGGTAAGCGGGTGAGCGGGTTGATTTCCACGACCCGCTCGGCACGAAGAAGACACAGGTTCACCCGGTCGGTCAACACCGTGTCCATTTCGGGCTTCAATAAATAGTCTTCCACGAGAAAGGTAAAGAGCCGGCTCACGGGATAATCCGCCGGCAGGATCGCCAGAACGGGTATTTGACTGAATATCGGGTCCTCTTTGAGGTCGTTGAGTGGCGCAAAGGAATCTGATTCGCTCATGCCGAAATCGACAATTACCAGATGGGGAACGGAGTTGTAGATATAATCGAGCGCAGAAAACATGCTTCTGAAGCAGAGGATTTGAAAAGACGGGGACAGGCGTCTTTCCACAAGGTTCACGACCACCGCATCCTGAGAGATAACCACGATCTTTTTCAACTAACCACTCCTGTCAGGCCGCCATATCATCGCTGACCTGTTTAGTTTCCTCAATCTTGACCAGAACGTCCAAGATATCATCATTGGAAAGGCCGAGTGTCTCAAAGGCTGCAGAATTCAGGAGAGGCACAAAATTATCGCCGGCAAAACCAATCCCACGCGCCCGGACAAGGATGTCAGCCAGATGGACGATCGCTGTTTCTTTTAGGGCCAATCTGGACATATTGGGTGTGTGATGGTAGGAAATCACTTCCACGAGGTTGCGGGGGAAATTCCATTTTTCCGCCAGCCACATGCCTACTGTCGTGTGATTTTCCGTGAAGAAAGCTTTTTCCGCTTCGTAAATGAGGCATTCTTTAGTAGACGCCTCCTTAATTGTTTCATCGTATTCCTTTTGATATTCCAAAATCATGATCACCTTGCCGATGTCATGAAGGAGAGCCGCCACTGAGATTTCTTCCGGATCCTTTATGTTCAGTTTACATGCGATTTCCCTGGCGGCAATGGCGGATCCCACTGAATGCGCCCAAAGCCCGGACATCACTTTCTCCATGATTTCAAATACGGAGACGCCGAGCAGGAGTCCTTTGACGACATTCAGGCCCAAGAGCATAACAGCATGGGATATGGAGGAAATGCGACCCGGGAAACCATAAGCGGCTGAATTCACCATTTTGAGAATTTTCGTGGTCAAGGCTGGGTCTTTGGAAATGAATTGGCCGATTTTTTCCAGTGATACCGAAGGCTTTTCAATAATGGAAGAGATGCTCTTAAAACTGCCGGGAACGGTCGGCAGGGCATTGATGTTCTCGATCCTCGACCGGTTGAGTGGAGTGAGCGCTCTATCCATAGAGGCCCTCGATGTGCTTCCTCAGGATATTTTTGATGTTCGCCATGCGGGGTTCCTTAGCGACAAGCTTGAAGCGCGATTCCAATTGGGCGATGGCCTCTTCCTTTGATATGGTCTGCTCGGCAGGCGTATCAATGTAAACGCCATTAATATCCATGTCTTGAATCCGTTCAATCCATTTCTCCGTCAGCTCCGTTCCTTCGCTCAGCAGCACCATTCCGCCTTGTGACATGACCGCTTTGGCTAATTTCATGCCCGGCTCAATCTTGTCTATAGGAATTTTTCTCATAATAGTAATTATATAATGGGCGGCCTTTTTAGTCAATGAAATAATGGCACTTTGTCATTAAAAATCAAAACCGCACTCTCCAGTTAGGATATTTTCAGAGATAAAATTATGACACGGGGGTGGAACGATGACGGAGCAGGTGCGCAAGCCCTTAGCGGGCGACCAGCATGATTTCATCTGAAAATACCTTTCACCCTCCCCCTAACCCCCTCCCCTTGAGGGAGGGGGAAGGGGGAGGGGTAATTTTCATTCTCCTTTGTGTCGGGCACCGTCATGAGAGTTTCAGGAAGATATCTTAACAAAATACTGCGCAACATCCAGGGCATTTGCCGGTCTGCCGAGCAAATATCCCTGAACTTCGTGACAACCCTGCTGCAGAAGGTATTGTCTCTGGTCTTCTGTTTCCACCCCCTCCGCCACCACCTTGATTCCCAGTTTTTTGGACATGGCAATGATGGCCATGACGATGGCGTTGTCCTGCCGGGGGTTGATCAAATCTATGAAACTCCGGTCTATTTTCAGTACATCGACGGGAAAGTTACTGAGATAGTTGAGCGATGAATGGCACGTGCCAAAATCATCCAGGGCAATAGTTACTCCCATCTTCTGTATTTCATCGAGAGGCCAGGCCGGAGTTTCCCTGTCTTTGGCTCGTTGGTGGGCTTCGAGGGGAGTTGCCCATATTTTCTCGCTGTCGGCTTCTATAATGTTGCTGCATATCTGCATCAGGGTTCGTTCCGTGATCTCGATTTCGAGCAGATGGGCATCCATTCCTGTGCTCTCCAGGACGCGCCGAACCAAGGCGGTGATATCGCTCTTTTTAAACTGAACCAGCGACAGGTTGACAGCTACCTGCAGAACGTATCCCATGGCCTGCCATTTCACATTCTGGCGGCAGGCTTCCATAAGAATCCATTCCCCCAGGGGGATCATCAGCTCCATCGACTCTGCCAGAGGTAAAAAATGACCGGGGGCGATGATTCCCTTTTCGGGATGCTGCCAACGCAAAAGGGCCTCCATGCCCGTAAGCTTACCCGTGCAGGTATTGAATTTCGGCTGGTAGTACAGGACAAATTCATCGCGTTCCAGGGCACGCCTCAGTTCATTCTGCAGGGAAAAGCGGGCATTGGCTTTAGTCTGCATTTCCGCCGAGAATATCTGATACTGGTTCTTGCCTTGCGCTTTGGCATGATACATCGCCGCGTCGGCCTGCCGGAGAAGGTCGTCGGGCGTTTCGCTATCGCTGGGATAAATAGCAATGCCAACACTGGCGGAAACAAAGGTCTTTATCCCTTGCAGAAGAAAGGGCTCCGCAAAGGAGTCGACAATCCTTTGAGCCATATTTTCAAGAATTTCCGGTGTTTTCATGTCCTGCAGGATAAGGGTAAATTCGTCGCCGCCGAGGCGGGCTATGGTATCGGACTTTCTGATCTGGGACTGTAGCCTCTGCGCCACCTGTTGGAGCAGCTCGTCGCCAACATTGTGACCGAGACTATCGTTGACGTTCTTGAAATGGTCCAGATCGAGGAACATTACCGCCAGTTGCTTGTTATGACGCGCCGATAATACCAGTGCCTGCTCCAGCCGGTCCCTAAAGAGCATCCTGTTGGGAAGACTGGTCAGACTGTCGTACAGGGCAAGAAAGTTAATCTTTTCCTCGTCCTCCTTCCGCACCGTAATATCCTGCACGGTCCCGGTTATGCGGACCAGTCCGCCTTCCCCGTCCAGCACCATTTCGGCTTCCGTGTTGGCAAAGCGCTCCCGGCCATTGGCCAGCAGGATTTTGTGATCAATACTGAACGGTTGCATGGCGGCGACAGCCGCCTCTATGGTTTGGGTGACCCTTTCCTTGTCCTGCGGGTGGATGAAGTTGACGAACATTTCATAGTTGACCTCGGTCGTCGCCGGGTCAATATCGAGGAGGCGATACAGTTCATAGGACCAATGGACCTTGCCGGTTCTGATGTCCCAATCCCAGCTCCCAAGCCGGGCAATCCGCTGTGCCGAACGCAGCCGCAGTTCACTTTCCTGGAGATCATAAATGGCCTGGCTGGCTCTGAGCATGTAATGGACGCGGTGCACCAGGATGTGCCAGTTGATCGGTTTGTTGACAAACTCCGTAGCCCCTGCCTCATAGGCCATCATTATCGATTCAATATCATCGAGACCGGTCATCATGAGGATGGCGGTATGCTTGCCTTTTGGGTGGGAACGCACTTCCCGGCAAACCGTGAAGCCGTCAGACCCAGGCATCATAACGTCAAGGAGGATAAGATCCGGCAGGGTCTGCGCGAAGGCTGCTAAGGCCTGCTCGCCATCCCCGGCTTCTTCCACAATAAACCCTGCCTTTTCCAAGGTCGCACGGGCCACAATCCGGATGATGAGATCGTCATCGGCAACAAGGATCCGTTTAGCATTTTCCTTGTCCTCTGTTTGATTCATACCTGGTTCACTTCACAATATTTTTCCGGCATTATCACCTCAGTCTGATGTCACGGAACTGTCAAATACTACTCCAAACAAAATTCCCGTTGTTGTTTCTTTTCTCCAAGCTTGAATACCTCCCCCCGAAGATTGAATTCCGCGGCTTCCTGATATTCATCCGGCCAGTATCCCAGGTGGTAGCCGAACCAAGGGACCTTGGGTTCTAATTCAGGCAAGCCTTCAGCTTTCCATATCTCACGGGCCCGCTCCATGTATTCCCGCTTAGGCAGCGCCACTGGCGGGTAATCCCATTTGCGCGTCGCGTCAATTAGTAATGCCGATCCCCCGGACGGCGCAGGGTAATGGCTCTCTTTCCAGGTGGACCCAGGGGGCGCAGTTGATTGATCCAGCATGCCGATTTTTCCCATAGTTATCCGCGTATCACGATGGGGCTGCATGCGGAAACTTAGGGCCCAATTCACCGAATCAGGATCTCTCGGGTCAATGTCTTCGTCTACCGCAATGATGATTTTTCCTAAGCCGGCAGAGTAACCGACTGTACAGTTGAGCGCCTGCCACGCCTCCGCATGATACCTCTTCTTCAACTGGATTACGCAATATTGCCAACTGCCGCTCGATTGGTGAAAGGCAACATCTAAAATTCCTGTAATATCACAATCGTGTTTAAGAAACTTATAGAGGTTATTTTCATAAGCTATTTGCCTGATTTTACTACTCTCGCTGGGAGGCATCTGGCTTAGAAGCGTCATAAAAATCGGGTTTTTCCGATGAGTAATGCAAGATACATGGAACACAGGATAATACTCAACCTCCGCCATATATCCGCAATATTCGCCAAAGGAGCCCGTTATCCTCTCCATCACGGTCGTCGATATCTCTCCCTCAATAACGATCTCGGACGCGGCCGGAACCTCTATATCTACAGTTTTGCATTTAACCACCTCAATCGGCTCCCCAGCAAGTCCGCAGGCAATGGCAAGTTCATCTGAACCATAGGGCACCTTGGCGACAGAAACGTAAGCAACGGCCGGCACTGCCCCAACCACCAAAGCAGCCGGCAGGGGCTGACCCTTTTCCTTGGCTTTGCGCAGGTGAGTTACCAAGTGCTGGCCAGAACCAAGACCAACGACTATCCTATCCCTCGCATTGATAAACCCGGAGTAATTACCAATATTTACGACGCCAGTTTCGGGATCTTTAGAAAAAAAGTGCGTGGCCGTTGTCCTTATAATCCCGTCAAAGCCAGGAATGTCAATGGGAAAGGGAAATTCTTCCAGGCCCAAGTCGCTTATCTCTTTGCCCATGTGAATCACCTCGTGCGCCGGCCCCTCCCTGACAACTTTTGGCGGGATTGGATTTAATTGAGCTTGAGTCCACTTCTGAGCGATTTCCTTAGGCCGACAGGCCATGCCCATAGCATAAATGTTGGTGGATCCGGCTAAAGCGCCGACCAGCACCGGTATGTCGTATTTTTTTCCCGCGTTGTCGGTTACGTTTTCGAAAAGGAACGCCTTACGCTTGTCTTCGGTGAGCCCTCTGAACTGCCACCGTACCACTGGCGCGAGTTCGGTTTCCTTCTTAACAGAAGACTTAATCCGCCAAAGCAATCCATTCTCCTCCAAAACCTTGATATATTCTCTCAGGTCCTTATAGTACGACATTTTCCTACCTCCTTTATTTTGTTGACGCTGTTATTTGTACTCAAAACCTAATAATTTTCGTTGCCCATTATCAATTGTGAAATCAAGCCGCCGTACAGGTCTAAAGCCAAGCCAAACTTAAATATGCAATACAGAGCGATGATCGTTGTAACGGATGTAGCTGCACTTACCCACCAACCGCGGCCGCGCAGTTTCAAGTAGGAAAATACAAAAATAACTGTAGCTATGAGAAAACCGATCAAGTAGATGCCTATGGCAAAGGCTGATACCCAGGCCATTACATTCGTGAAGCTGGAACCGCCAGTTTGGATATCGGGCTGCTTCTCGCTTGCCGCCCGGTTCTTTGCCAACAATTCACGGCACAGCTCTATGGCTAACAGCACAAAGCACGAGCCGCCAATCAGGAGAGGAAACAGCGCACTTTCCCAATAGCCAAAAGTCAATGATCTGACAACTACCGCAGCAAATATGAGTAAAAGAACAGAACTGAAAATCAAACTCCCCCTAATTTTCATGCTTTCCTCCACCTCTGGCGCAAATTCTTCGAGTAAGGATACAATAGTAAGGCAACTATCACGGCTAAGATACCCAGAGAAAGGGGTGTAAGGAAAAACAACGGGCCCCCGATTTTGAAAGCAGTAAGGAAATAATATTCGAGCA
>DATESZ010000175.1:0-9918 GCA_035283845.1 Syntrophales bacterium | reverse complement strand
GAACATAATATATTCAATTAGTTAGATGCGCATTTTCGAGTGAAACTCTCATGACGGTACTCGTCACAAATGAGAATGAAAATGGCTACACAGGTGAATATAAGGAAATCGAATACTTAGATGCGCATTTTCGAGTGAAATGCCGACTTTGTACAGTTCTTGACGCGGTAGGAATTTGAACAATTTTGTACTATTGTTTAGATAAAATACAATATTGTTCCATTTATAATAAAATGACCCCTAAATACGAGTCTCAAAGCTGGCATAATTTTAGCTCTAACCAAAAGGTCATTTTTGCGCTTCTTACGGGTAAGAGGTGAAAATAGAGTGTCAGAAAGGATAACCTATGTGTCGTCTATTTGCCATTACGAGCAGAGACCCACTTTCTCCTATGGCGGCCATTCACGCCCTCGATGTCATGAAGGAAGGGCATGATGGCTCCGGTATAGGGCTTTTTCTCACAGATCTCGCCGGGGATTTTGAACAGTTCCACGGGGGGCCGATTCTCTCCGGCATATTCTCCAATGAGGGGATCAAAACCCTTGACCGGTATATGTTGGACATGGACTTCATGACGAAATACAAGCTTTCGTTCCGGCCGGCAAAGCGCCCTCCCGCAGGTACGCCGAAGCGGGACAACTACCTGATTCGCGTCTATGAATATCCCCCCGAATGGGAAAAACTCTCCGAAGCGGAGGTGCAGCGCCGTCTGATGTTGTGCCGTCTTCAACTCAAAGAGATGGGGGAGAAGGACGAATCCATGATGATCTTCAGCTTCTGGCCCGATGTCATCATGATCAAGGAAGTCGGAGACCCGATGATCATTGCGGAGTACCTCGGTCTCGACCGTAAAGAACTGCAAGCGCGTACTATCATGGCCCAGGGACGTCAGAACACCAATTATGCGATTAATATCTACGCCTGCCATCCTTTTTTCATACAGGGGATGGCCAGTATGACCAACGGGGAAAATACAGCCTTTGTACCGATTAGAGAATTCTTAATGTCCCGCGGCGAGCCGGGATATACCGGTTACCAGTCCGATTCGGAAGTCTTCACGCATATCCTGCATTACACGCAAAGGCATTTGGGGCTGGGACTGGAAATGTACAAACATGTCATTACTCCTCTGAAAGACGAGGAGCTCCAACGCCACCCGAACGATGCCTTTTTGAGGAACATCAAGCAGAGCTGCCGCCCCTTGATCATCGACGGTCCCAACTGCGTCATCGGCTGCCTGCCGGACAAGACCCTTTTTATGGTGCAGGACAGCAAAAAATTACGTCCCGGCATAGTCGGGGGCGGAGATGGGACTTTTGCTTTCTCATCCGAGGTATGCGGTATTGATGCGGCGATACCCCATCGTGATAAAAGCAGTGATTTTCAGCCCATGAAATATGATACGGTCTTCGTAGGACCGGAACGTGAGGAGATCAAAAAATGGAGTCAATGGGAAGAATTGTCCCTTCCACATTAGGGCCGAAAGATTTAGCCTGGCAGATCCTCTGGGATAAGGAAACCTGCACCCTTTGCGGCAAATGTACGGCCGTCTGCCCGGTTCAGGCCATTGAACTGAGTGTCCACAGGAAAAGAGCTATCCTGGTTGGCGTAGGACTGGAAGAGAAACCGTCTAATGTTTACGGCGTCTATCACGGCATACGTCAGCGGATGGAAGTGGCCTATGCCTGCGTCGGCTGCGGCATGTGCGCCCTGGTGTGTCCAAACAATGCCATTATTCCCGAGCACAACGATGAACCTGATAAGCAACGTTTTCATACAAATATTGGCGGTGAACCGCGGCGCCGTGGCGGGAGGCGCAACGATCCGCGCAGCATGCTGGACGAAATCAAGTTCGTGCGCATCTCCATGCTCACGGACCCGGCCTTGGACGCGGGCCGCCATGAATTTGAGCTGAGAACTCTGCTGGGAAGAATCCTGCCGCCGGAAGCAGCTCTCGCGATCCTCAATGAGGGAGGCTGGATCCCGCCCGTCCGGGAGATATATCCGCTCATTATCGGCAGCATGTCCTTTGGGGCCCTGTCGCCGAACATGTGGGAAGGCATACAATTAGGCGTTGCTTACCTGAATGAAGAACTCGGCATGCCGGTGCGCGTCTGCACGGGAGAGGGCGGCTGCCCACCCCGTCTGCTACGGTCGCGGTTCATCAAATACATCATCCTGCAGATTGCCAGTGGTTATTTTGGCTGGGATGAGATCATCCATGCGCTGCCGGAGATGAAGGAGGACCCCTGCGCCATTGAAATCAAATACGGTCAGGGCGCCAAACCGGGGGATGGCGGCCTGCTGATGTGGTACAAGGTGAATAAATTGATCGCCGCGATCCGCGGCGTACCCGCCGGTGTCAGCCTGCCCAGCCCGCCTACCCATCAAACAAAGTACTCAATCGAAGAGGCCGTCGCCAAAATGGTCCAGTCCATGTCGATGGCTTGGGGTTTCCGGGTGCCCGTATATCCTAAAATATCGGCTACCAGCACTGCCCTTGCGGTGCTGAACAACCTGACGCGTAATACCTATGCGGCGGCGCTGGCCATGGATGGCGAAGATGGCGGCACCGGCGCCGCCTACAATGTTTCGATGAATGCTATGGGCTATCCTATTGCCAGTAATTTACGGGATGCCTACCTGAATCTCGTGAAGATCGGTAAGCAGAACGAAATTCCGCTTTTTGCCGGCGGCGGCGTCGGGAAAAACGGCAACCTTGCGGCCAATGCCGCGGCGCTGATCATGTTAGGGGCGAGCGGCGTGCAGGTCGGAAAATATATCATGCAGGCGACGGCCGGTTGTCTTGGTTCGGAGATGGACCGCTGCAACATATGTAACATTGGTCTGTGTCCCAAGGGGATTACCTCCCAGGATCCACGCCTGTACCGCCGTCTTGATCCGGAAAAAGTGGCGGAGCGTCTGGTAGATGTATATCTCAGCTTTGATGCGGAATTGAAAAAAATTGTCGCGCCCCTGGGGCGCTCCACCTCTTTGCCCATCGGTATGTCGGATGCGTTAGGCATTGCCGACCGTGCCGCAGCAGAGAGGTTGAGGATACAGTATGCTGTTTAACAAGAAGGAGATAAAATGTCATATAAACCGGCCATAACTATTCCCGGCGAGGAGAAGGGAATCAGGGTCGATTCACGGATATTGGAAGAACGCATTCAGCAAGCCGTGGCGGAGGGCTATCGTTCACTGGAAGTTTCTGCCCGGGGCCAGCATGGCATCGGAGGACGGCTGTGGAAAGCGGGAAATGAGCCCATCGAAATCAAAATAACGGGCACATCCGGGCAGCGGCTCGGTTCCATGGGTTTTCCCAATACGACCATTCATAACCTGGGGCCCGCTTCTGACGATGTGGGATGGCTGAATGGTGGGGCTAAGATTGTCGTGCATGGCCATGCCGCTAACGGTGTAGGCAATGCCATGGCCCAGGGAAAGATTTACGTTGGCGGCGATATCGGCGCCCGCGGCATGACCATGACGAAACACAATCCCCGTTTTGAGCCGCCGGAACTGTGGGTGCTTGGCGGCGTGGGTGATTCTTTTGCCGAGTTCATGGCGGGCGGCATTGCCGTAATTTGCGGCTACGGAAAAGAAACGGCGGAAAATATCCTGGGCTATGGCCCCTGCGTGGGCATGGTCGGCGGCAAGATTTTCTTCCGCGGCAAACATCAGGGGTTCAGTGAGCGGGACGCCAGATTAAGAAAACCTGATGATGAAGAATGGCTTTGGCTTACTACCCGCATGAGGGATTTTCTGAAGGCCATTGACTTGCCGAAAGTCTTTCGCCAGCTTACCCTTGATCGGGAGTCCTGGCAGGTATTGGCGGCCCGCAAGCCCCATGAAAAATTTGGCCGGCCGGTGCGTAAAGTTGGGCAGTTTGTGACCGAGGTATGGAACCAGGAACTGGGCAGGGGCGGGTTAATCGGCGACCTTTCCGATCAGGATCGGAGTTCCATCGACTTGATTGTCACGGGAGATCTGCGCCGCTACGTGCCCCTGTGGGAAAACGATAAATATCTCCCGCCCTGTCAGGCCCATTGTCCATCGGGAATACCGGTACAAAAACGTTGGGAGTTGATACGCAAGGGGAAAATGGAAGAGGCGGTGAATCTTGCTTTAGCTTACAGTCCCTTGCCGGCGACGGTTTGCGGTTACCTCTGTCCGAACCTCTGCATGGAGCACTGCACGCGCCACACCTTCCGCCTGCCGCCGGTGGACACTACCATATTGGGGAAGGCCAGTCTGAAGGCTCAGGCCCCCACGCCGGCCCCGGCTACGGGCCATAAAATTGCCGTGATCGGCGGCGGCGCCGCCGGTCTTTCGATTGCCTGGCAATTGTGGATGAAGGGCCATGCACCGATTATCTATGACATGGGTAAGAGCCTGGGCGGAAAGATCGCCACCCTTATTCCCGGCAGCCGCATTCCCGGTGACATCCTGGCACATGAATTGCTTAGAGTAAGCGAGAACATCAAGCACGTGCACCTTAACAAACGGCTGACAAAGGAGGAATTTAACAAGATAAAGGAGCGGCATGATTTTGTCGTCATTGCCACCGGCGCTCAGAAGCCGCGCATGATTCCCGTGCCCGGTCATGAGCGGGCCGTCGCGGCCCTGGATTTCTTGCGGCAGAGCAAGGAAAACAAGGCCAAGGTAGGAAAAGCGGTCGTAATCATCGGGGCGGGGAATGTGGGTTGCGATGCGGCAACGGAAGCGGTCCGCCTGGGGGCGAAAACGGTCACCCTCATCGATATTCAGGAGCCGGCCTCCTATGGCAAGGAGCGCCAGCAGGCCGTGGCGGCGGGCGCCCGGTTCCTTTGGCCGCGTTTTACCAGGGCTATCACCGCGAAGGGTGTGGAATTAACGAATGGCGACTTACTGCCGGCGGACACGGTAATTGTTTCCATCGGCGATCAGCCGGACCTCGATTTCCTTCCCTCGGAGATAGAAACTCTCAGGGGTTTTATCGTCGTCAATGAACGCGCCCAGACCAGTGATGTGCAGGTCTACGCCGTCGGGGATGCGGTCAGGTTAGGCCTGCTGACGGAAGCCATAGGCATGGGGCGTAAGGCAGCCGCGGCTATCGACGCCATACTCAGAGGCAGGGAGGAGACCTATGACCAACTGCCCGCCATCGATCCGAAGCGGATAAAAATGGAATACTATGCCCCGCGCATCCCGGCCTTCGATGACCCTGCTTCCTGCGCCGGGCAGTGCGCTTCGTGCGGCGCCTGCCGGGATTGCGGCCTTTGTGAGACCCTCTGTCCGCAAAACGCCATTTCACGGCACGAGGTTTCCGGCGAGCGCGGTTACGAATATGCCGTTGATGCTGGCCTTTGCATCGGGTGCGGGTTCTGCGCCGGCGGCTGCCCCTGCGGAATCTGGTGGCTGACGGAAAACGAATCGATAGAATAGCAGGTTAACTGCGGCTTCATAAAAACAGCCCTTACTTCAACAATGAATACCTCTAAAGAAAGGAGAATTATATGTTTGACTGTAAAACAAGAGAAAATGTCCTGAAAATCGTAAAGGAACAAAATGTCAGTTTCGTGCAGTTTTGGTTTACCGATGTCCTGGGAGTCCAGAAAATATTCAGCATCACCCCCTCGGAGCTGGAGGAAGGCATGACCGAGGGGATGGGATTCGACGGCTCTTCCATCCAGGGTTTCTGCCGGATTGAAGAGAGCGATATGATTGCCATGCCTGATCCCACGACATTCCAGATCCTCCCTTACCGTCCATCCGATCGTCCGGTGGCCCGCGTGATATGTGATATTCTCAATCCCGACGGCACCCCTTACGACGGCGACCCCCGCTATGCCCTGAAACGCATACTAAAAAAGGTAAATGATATGGGCTACATTTTTTATGTAGGGCCGGAACTGGAATTTTTCTATTTTTCCAATGACTGCTCTCCCGAGATTCTGGACAGGGGCGGTTACTTCGATGGCCTTCCCGTGGATCGCGCCACCGATCTACGACGTCAGACCATATTCGCCCTTCAGGACATGGGTATCCGCGTAGAATATTCACACCACGAAGTTGCCCCGAGCCAGCATGAAATCGATCTCCGCTATGACGAAGCCCTCAAAATGGCCGATAAGGTAATGACTTATCGCACTACGGTCAAGGAAATTGCCCGGCAAAATGGCGTATATGCCACGTTCATGCCCAAACCCATCTTCGGCCAGAACGGCAGCGGGATGCATACCCACCAGTCTCTTTTCAAGGGGAGTAAAAACGCCTTTTTCAAGGGCAGCGACAAGTATCATCTATCCGATGTGGCAAAGCAATACATCGCGGGACTGATGATCCATGCCCCGGAGATTACGGCGGTATGCAATCAGTGGGTGAATTCCTACAAACGGCTTGTGCCGGGGTACGAAGCGCCGGTATACGTGTCCTGGGCGCGCCGCAACCGCTCGGCCATGATTCGCGTTCCCATGTACAAACCGGGTAAAGAAAAGGCGACGCGCATTGAATATCGTTCTCCCGATCCGGCCTGCAATCCCTACCTGGCCTTTGCCGTCATGCTTGCGGCGGGCATGCAAGGCATAGCGAAAAAGCATGTCCTGCCGGAACCGGTAGAGGAAGACATCTTTGAAATGGATGAAAATGCCCGCGAAAAAGCAGGCATCACCTCGCTGCCGGGGAGTCTCTATGAGGCGCTTATGCTCGTATCCAAGAGCAGTTTGGTAAAAGAGACGTTGGGCGATCATATCTTCAATAAATTCATCGAAAACAAAAAGGTGGAATGGGATCGTTTCCGCATCCATGTAAGCCAGTTTGAGATTGACAGATATCTGCCCATGCTTTAATTGCTTTTCTTCCCCAAATCTCCCTTTACAAAAGGGGGGTTTGGGGATACACTCTCCCTTCATGAACGCGGCTTTGGCTCGCTGTGAAGACTAATTCTCTGTTAATCAAGCCATTACATAATTTTGGAGGCGATATGTCGCTTCTGCGACGACAACAGCCGGCCCTGCTGGTCTTGGAAGACGGAAGTGTGTACAAAGGCTCCGCTTTTGCCGGAGGGGGCGAAGTTTCCGGTGAAGTGGTTTTTAATACGGGAATGACGGGCTATCAGGAAATCATTACCGATCCGTCTTATAAGGAACAGATCGTGACCATGACCTACCCCTTAATCGGCAATTGCGGGATCAATGATGAGGACAGGGAGTCCGGCGGCATCCATCTGGAGGGGCTGATCGTTAAGGAATACCAGAACTTCCCCAGCAACTGGCGCAGCCGGAAAAGCCTCAAAACCTTTCTGGAAGAGCGCGGGAAACTGGGAGTCGAGGGTATCGATACCCGGGCGTTGACCCGCCGTATACGTATTACCGGCGCCATGCGCGGCATTCTCTCCACGGAAACCGGCGACTGCGAAAAGCTCCTGGAACGGGTGAGAGCATATCCGGGATTGGTGGGAAGAGATCTGGTGCAGTCCGTCACCTGCAAGGCGCCCTATGTATGGCGGGATGACGCGCCGCATTCAATAACCACTGACAAGCAGGGCAGAAGGGAGCGGATACGGGTCGTCGTTCTCGATTGCGGGGTCAAATACAACATCCTTCGACATCTGGACAACCGGGGATGTGACGTTATTGTGTTGCCTGCCGCAGCGACGGCTGGGGAAATTACTGCCTGTCACCCGGACGGGGTTCTCCTTTCCAATGGCCCCGGCGATCCGGCTGCCTTACCCTATATAGTCGAGACGGTTCGGCAGCTTTTGGGCAAGCTGCCTGTCTTCGGCATCTGCCTGGGACATCAGATACTGGGGCAGGCATTAGGGGGCAGGACCGCTAAACTGAAATTCGGTCATCATGGAATAAATCAACCAGTAAAGAATATAATTACCAAACGAGTTGAAATTACATCACAAAATCATGGATTTGTGGTGCTTCCGGAGTCACTCTCACAGGATCAGGAAAGGACGTACGAAAATCTGAACGATACTACATCGGAAGGACTGCGTACGACGGCGCTTCGGGCGTTCAGCGTTCAGTACCATCCGGAAGCGGCGCCCGGTCCTCATGATGCAACCTACCTTTTTGATGAGTTTATCACCATGATCAGACAGGAAAAGGGAGTTGTTACGTGATCCTTATTATTGATTTCGGTTCCCAGTACAATCAGCTTATCGCCAGACGTGTACGGGAGCATCATGTTTACTGCCAGATTGAACCTCCTGAAATCGCTATAGATCGGATAAAAGCGCTGAATCCCGAAGGAATCATCCTTTCGGGAGGGCCGGCCAGCATCTATGAAAAGGGAAGTCCCAGGGCAGACCGGGGAATCTTCGCTCTCGGCATCCCTGTTTTAGGCATATGTTACGGGCTTCAGTTCATGGTGGATGCCCTGGGAGGAGAGGTCGTCCGTTCGGAAAAAAGGGAATACGGTTTTGCCGAGCTGAACGTACTGAAAAATGATGGTGTATTCAATGGTATTGCCAGTCCTACCCGCTGCTGGATGAGCCACGGCGACAGCATCGGCAGGCTCCCCGGAGGTTTTAAGACAACTGCCTCCACGGCAAATACGAAAGTCGCGGCAACGGAGCACAAGGGCAAACGCCTATACGGCCTCCAGTTTCATCCCGAGGTCGTCCATACTGCGGAAGGCCGGAAGATGCTGGAAAATTTCCTTTTCGGCATCTGCAACTGCCGCAAATCATGGACGATGAAATCCTTTGTCAAGGAAACGACGAAAGAAATCAGGGAAACCGTGGGCGACAAACATGTCATTCTGGGCTTAAGCGGCGGCGTAGACTCGTCCGTTGCCGCCCTTCTGATACATCTGGCCATAGGGAATCAGCTAACCTGCGTCTTTGTGGATAACGGCGTCCTGCGCCAAGGAGAGGCGGAGCGCGTCCGGGAGGTCTTTAATAAAAATTTTCAGATCAACCTGCGATCTGTCCGGGCCAAAAAAATCTTCCTTTCCAGGTTAAAAGGCGTCATAGATCCCGAGAAAAAAAGGAAAATCATCGGACACACCTTTATCGAGGTCTTTGAAAAAGAGGCCCGCAGGATAAAAGGCGTGGAATACCTGGCTCAGGGAACTCTGTACCCCGACCTGATTGAATCTCGTTCCGCCTTCGGCGGGCCCAGCGCGGTGATAAAATCCCATCACAATGTGGGCGGCCTTCCGAAGAAGATGAATTTGAAACTCCTGGAGCCCTTGAAGCACCTTTTCAAGGATGAGGTGCGCCTGTTGGGCAAAGAGATGGGGATGCCCGACGATGTTATCTGGAGGCAGCCTTTCCCCGGGCCGGGGCTTGCGATCCGCATCATCGGCGAGGTTACGGAAAAAAGACTTGCCATCCTGCGCCGGGCCGATGCGGTTCTCCAGGAAGAAATCAGGGCAAATCATCTCTATCGCAAGCTCTGGCAGGCCTTTGCCGTGTTGCTGCCGCTCAAGAGCGTAGGCATTATGGGCGATCAGAGAACCTACGAAAATATCATCGCCATCCGTGCCGTCACCAGCGACGATGCCATGACCGCCGACTGGGCGAGGCTGCCCCAGGAACTTCTCGGCGTCATATCGAACCGCATCATCAACGAGGTGAGGGGGGTAAACCGCGTGGTTTACGATATCAGCTCCAAACCGCCGAGCACGATTGAGTGGGAGTGAGGAGAGGGTGAGAGGAGGCTGGGAAAACCCGCCGCCGGTTATGCAGAGCGTTCGGCTTGACAAAAAACAAATATAAGGTACAATTGTACGCATGAAAATTGTTGCCGACACAAATACGTTTATCGCTGTGGCTTTAAATGAGCCTGAAAAGGATATGATAATCCGTATTACTGAGGGACACGACTTGGTTGCACCCGAAGTATTGCCATTTGAAATTGGTAACGCATTGACGGCAATGATGAAAAGAAACGCATTAAAAGCCGATGAGGTCATTTCAGC
>DATESZ010000174.1:0-3699 GCA_035283845.1 Syntrophales bacterium | reverse complement strand
TAACGACCATGATCAGCCGCCGGGCCACGGGCTTAATTATTAACTGACCAGCTTGATTCCCGGTCGGCTGGATTAAATTGTTATCTTGGTTTTTAGGAGGGATCATGTGGTTTAGTAAAAAAGGTGAATTAACAGAAAAAGCAATAGCAGATTTACTCCATTGCTCTGGTTTAGATGCCTATGAAAACTATAAGGCGAAAGGATATAGCAGAGAGGAATGGGATGCTTTTCGGTTAAACATTGCAAAAGAATTGATAAAACGTGCTGCAATTTATTCTAAGAGATAACAGTGTAATAAGTGGAAAATTGTCCGCCATATCACCTCCTATAGGTGGATGGATTTTCCACTTATTGTCATATTATATAATAAAACATGGAAAAACGGTTAAATTTCTTTCCACTTATCACAAATCGCTTGCCATATTCCACTTATTAAGCTATCAAGATAGCAAACATGGAAAATAAGCCGAAGTTCCACCCTAATCCCAAGCTCAAGTTAATGGACCAGGCGCGAGAGGTCCTGCGATACCACCACTATGCATATCGCACAGAGCAGACCTATTGCCAATGGATCCTGCGCTACATCCACCACTTTGGCGGCAAGACCCACCCGCGCCATCTCGGGGCGAAGGATGTGGAGGCGTTTCTATCACATCTCGCCACAGAAGGCAAGGTGTCCGGCGCCACCCAAAGACAGGCGTTGAACGCCCTCGCCTTCCTCTACCGCGATGTCCTGGATATGCCCCTGGATGGCGAGATAGCTCCGGCACGCAGCAAGCACCTGACAAGCCCGCCGACAGTACTGACTCAAGCCGAGGTTCAGCGCCTTCTCGCGGCCATTGAGGGCAAGAACGCCCTCATGACGAAGCTTCTTTACGGCAGCGGGCTGCGGCTGATGGAATGCATCCGTCTGCGCGTCCAGGACGTAGACTTCGGCCAGAACATCATCTTCATCCGAGGCGGCAAGGGCGGAAAAGACCGAACCACCATACTGCCTCGGAACCTGCAAGACGATCTGTTAGCGCAAATCGAGTATGTGAAATCTCTCCACCACGGGGATCTCGTGGCAGGCTTCGGAGAGGTCTACATCCCTGAAGCTCTCGCCAGAAAATACCCTAATGCAGCGAGGGAGACCGGCTGGCAGTGGGTCTTTCCTGCCAGGGAGCGATCATGTGACCCGCGCTCCGGTAAAGAAATGCGTCATCACGTTCTCGAATCCGCCCTGCAAAAAGCGGTGAAGCGGGCCGCGCAACAAGCCGGGATCGACAAGAGGGTTGGTTGCCACACCCTGCGCCATAGCTTCGCCACTCATATGCTGGAAAACGGGGTCAATATCCGCGTCCTGCAGGAACTGCTCGGCCATGCGGATGTCAAGACCACGGAGATCTATACCCATGTAATGGCCCGAGATATCCGCAACCTGCAAAGCCCCCTCGACCGCATCTGACAACCGACGGTTAATTTCAATTTGCAAGGTGCTGTCTATAATTCGTGAAGGGTTTCTCTACTATGAAAGTGAAAAAAGCCGCTGATATGCCCCCCATCGATTTCAACCCCCAGTTTCAGACGGCACTTGAGTTGATGGAAGAAACGAGCCGGAACGTCTTTATCACCGGCAGGGCGGGGACAGGGAAATCGACCCTGCTCAACTACTTCAAGGATAAGACGGAAAAGAAGGCTGTTGTCCTTGCCCCTACCGGCGTAGCCGCTATCAATGTGGGCGGCCAGACCATTCACTCTTTTTTTGGTTTCAAGCCCGATGTGACCCTGCAGGCCATCCGTAAAAAATTTCGCGATGAAAAAAAGAATATTTATAGAAAACTGGAGACTATTGTCATCGATGAGATCTCCATGGTACGGGCTGACCTCCTTGATTGCGTCGATAAATTCCTGCGCCTCAACGGTCCTGATGAAAAACTTCCTTTTGGCGGCGTTCAGATGATCTTCATCGGCGATCTCTACCAGCTTCCACCGGTCGTAACGGGTCATGAAAGGGAAATTTTCAGGGAACATTACGCTACCCCTTACTTTTTCAGCGCAAAAGTCTTTGAAAACATGGATTGGGAATACGTCGAACTGGAAAAGATCTACCGTCAGAAGGACGACGGTTTTATCCGCCTGCTGAATGCCATCCGCAACCGCACCGTGACCGATAATGATCTGATCCTGCTCAATCAGCGTTTAGATCCCGACTTCACAGCCCCGCCCGACGATTTTTACATTTATCTGACAACCACAAATGATTTGGCCGATCGTCTCAATGATCAGCAGCTTGCTCAATTACCCGGCAAGACATGGACGGCCCACGGTATCATTGAAGGTGATTTTAGCAAGGAATACCTGCCGACGGCTTTAGATCTCAAACTCAAGAAGGGTGCACAGATCATGCTTCTCAATAACGATCCATCCGGAAGATGGGTGAACGGAACTATTGGAAGAATGATCGGCATAAAAAAGGACGAAGAGAAACAGGATATCCTTATTACAAGACTGGATAAGGGTCAAAAAATGGAAATTACTCCCTACACGTGGGAGATATTTCGGTTTTTTCTCGAAAACGGGGAGCTTGCATCCGAAGTGGTCGGTTCATTCACCCAGTATCCGGTAAGGCTTGCCTTTGCCGTTACGATCCATAAAAGCCAGGGAAAGACCTTTGAAAGGGCCGTCATTGACGTGGGGAAGGGTACCTTCGCCCACGGCCAGATGTATGTGGCCCTGTCCCGCTGCACTACCCTGGACGGTATTGTCCTGATAAAGCCCATACGAAAAAGTCACGTCCTTATGGACTGGCAGGTGGTGAAATTCCTGACACGCTGCCAGTATGACCGGGCGGCCCGTCAGTTGCCCCGGGAAGAGAAAATCAAGCTCCTCGAGAACGCCATCGTGAAGAAACAGACCCTGGAAATTGTGTACCTGAAGGCAAAGGACGAAAAGACCCGCCGCCTCATCAGGCCCCTTGTCGTCGGCGACATGGAGTACAACGGCCATCCTTTTGTGGGGCTGGAGGCGCTTTGTATGATGCGCCAGGAAAAACGGGTCTTTAATGTTGATAAAATCCTTGAAATCGTTTAACTTTTATAGCTGAGAAAGGGGAAAGACCTGCTTCACTTCATAGAAGGTATTTCGCTCGGCGGCATCGAATCCCGCCCCGTGAATCAATCGGATGCATTCTGCTGCGCTTGCGCTGTTCAGGAAGTTGGCCGCCGCATGGACGTTTTCTTCCAGCAATGTCCCCCCGAAATCATCGGCCCCAAAATGGAGGGCGATCTGCCCTATCTTTTTCCCTTCCGAGAACCAGGATGCCTGGATGTGGGGGAAATTATCTAAATAAAGCCTGGACAGGGCAATAATCTGCAGGTAGCGGGTCGGGGTGGCGCGCCGAGCGACGGTCTTGCCGAGGGGTGTGTTGCCCGGTTTGAAACTCCAGGGTACGAAGGCGGTGAAGCCCTGATACTCATCCTGAAGTTGCCGGATATTTTCCAGGTGTCTCATGATGTCTTCATCTTTTTCCCGGTGTCCATACATCATGGTCGCCGTGGACTTGTAGCCAAGCCGATGGGCCTCGCGCATGACATGGAGCCAGTCCGCCGTCGTTCCCTTTCCGGGACTGATCTTCTTCTTTACGCGGTCCGACAATATCTCCGCCCCGCCTCCCGGAAGAGTGCGCAGTCCGGCATCCCAGAGCTTTCTTAAAACATC
>DATESZ010000173.1:0-3040 GCA_035283845.1 Syntrophales bacterium | reverse complement strand
TCGCCTTGAAGAAAGTGCTCGTCCAATACAACATTCCACCGCTCCACATTCAAAAAAAGATATTTGCTTATATTAAGACTCCGCTCCACATGCCGGGCTCGTCCAACTACAGGATAAGATCGTGGCTCGCTTCGCTCTCACGATCTATCCTTATTCGTTGGGGCTCCATTTCGTTCTCGTTCACATCCCGACAGCCACCCGCCGCCGCCTACGTCGGAGACGGGAGGCTGCGGGCTTTCTATTCATTCTTCGTCGGGGCGACACGTGCGTGACGCCCCTCCTCAGCGGTCGCCGTGACTCCTTCTTCGCTTTACTCAGAAAGAGACACGGCTTCCCTTCGCGCCCTCGCCCTCGAGACTGCTGGCGCAGTCACCAGGGCGCCGATCAGTCTCTCCCTGCGGTCGCGTCTGTCCGGACGGGTGCTTCTGCCAGATGTTGTCTGCAAACTTACACATTACTCACGTCTTTCTTACCCTTCTTTTCCAGCTCCCAAAAGAAATCAGATCAAACCTGTCCTTTGACTGAAATCAATATGAAGGGAGGTGAGGTTACATGAAACTGTCAGAGTTCAATGGTGTCCGGCTGAGGGAATTGAAGACCACCCTCAGACTGCCCATGAACAAGATCGTCAATGACATCCTGGAGAAATACTTCAACCAACAAATCAAGGAGGTATCGGCGATGAAAGTCACGGAAGTAGAGGTCATGGTTTCCAAAAAGAAAAGCAGGAACTTCAATTCCTGCTGTGTGTCCTACACGGCAAAGGCGACACTGGATGAAAACGATCAGGATCACCTGGAGGCGCTTGGCCTGCTGAAAGACCAACTCGTATGCAAGGTGCAGGAAGCTCTGAACGGCAAGCGAAACGGCAATGGTAATCATCATAACGGCGGAAACGGTCAAACAAAGCCGGATGGCAAAACCGGCACAGCGACGCAGGAGGTCGGCCATGGACAAATATAAGCCACCTTCCCCCTATATCGAGCATGTATTCCGTTGTTCCCTCACGGGGCGCGATCCTCAACCAGATGCTGCCCGGTACGAACGGATGCAGTTCTAGGATGAGATCATGGAAACCCACATAAGAAGCACCGAGGCGGCGCTCAGGATGTCCCATGAGCTTGAGACGGCAATCCATCAGGCGGCAAAAGAACGCAACGATGAAGAGGTTAACGCAGAAATCAACGCCACTAAGATCGAAAAGGAGGAATGAACCATGATAAACACCGTTACTATCGTAGGCAACATAGGTCAAGACCCGGAGATAAGGTATCCTCCCAACGCCATCCCCGTAGCCAATTTCACCATCGCCGTCAATGAGGTTTACAAGGGCAAGGATGGCCAGAAGGTCAAAAAGACACACTGGTTCCGGGTGACGGCCTTCCAGCGCCTGGCGGAGCTCGTAGGCCAATACTGCACGAAAGGTTCCAAGGTCGGCATCCGGGGTCAGCTCCAACAGCGCAGTTGGCAGGATAACGAAGGCGGCAACCACAGCCTCGTGGAGATTCGGGCGCGCGAGCTCGAACTCCTGAGCGGCAAAAACGGCAATCCCGCCGCCCCGGAAGAGGACGTTCCCACATCCACGGAGGATGACGATATCCCCTTCTGAGTACCTAAAAATCCCACTCAAAAAAGCGGAGCCTGCCAAAAAGAAAGGCAACCCAGACATGATCAGGGTTGCCTTCTTTCCTGTATTTTTCAACTGTTCTGCCTATCGGATCCAATTAAATATCAACTCGCCTTTTTGTTCAAGTATATCAAACTCATGATGATCCGCAGTGAGAATACCAGCCTTTCTTGTTTTGGCTTCGGCAAGGGCTATTGAATCCGCCAGTGATACCTTATATTCAGCCTTCAGCCGGCCAGCTTCCTTAAATACCTCATCGGCCAATCCATCAACAATGTTCACAGGCAAATCATATATTTTGGCAAGGACCTCCTCCGCTTTGTCCTTGCCATCGTCCCGATACACACCGTAGTATATCTCAAGGACATTCACCTTGTTCATATAAACGACACATTCTTCCATCCGCGCCTTCTGAAGAACAGTTTCCACCGTATCCGCACCACTCTCATCCATAAAAAAGGCGATTAATGCCGATGCGTCCAGGACGAAGGTTTCGTTCATCGCTCCAGGCCCTTTTCCTCCTTTTTTAGGTGCATGTACCGTTCGGACGAGAAAGAACTCCCTTTCAAAAATCCCCTCGCAGCATTAATGGAATCTTCCACCAGTTTTAAGAGAATTCCTTCCTTGATTTCGAGAAGTTCAAGTTTTTTGCCTTTCAGCTTTCTGGCAATCTCTTCCGGCAGGTTCAATTTTTCTGATTGTACGACTACATTACCCATATTCATGCACCTCCTTTTACGAGATGATTGTAGCATTGTCCGGCATGACATTACAATACCTTTTACTACATTATTTTCTTTGTTAAATCAGCTAAATAATGGTATCCATGACGCCGTTAACCTGTCCGGCGCGAAAATGTCCTCTCCCAAACCAACATCCTAATCGGCGGCCTGTTTTCCCGGCCATGTTCAATGGGGGGCGCCTTCACCCCATGCGCATCGACCTGCTGGAAGCCTTCGGACTGGAACTCAAGATCATCAATATCCTGAAACGGAAATACGGCGACAACCTTCTGCCCCTCCAGGATAAGTCCTTCAAGGAACACCAGATTATGCGCGGCGGCAATTTCCTTGTCTCCGCCGTCACCTCCTCCGGCAAGACCCTCATCGGCGAAATCCTGGCGCTCCATTACGGCAGCAAGGGCAAACGAGCCTTCTATCTTGTTCCCACCAAGGCCCTGGCGGAAGAAAAATTTGAACAGTTTTCCTAGGATTACCGGCAGGCCGGGATCAACACCGTCATTTCCACCCACGACCGGCAGGAGTACGACAATCAGACAGGAGTTTAAGAGCAACGCTGTAAAAAAGGGGCTAAATACGTGCAATAACAAGAGATTAGTATCCAGTTTTTTGTAAGACCCTACCCATTGTCACAGCGTGACCGAACGCCTTGAGAATTCGGGTTTGAATCTCC
>DATESZ010000172.1:0-19995 GCA_035283845.1 Syntrophales bacterium | reverse complement strand
TCCCCCAAATTATTTGGGAAAAGGTAGATGTTCTGGAAAACAATGTAAATTGAAATCGAAAAAACTTAAATATGCTCATTTATTTCCTAATATCAACATGTTAAATTGTAGTCAGCAAACTTTAACCGGACAGCCGTGATATAATATATCTAGCAAAGGTTATTATGCCTGTCTAGAAATAAAATCCAGTACGCCACCCAACTTATCAATTTAGCCAATCAGAACGTACAGGGGACGAAACCGGAAGTTGTAGGGCAGATGAGCGAACTGATTTAGGAATTCAAGGGCAGAAAGTTGGAAGAATGGGAAAGATGGTATTTGAGCCAGCATCCCGAGGCAGTCGAAAAGGCGAAGATTAAAATATTGCAAATGGATGAAAAGGCTTTCAGGAAAAACCAATACTCCAAGGACTGGTTGCACCTCCATCCGTCGAATACGTCATGGTTGGTTTCTCTAAACTGCCAATGAATGACGATCACCTCTGCCGAGACCCAGAATACCCATGGGATGCCTATATCCGGTCGTAATCCTGAAAGGAAAACGGGATGATGTGTAGAGGCGTGCCCGGATGATGGTTGTCGCGCCTCCTAAATTACTTGCTTTTACCCGTAGTTCCGTTCTATTATGCAGCATTGGCCGTTTGGATCGGCCTCAATTGAACAGATAGGAGTCAATTTTTTTATAGCAATGATAAATTTTATTCAAAAAGTAGTGAAAAAGATTCGCAATATCGGCAGATCGGGAGAAAAAGTCCTCAAAGAGAAAGCGGCCTTTCCGGCGCCCCCACCAGAGCTTTCGCGTCCGGATAGTGAAAACCGTGCCCATTCCGGAAGGCCCCCCCGGAAAAGGGGCAAGAGAAGCGGTCGGGCAGCGGGTGCATCGGCTGCTCCCGCTGCCGCAGCGCCGGACGCGCCCTGGCGGATTTCCCAGTTCAAGGTCTCACCGGCCGAGGGAAAAACCCGCTTTCACGATTTCGACCTTCCCGATCCGCTCATGCACGCCATCAGTGATCTGGGTTTCCAGTATTGTACACCGATCCAGGCGGAAATTCTTCCCAGCGCCCTGTCCGGTAAAGATGCCAGCGGACGGGCCCAAACCGGCACCGGCAAGACGGCGGCCTTTCTCATTGCCGTTATTACCCGGATGTTGAACAACCCCATCCAGGGCAGTCGGAAGCCCGGCACGCCCCGGGTGCTGGTGATTGCGCCTACTCGCGAACTGGTGCTTCAGATCTCAGAAGAAGCCCGCCAGCTTGCCAAGTATACAGATATTAAAGTAATCTCCCTGTTCGGCGGCATGGATTACGAAAAGCAGAGGAAGCAACTGGCCGGTGTTCCCGTGGATATCGTGGTGGCCACACCCGGCAGGCTGCTCGACTTCCGGCAGCGGCGCGACCTGATCCTCAACAAGACCGAGGTGATGATCATCGACGAGGCGGACAGGATGCTTGACATGGGATTTATCCCGGACGTCCGGAATATCATCCACAGCACTCCGCCCAGGGAAAAGCGCCAGACCATGCTTTTTAGTGCGACGCTGACCGAAGACGTTACCCGCCTTGCCGCCCAGTGGACACATAACCCGGTGACGGTGAATATCGAACCGGAGCAGGTTGCTGTGGACACGGTGGACCAGATTGTTTACATCGCGACCACGGATCAAAAATTCGCCCTGCTCTACAACATCATCGACAAGCTGAACCTGGAGAGGGTCCTGGTTTTTTGCAACCGGAAAGACCAAGTGAGACGTCTCGCGGAGATACTCACCCGATACGGGATCAACTGCGCGGAACTTTCCGGCGATATTCCCCAGCAACAGCGGATCCACCGTCTCGACCAATTCAAGGCCGGAAAGATCCGGGTGCTGGTGGCCACCGATGTGGCCGGACGGGGCCTGCACATCGAGGGCATGGACCATGTGATCAATTTTACGCTGCCCCATGATCCGGAAGATTACGTGCACCGGATCGGGCGCACCGGGCGGGCGGGAGCCGCCGGCACCTCCATCAGCTTCGCCGATGAGGAGGAAGCCTTCTACCTTCCGCCTATCGAGGCATACATGGGCAGGAAGCTGAGCTGCATCGAACCTGAGGAAGGCTGGCTCATTTTACCCAAACCGGCTGGCCCCAAGAAACGCCGCAGACCCGATGGCGACAGAAAGACCGCCTCCGCCGGCCAGCAGAGGGACAGCAAGTCCGGGGCGCGGTCGGGAAGGAGACGTCCCAGCCCCAGAAGCCTGCCCATGGAAAGCAACACCGGCTCCAGATGATGGAAAACCGCTTTAATTCCATACCGGACATTACTGACTTAAATCTTAAATCCGTATTCCTTCCATCTACGGTCTATCTTTTCCTTCATTTTGGCAGAATCGAGAACCAGCGGGTTAAAATCATGACCCTTAAACTTGGTAGTAGCGTCTATACCTATCTTTGAAGTGGCAGCATTTGGAATATGGGCCAGCGAACTATGAATAGACGGATCAAGCGCTACGCCCTGCAGCCGGTTATCCGTGATTATAATGTCTCTGTGAGGTTGTACTCTGGTAGCTAAAGCCCACTCTATCATACCCGGATTATATATGTCCACGTCATGATCTACTACTATTACCCACTTGCCAATTAAAAGCCTGGCGAAGCAGAAATAGATAATCTGTCTCACGTTACCTTGGTAGAAGTGACGGTCCATCTGGACGATTGCAGTAAATCCTGCACAACCCATCTCAGGGAGATAGATATCTTTAATGCCCGGAATGCCCGATTTCATCAGCTCTGCATAGGCGCTTGCCGTAGCAGGTATTTCACGGCAGGTAGTCTCTTCGTTAGGTGGGATACCGGGTGAGCATCCCTGATAGATGGGATTGTTTCTATAGGTGACAGCGCTTACATGAATAGTAGGGTGCAAAGTTTTTTCGAGACTATGGAAATGCCCCGTAAATTCACCAAAAGGTCCTTCCATTTCCCACTTACTACTGTCCGGTGGAATCTCGCCTTCAATTACTATTTCAGAATCGGCAGGCACTTCCAAATCAACGGTTTCACATTTTACAAAGGGGACCGGTTCTCCACATAAGGCTCCGGCAATACCGGCTTCATCCTGTCCATAGGGTACTTTGGTTAACGCTGCACAGAGCACGGACGGCGGAACACCAATACAGGTAACTATAGGCATTGGTTTTTTCATGTCCCTGTATTTCCTGAGATGTATTCCAGAGTCCTGTTCTGAATGCAGAGCCGTTTTATTCTTTCCCAGTAACATCTCACGGTATACTGCCAGGTTTCTAATTCCCGTATCCGGGTCTTTCGTTATCACTACTCCAAGGGTGCTGATATATCTGCCGCCATCAAGCTCATGCCACCTGGGCGCAGGAATTTTCTCCAGGTTTATTTTATTCCCCTTATCTATATTTTCCTTGCAGTGTCCACTACTTACCATTTTGAGGTCGATTGGATTATTACAAGCATACTTGACTTTATCCAAGATACCCTTCAAAGTAGGCGGAGCGTCAATATTTATTGCATAATTCTTGTACCTGTACATTGCTCCGGTAAACACGGGGATTTTGTAGCCTTTCACATTCTCAAATAGACAGGCAGGGCCATTCAGCTCGAATACCTTCCTCATAATGGCGCTTAATTCTACATCCGAGTCCACTTCCGCTTTAACGCGCTGCAATTGACCTGCTTTTTCAAAATCCTTAATAGTTTTCCGCAAATCTTTATAAGCCATTTTCTCCCCCTCCTTTATTGTAAGTTGAAAACCGGAATAATCTGTTCCAAAATGGTTTGTACGTGCTCGAAAATTGATTTTTACGGCGGGAGTATATGAAGTATGTTTTTGTGTGTCAAATAAAACATTTCAGTATCCCCGAACCTTTGCATTGGGAGGCAGGTCCAGACCCAGATCCTCGGCGATTACCTTGTAACAGTTATAGCCCTGAGATGCCGAGGCCATACCGGCAAAGTGCCAGGCCGATCCGGTTCCATACAGACCCTTGATCGGGGTAGCGTGACGGGCAAGTTCAGGAATCGGCCTCCATCTCCCTAATTGACTGGGGATGTTATCTATCACCGCCCAGTTGCCGGTGGGCGCCATATTGGTCATCCGGGCGCAGTGGAAAGGGCTCTGGGGGGTATAGCCGATCACATTGTCCCAAGTCATATTGGGGGCGACCTTTCCCAGCAGGTCGATTACATAATTGGCATGGCGTTTATGATATTCCCTCCACTCCTTCTCCGTCCTCTTGTCTGCCCCTAATACAGAGTCTTCGGTCGTAATCGAGGTCTTCCCTTCCGGCACCCGGGAAAGGTCGCCGCCTGAGGCAGGATGAGAGCAAACTATCAGGTTGGGTTCCTCACACTCCATCCCCAGTTTTCGGAAGGCATGGTTTCTGTTCATCGCCTCCGGATCCTTGGTCCCAACAGAGAGAAATCCCACTTTATCAATATCAGGATTGATCTTGCACGATTCGGCATAGTGGGGGGCCTCGTGCAATGCCCAGGTATACCAGGTAATGGTGATCCGCCACTTAGAAAGATTGGCCACCCTCCTCCTGATCCGCCAGTCCCACATATCAGGCTCCGTAAGCTCGAATACAAGCTGAGACGGCTGAAGGGTAGAGATCACTGCCTTTCTTGCCTCGATCTCGGCGCCGTCGGCAAGCCTTACTCCTCTTGCGCGTCCGTTCTCAACCAGGACCTTCTCCACCTCCTGCCCAACATAGCTCTTTCCTCCATCATCAATAAAACATTTATAGGCGGCATGGGCAGCAGTATGGGTCCCCCCGTAGGCGCCGCCATATTCAAGCAGACCCATCAGGGTGAGAAAAAAGGCGAGTCCCGCCCCGTTGAGATCAGGTGGAAACCCAGTCCAGCTATGGGTAAACCGGAGCAACCCGGCCACTAAGGCATCATTCTCAAACAGATCCCTGCCCACCTCGATCGGCGATCTCAAGATGAAACTGGGATCAATGCCCAGAGCCTGCATCTTGGGATGGGCAAGAAACTTTTCCGAATCATCCAGCTCCCATGCCTGTTCGGGATATTTCAAAGCCGGGGTGTGAAGATATTTCCTGAATATGGCATCTCTCCCCACCGTCTCCCACATATCCCACATCTTCAGCCAGGTATCGGCATCCCTCTGGCTGAACCGGCCAAGGGATCTGGCAGTCTTCTCCTGCGTTGGATCATAAAAGGAGCTATACAGCAAGTACTGCTCATTATCCTCCAGAAATACCCCGCCACCGGCCACATAGTAAGGGACAAATTTGTACCCCCGCTCGTTAAAGGGGAAGTCCTGCTCCAGGATCTCGGTGTAGAACCAGGTAAAGTCACTGGCATGATGGTCGGCAATGAACCCCGGGGCAGGGGACTCTTCGCTTGCCCAGCAACCCCCAACCTCATGCCTCTTCTCAAAGATGCCCACCTTCAGACCTCCATATCTTTGGAGATACATTGCGGCTACCAGGCCTTTGTTTCCACCTCCTACAATAACTACATCAAAACTTTTATCCGCCATATCCATTCCCCTTTCTTAATCTTTTGTAAGAGTTTAGCCAGAAAATGTCCCCTCCCTGTATCCCTCCCCCTCGACGGGGGAGGGAGGGGTGGGGGTGATTTTCATCCTTCGTTGTGCCCGATCCTGGCATGGGGGTTAGTCGTAATCATTTCACTGGTTCAATCCCGTATTCTTCCCATCGTGAAAGGACTAATTGCTCCTCCTCGGGAGGCAAGATAAAGCACACCGGAGGATAGCGATCCCCCCCGTATTGTTCCTGGGGCTCAAATTCCCAATCCTTGGTAGCATCAATAATCATTCGGTTCCATTTGCCGGTGCCCAGCTTTTTAATGTCGCGATCCCCCATCGGCACGCTGGGGTCCAGAGGATTGCCCGGTAATCCAGGTACAACCACAATGTCATTAGAGCCGGGATTAACCCGATAAGCTATTGCCCATTCTATGGCCTCTAAATCATAAATATCAATGTCCTCCTCCACAACAATTACATTTTTGATTAACCAGGAAGGAAGATTCGAGCCCCATAATGCCAAAGCCGCCTGTTTGGCGTGACCTACATACTGCTTATTAATCTGAATAACCGCATTGGTAAAACAACTGGCCGGTAAGATATAAAGATCCAGAATCCCAGGTACGCCGGATTCTTGCAGTTTGTTGTAAGCAATAGCCGTCTGAGCAATATGGCACATATATTTGGTCTCATTGGGATGTCCCGGTCCAAAACCCTCCAGCGAACCACGAAAGATCGGATCATTACGGTGGGTAATGCACTTAATGGCTACCGCGGGTTTGGGAGATTTTACACCCCCATAGTAACCAGGATACTCTCCGAAAGGGCCCTCCATCATAAAATCGTCAGGATCAGGAGATATGATCCCTTCCACCACTATTTCTGCAGAAGCAGGAACCATCAGATCACATGTTTCACATTTCACAAGTTCCACAGGAGCCTGCCTGACCCCACCCATTACATCGTATTCACAGACATACGGAGAAATAGGAGTACAGGCTACAAAGTTTAAGGCCGGGTCCCAACCATAGATAATGGCAACCGGCATCGACTCACCACGGGCCTTATAGCTATTATAGTTAATTCCCCAGTGAGAGGTAGCCAACATCGCTTTGGCTATCTTGTCTTTCCCTGCCACCATCCCCCGGTAGGTTCCCACATTAACAACCCCGGTATCTGGATTGCGGGTTACCACTCCGCAAGTAGTGTCGCAATAGCGTCCCCCATCCCATCTATGCCAGTGAGGTGCCGGAAAATCCAAGATATTGATCTCCTCTCCTGTTACAATATTTTCTTTTACAGGACCGCTGGATACTACGATCGGTTTAATAGGAGAAGCAAATCGTTCTCTGGTAACCCTTATCAATTCTTTCATAGAGGTGTCTCTCGGCAAGCCGAGCATATAGGCCACCCGGGAATAAGAACCCAACCCACCGGTAAATAATCTTGTACACCGACCTTTCTGATAGTCCTTGATATTTTCAAACAAAAGCGCTGGGCCGCCAATATCAAAGGTCTTCCGAGTTACTGCACCGATTTCTTTGTCCCAATCTACTAACGAGGCAACCCTCTTTAGCTCTCCTTCCTGCTCCAGTTTACCTATCCATTCCCGTAGATCTCTAAATTCCATCTTTTTACTCCTCCCTTCTTAATGTAAAAAGGCCACTCACCACCGGAGGTTTTCTAAGGCCGTAATCATGTCTGCTGCCAGTGAATTGATTTTTCCCAGCGAAAGATGTTTGGTGGCGAAGTTCGGATGAGTGGTGAGAAAATCATCCCACTTGTCAAAGAGAGGTATAATACCTAATTCGTGTGAATGATCGTATAGATAGGTTCCGGGGTAGGGGACTGTAAACGAAATTGACACGTCGGCTCCCTCTTTGGCAAACTCAATCATCAAGTCTCTTGTTTCAAAGATAGTCTCTTCTGTATCCTGTGGGTGAGGGATTGTAAAACTGCAGAAGGGTTTTATACCGGATTCCAGAGCCCATTTTACAGTGTCTTTGCTTTGTGACACAGAAATTTTTTTTCTTATTGAGTCAAGTATCTTTTGCGAACCTGACTCTATCCCCAATGTTATGGCTGTACAGCCGGTTTCGCTCATTCTCTTTAACATTTCCCTGGTTACCATATTGACGCGAGTTGTACACTGCCAATGAGCCTTATAATCCAGTTCCTGTAATAGATCCAGTATTCTCAACGTACGGTCAGGAAAGGCAGTGAAAGTGTCATCTACGAAGGAGAAAAACTTGATTCCGTACTCCTTCCGGAGTTGAGCAATCTCAGCTACGATATTGTCGGGGCTTCTCAATCTGTACTTATAACCTGATATGGGTCCAGCGGCACAAAAAATACATCCGTATTGGCATCCCCTGCCTGTGGATATGGTGCCAGGATCTTTGTACATGGCGAGCGGAAACAAACTTCGGTCTGGCAAAGGTAGAGTATCTAAATCATTGATGAAGGGTCTATCTGGTGTTGTTATGATATCACTATGTTCCCTGTATGTTATTCCCCTAATGTCACTCAGGGAACCAAAGCCATCAAGGAAGTGCCTGGTCAGTTCTAACATCGTATTTTCCCCTTCACCCCTAACAACAATGTCCACTTCTGCATGATTTAGCGCCTCGATGGGGACGAATGCAACATGGGGACCGCCAATTACAGTGATTATTTTGGAATCGATCCCCTTTGCAGTGCTGGCGATCTTTAATCCGTTCGCAAAGGTCTCGGTGTATACTGATATTCCTATTATCCGAGGACATTCTTTCTCGATAATTGACTCCAGATCCCAGAAATTCAGGAAGGGAATGTTCATGTCAATAGCTGCTACGCTAATGCCCTCCTCTTTCATCACTGCACCCAGATATGCCAGGCCTAAAGGGGGAGCCATTCGTTTTTGACGATATAAAAGCAATGGATCTGCGACCGAGGAGTTCACTAACAGGACATTAGCCATTTCACCACTGTAAGCAATAATATACTTATGTTATTGAAATCTGGAAACGTGGGGTATTTGGGTCACGGGACTTCACTTCCAGGGTCCACAGGAAGTCATCGAAATCGACAGGACTGAAGTTTAGAACTTCTTGCGCTTTCTGCGTATCGTACCAGTCCGTCCAACCATAGTCTGGAGAATATTCCCCTCTATATTTTGAATGAATGGCCTGGTAAATTTTCTGAACATACTCTTCTCCGGTGATTTGCCAGCTCTCTCCTCCGGCAATGTTAAAAATGTGATGGCCCTCTTTGATTCGCACGGCATTCGCAATTGCCCTTGCAACGTCCTCGATATTTACGAATTCAACACGCTGTTCCGCTTTAAAGGGCAAAACGTCCGGCAATTCGACAGGCTGAGGTATCGCTACGCCCGCAATCCTCAAGATAACGTAAGGGATACCTGATTCCTTGACCACGCTCTCAGCAAGAATTTTACTCTCCGAGTAAATATCCGAACCAACTAATGTGTGATCCTCAGAAATCGGCGGCTTCTCGTTAAATGTTTTTCCATACACCGATACTGATGAAGAAAAGATTAACGGATGGTTAGAACCTGATTCTTTCAGCAACCGAACTATATTTTTGGCGCCCTCCACATTGATACGCAATGTTATATCCCGTTTTTCTTCGCTTTTCGGGGGGAGCAAGCTGGCTAAATGAATGACACTATCAACATCTTTAAAAGCCTTCTTTACTTCCCCATAGTCAGCGATATCCCCCCTAAGAATGCTAACTTGTGCATCACTGTATTTCGAAAACTGCTCAAAATTTGCCTGTGGAATATCAAATACTTTAACAAAGAACCCTTGACCCACAAAGGTTTCTACAACTATTGTGCCCAGCCTGCCTGCACCCCCGGTAACTAAAATTGCCATTCAATCAAGACCTCCTTAATTAATCTTGTTCCGGATAAAAACCTGTATTCATTCGAAATCCATAAAATAATTGCTATCCGCCCCCGATCGGCGGAAAGAAAATAATCTCATCCCCGTCACAGAGATTGGCCATAAGCCCTCCTAATAGCTGGCAATCCTTGCCATTGATTATTACCCTCACATAGGGACTGAGAAGTTGGTCCTTAAGCTCTTTGCCGAATTTTCCTCCCAGGACCTCGATCAGATTTGAAACATTCGCGGTTGACTTATCAAGCTCCACTGTCGCGCTGCTAATACCAGCAGGCCTCATTAAAGAGGAGAAAAGTTGGACTTTCAGTGTTACTCGCATACTCTTATTTTACTGCGAACCTTAAACCCAACCCTTCCAGCTTCTTTTTAGTTGGAATGCCGGTGCCCAGATCCCAGCCGCGTGCCTCATAATAATCCTTCAACATCGTCCCCAGTTCGAAGACCAAGCCGGCAGAACCGCCGGCAGGCAATGGCTCCTTAACTATCCTATCGGGAAGGGTGTCGTATTCTCCTCCGATACCGTCCCTCGCATTGAACATCCTCTCCAGGTTGAATATTCTCTCGCCGATATTCCACAGGTTGGATATGTCAAAATGCTCTTTTACTCCGGTAGCCGAGCCCAATAGCTTGTTTAAGGTGCCCACTGTCATAGTGAAGAAACATAACTGGAAGACGCAGGATATAGCTGTTTCTGCCACCGCGGTGGAGTCCTGATTCAACATTGCGAGCCTTCCTTTACCCTCGGTAGCCGCACGGTCAACAGGTCGGGGCAGAGGCACATTAAATATCTCTTGAGGGGAATAGCCGATACAGTGGCTACCTCCGATATTCGAAGTGACCATGCTCAGTCCATGAGCCTTTGCACCCCTTGGATCGTATCCCGGCAACTCTAAACCCTTCACCTCCATGGCATATTTTTCGCTTCCCTTCCCAATAATCTGAGCCGCACGCCTTGTGCCCTCTGCCAAGATATCGCCTATGCCCTCTCTATTGGCAATCATCATGATAAGCTTGCGTACCGTTTCGGTGTCACCATATTTTAACACCAGCCCCCCCGTGTCTTTTGTCGTGATTATCCCTTTTTCAAAAAGCTCATATGCAAATCCTATTGAGCTCCCGGCAGTAATGGTATCTATTCCCAGGTCATCGCACATCTTATCGGCTTCTATGGTAAAGCTGACGTCGTCGCATAGCATCGGTCCCGTGAAAGCCCATATCGTTTCGTATTCCGGCCCTTCGGTTTCCACATCCGGATACTTGCTGCCCTTGGGGGAGCGCAATATGCTTCCGCAGTGGATCATGCACCTGTGGCAAGCGGTCTTCTTCAATCTCAGTTTGGTGTATTCATCACCGGCGATTTTCATGAAGTTGGGCAGGAAGCCCTCCCTGAAGTTCTTTGTGGGAAAAAAACCGGGGACATTCGTCATCTCGGCGATCTGAGTCCCCGTTACTGAGAACCCTGCCACTGGCTCTGAGCGCTTAATTATCGCAGTATGTAATCCTACAGCCGCTTCAAACCTTTCCGGCATCGCTATCGGCACCTTGTTATTTCCACTTACTGCGATACCTTTAAGGTTTTTGGACGCCCATACCGTGCCCATTCCGCCCCTGGCTGCTGCCCGCCTGTCGCTAATAATGGCGGCGTATTTCACAAGCTTATCCGCCGCTGGGCCGGTGCATGCCGTCTCCGCCTTCGAATCGCCTATTTCCTGCTTCATCCTTTCCTGGACTTTGTCTGTGTTCAGACCCATCAGATTTTTCGCGTCCCTGATTTCATATTTACCATCGTGAAGCCATAAATACACCGGCCTCTCAGCCTTACCCTCAATGATTATAAGATCTATCCCGGCAGATTTCAGCCCTGCCCCAAATTCCCCACCACCTACCGATCTGAAGAAGGTATTGGTGAGTGGCGATTTTGCTGATACTACCCATCGGCCGAATGCGTGACTGCGTGTACCGCATAAAGGCCCAGTGGCGATGATGCTCTTGTTTTCAGGGCCTAATGGGTCTAATCCTGGCTTCAGCTCGTCAAACAGAATCTTTATGGCGAACCCCCTGCCTCCGACGTAATTCTTAATCAGGTCCTCGCTCGGTTCCTCCTCTGCAAATTTCCCGTCCGTAAGGTTTACCCGCAAAAATCTATTCATGTATCCACCTGCGATTCTTCCCATTCTTTTATCCTCCTTTGCGCTATTTTTTGTTGCTTAAACCAACAAGTTGAGTTTTTCTAACTCGTCAGCAACATCTTTAAGCCCCAGTTGCTCCAGTTTCAGTCTCGTTGGTAATCCGGTTCCTACATCCCAGCCTCTTAGTCGATAGTACGTATCTTTTGCTTTTTCAAAATTCTCTCTGTCTACCGGAGGCGCTCCACCGATGGGATTGCGGTTGACAAAGAAATGTTCAGGCAATACATCGTGTGCATTACGTATATCTCTTAAGCCCATCTCCCTGACCATGATAGCCCTTGCCAGGTTATTAATGCATTCCCCCATCTTTAACAGTTCCTGCTCGCTTGTGGTGACTCCGGTTGCCGTTGAAAACAGCCTATTTTCAATAGAGGTATCCCCAATATATGGTGGTTTTCTGTCGGCATAGGGACTAACATATAGCGGAAAAATCCAGTCGCAGAGTGTTAGTGCGTCCTTGAGCTCGGCACGGTGTTCCGCATATATAGACGCTCTGACCTCCGCCTCATTGTATTGTATATTGCCTATAGAGCTGACGGCATCCGGGGACCCATAGACAATCGAAGCTATTTTCTTTGATTCTTCAACAAGGAGGTTGCTCCAGAATGTGAGACCAATGTTGCCGTGCGCATGGTCATGAGGATCTCTGCTGTGCATAGCCCAGAGCATACCGTCTACGAGCCAGTTACGACCGTCATAGTGGCCACAAAAGCCATGGCCTCCATAGGAGCTCCAAGCGACAGAAAACTCCGCCGGTCCAGGCAAATATTGGGCGTATTCCTCTTTCAGCAAGTCATCGTAAACTTTAAGGCGCTCAGAAGCTCTTGCCACACCTTCTGCCAGCACGTCGCCGATACCTTCGCGGAAGGCAATCTTGTGAAGCAGTGTAGATATGAATTCTTTTCCAGGATAAGCGCTGAAGGGTAAATCTTTCTCGGTCAGGATGCCCTTATCATTCAATGACAAGAGCCAGGGGATCATCAGGAACATCTCATAGGCGTTAATACAGTACTTATCAGCAAGGTCTTTTGCAAAATAAGTCTCCTCCCCGTCTTTTCCTGTAAATGCGTAGAAGTACTGAACACAATGCATGGAGCCTTTTCCTATCCCGGGAACATCGACCACATCGTAGCATCTCACCGGGCAGCCTGCGCACCCTTCTTTCCCAACTCGGTATTTTGAATTAAGTTCCGGCGCACAGAACATCCCTATGTCCTGCCTCTTCCAGAGGTCTTCAAATGATGTGGCATAGGGGTCAATACCTGCAGTCCAGGGTAAAGACTTGGGGTTCATAGACATCTGCGTCATAACACTGTGTGTATATACAACATCGTCTCTGAATTCTTTGGGCCTCGCTACTTTAATAGTTCCCTTTCCCGAGACTGCGATAGCTTTCAGATTCTTAGAACCCATAACAGCACCGAATCCACCTTGCCCGGCAGCATTCCCTGATGGGCTGATAATAGGCGTAAATCGGACCAGATTTTCTCCAGCCTGGCCGATCGCCGCCACCTCAACACCCGTAGTTGCCAATTCCTGTATTATTTTATCTTTTGTGGCAAAGGTATCCTGCCCCCACAATCCGCTGGCATCTTTGATTTCGGCCTTCCCATCATGTATCCACAGGTAAACCGGCTTTTCGGCTTTTCCATAGATAACTACTGCGTCGAATCCGGCAAGCTTCAGGTTGACAGCCCAAGAACCACCAATGGAGCTATGGGTGGTAAGAGATCTTTTGGGGGCCTTGTCTTCATAAACATGGGGGCTCTTGGACACCACCACTACTCTTGCTGAACCCGGAGCTTCGGTAGCTGTTAATGGACCTACGCCAAAAACAATTCGATTGCTGGGATCAAAGGCATCTGCTTCAGGCGGGACTTCATCCCAGATGACCTTGTATCCGATGCCTGCACCACCAACGAATGGTTGATATTTTGGTAATGTCGGCTCATCAGTTATACTGCCTGTTGTCAGGTCTACCCGCAAAACTTTACCACTCCATCCAAAAACTTGTTTATCTTCCATGAATCTCTCCTCCTTTTAACTTGACATCGTCACATTTAAGTTAGGGGTTAGCGCTTAGGCTCTTAAGCTTCCTGTCCTTTCCTATTACAGGCCCGTACAAAACCATGGTCCTGTACTCTTGCCACTTGTCTTCATCAAACTTTTCATAGTGCACCATGTCTGCCAGAGGCCTTCTGGGAGTTATATCAGGAATAGACATATTAGGAATATTCAATTCTATTTCCCCTTCTTTTGGCCATTCAACCGGGTAACCGAGGTTAACTATGCCTGCAACACCCATCGTTTTGGGGATCCTGAACAAATATTTTAGCTTGATCGGGTCAGGGAAAGTGAGCCAAAGGCTGCCGAGACCCATAGCATGCGCCGCCAGCATAATGTTCATAATAGCCGCGCATGCAGCGTCAGAAGCCATCGAATAATAGGCCGTGCTTGAATACACTGTTGTCTCCCTCTTCTCCCCATCGGCTATCACAATAACCATCGCCGGAGCATTGTAGCGCTCCTTCCAAAAAGGCATAGAATCTTCGAGGCCGTACGCATCCGTTCCGTCAAAACCCTGCTCCACCTCCCACGCTTCAATTACCAGTTTTCGTATTTTTTCTCTCGACTCTTTTTCTTTCACGACCACGAATTCAACAGGCTGAATATTAACCGCCGAAGGCGCCCACCTGCCCGCATCCAAGATCTTCTCCAATACGTCATCCGGAACCGGCGTATCCTTATAGTACGCTATTGCTCTTCTCTTTTTAATACAATCAAATACATCCATTTTATATTCACCTACTCTCTTTTTTCCTATAGTTCCATTATTTTTTCAAGCTGTTTTCAAATTGGTTGGTCTCAAATATTTTTCCGTTCTTAGCAATTCTTTGCGCGGCAGCCTGTAGGGATCGAAGAGCTGGTAATTAAGCCACTTGTCTTCGTCAAACTTTCCATGGTGAACCATATCTTCTAAAGGTCTCCTTGGATATAGCCGGGGATCGGTGCTTAGCGCTTGTTCAGGAGCTTTTGGCCAATATTTTGGGTAGCCGAGAAGCATGATGCCTGCAACGCCCATTGTTTTGGGGATGCTGAACCAGTATTTTATCCTGACCGGATCAAAGGACGTGAGCCAAAAGCTACCGAGACCCATAGCATGTGCCGCCAACTGCATATTTTGTATAGCGGCGCAGCCTGCGTCACCAGACATCGTATAATGCATCACGTGCTCATACTCCGTTCCCCTCTTGTCCTCATCCGATGTCACAATAACCATTACCGGAGCATTGTAGTAATCCTCCCACGTAACATCCATAGCGCCTGATTTATCCATAGCCCCTGATTTCTTCATCATATCGAGCAGTGTGTTAAGGCTATCTATCCCCGACATCTCCCACACTTCCCTTACCAGTTTTCGTATTTTTTTCCTCGACTCCTTTTTTCTCACTACCACGAACTCAACAGGCTGACTATTAGCCCCTGAAGGCGCCCATCTGCCTGCATCCAAGATCTTCTCCAAAATGTCATCCGGAACCGGCGTATCCTTATAGACACTCACGGATCTTCGGTTTTTGATACACTCAAGTACATCCATTCTCTATTTACCTCCACTTATATGAAAATGCTCCCTCCCTGTACCCCTCCCCTTCGACGGGGGAGGGAGGGGAGGGGGTGATTTTCATCCTTCGTTGTGCCTGTCCCAGGCATGGGGGTTCTTTGTTTTTCTGCAAAGTCTTTGATAATAATTCTTTTTTGGGTGCGCCGAGTATATGAAAATGGCGATTGTGTGTCAAGAATAATTAGCCACAATATCGGGTACCAGTCAGGCACCCTCGGTAGAGGCGGGGGCTTGCCTGGTATTGTCAGACTCAAGCCCTTGATCGGGGCGGTCTCATCGTTGCTCTTGCGTGTATTCATACACTTCTCCCATAAGCGCCGGTATTGTTTCTTGCTCTAATTCCAGGAACCCGCGAGTGAGGTGGGCCGCGGATTTGTAAAAATCCAGTTCAGCCGCGGCTAAGAGATCAATACAGAAATCCGGGACCCAATTGGCTAGGTGCCATTCCAAAAATTCGCCTTGTTTCTTCAAATAATCTTGGACGAGGCACCAATCGTTTCGATCGAGGGCATCAATGGCCTTTTGACAGAGAAGAGCCATGTACTCCAATTCAAAAGCAATGTGATCTTCCGGTTCTGTAACGCCATCGGCTCTATCAATTTCTTCTTCTCGGTAAATCCTTACCACTTCGTCGCGCGCCTCCTGCATCATCAGCTTAGTGGGACTGGTATAGACGGATTCATATGGAAAAGCTGAGTGCCCTCGACGGATACCCAAAAAAATCCGGGCGTAATCCACGGCCAGATCAATCAAGGCATGTTCAGTCTGGTGTTCCAGGAATATCTGCAATTCCCGATGCCCTGCGTCGAGTTCGGGTACGCCGGATTCAACAGGCAATTCCATTTTGGTCATCTGCGTCAGCAAGTTTGCATCTACTTCGGTTCGGTAAAGCCGCGCGAGCATCCTGTACATACTCCCGCGATTTGAAATCAGCGTCCGTAACTCCGGGGAATCCAGCTCAGGCATTGCGACCATCCCTTGTCAGACTGGAGAAGGTATGCACTTCCTTTCACAGTCCACGTTTATATGAAAATGCCCCCCTCCCTTTATCCCTCCCCCTCGACGGGGGAGGGAGGGGTGGGGGTGATTTTCATCCTTCGTTGTGCCCGACCTGGGCATGGGGGTTATTTCTTTTTATTTATCCCCTCCAAGTTCGCTTCGTAAGAATGTAGTGCACGCTCGGTTTGGTGCCGGCATCGGGCCGAAGCGTAAAGGCTCGGTTACCGGCCAAGGCAATTTTCTTCGAGACAATGCTGTTGGGGTCGCTCAGGTCTCCGAAGAAACGCGCCTTACCGACGCAAGCCTTGACACAAGCCGGGTTCTCGCCCCTGTCGACGAGGTGCGCACAGAGCGTGCATTTTTCCACTGCTTCTTCCACATTGTTGTACGTCAGCGCCCCATATGGACAGGCAAGTATGCAGTCCTGGCAACTGTTGCACTTGTTCTTGTCAATCAACACGATGCCATCGGAACGCTTGTAGGATGCGCCGGTGGGGCAAGCCTTGACGCAAGCCGGATTTTCGCAGTACTGACACATGATCGGTAGATAATACGTCTCCAGGTTCGGGAATGTGCCATAGGGACCGACTGTCAATATCTTGGTCCAGTACGCACCGAGCCGGACGTTGTTCTCCTGTTTGCAGGAAACGGTGCAGGACTGGCATCCGATGCATCTGTCCAGATCCACGACCAATGTTTTCTGTGCCATTACGAATAACCTCCTGATTGCTCTGGAAGCCATGCCTTGAGTTGCTCGGGTTTTGTCCAAACCCCGGGGGGAGCCCCCTCGGCGGCCTTGTACACCTTACACAGCAAGCCTTTCATTGGGAGCGCCCCCGTAATCGGATTGGTAACCGAGCTGTCCGTCAGGATGTTGACATTCGAGTCCATGAGACCCTTGGGATTATCGGGAGTTTCTGGCTTTTCCGGATACCAGAAGTTGTGCTGATAGGCCATCACCACTCTCGGATCGATTCCATTCGTGAGATGGGCAACATGTCGCATCCGACCTCGGGGGGTCTCAATCCAAACCCAATCGCCGTCCGCAATGCCTAATTTGGCAGCCGTATCCGGATTGATATCCAACAAGGGAGCGGGGAATAGTTCCCGGAGCCATGGGACCATGCGATGCTCGCTATGAAAATAGACGGGCATTCGCCGACCGGTTGTCAGAACCAGCGGGTACTTTTGGTAGAGATCCGGTGTGCGGTACGGCGATTCGGGAGGCTCTTCATAGTAAATATTGATCGGATCATAACCCCACTTCTTGAGCATGACCGAGTAGATCTCCAACTTGCCAGTCGGTGTTGCAAAACCGGGCTTTTGATCGTCGAAGACCTCGTCCGGCGGCAACGCGTCGGCGTACCAAGGCCTGGTCCGCAACAGTCCCATCTCGTGCAAAGCCACCGGATAGAGCGATGGCCCTTCGAGAATGCCGACCTGTTTGAATTCCTCCCAGGTCTTGCCGGTTCCCTTCAATTGCCACTCGGCGACCTCGATCGCGTTGTTTCCCCATGGGTAGGAATTCGGCAATTTCATCGCCTTGCTCAGTTCGATGGCGATATCCAAGTCATCCTTGATCTCGTATAGCTGGCCCGCTACGTTTTGTTTGACCGTCGCGCGATTCGAGTATAAGGCCTCGGCGACGTGATTGTCTTCAAGCCACATACTCGCCGGGAGAACGATGTCGGCAATCGCCGCCATGGGCGTCATGAAGACATCCGGACAAACAATGAACTCAAACTGCTTAAAGGCTTTCCACGATCTCTCCTGGTTCGGAGCCCACATACCGGTCGTCAACCACGGAATGTATGCTTTGGGGCGATACGGTTTACCCGTCTCCATGGCATTTAGAAAACTGTCCCACGGGATATACTCATACATCATCGTGGGTTCCGCCAAGATTGGATACTTATCGGCACCGATGCGCTTCTTGTGCGCGGCGGCGGGCAGGACAATCGGCGGGGGAAGCGAACGCCCTCCCTTCCACCACCCCCCTTGCAATCCTTCGGGGGCCATGTCCGCGCGATCAAAAGAGAGTTGTCCTGTAAAAGCCAACGCGAACATTTGGAGACTGCGGGTCTGATTCTGAGTGACATGCATGTCCTCCAAAGGAGAGAAGACAAGACGCCATGGTTTGATAGTGCCCATCAGCCGAGCCACCTCACGAATCTTATCCGCCGGAACCCAGGTCACCTCAGAAGCCTTCTCGGGCGTCCACTCCTGGAGTTGGTCCAAAAGCAATTGCCAAACCGGTCGAGCGTTTACCTTTCTGCCGTCGGCCAACGTGACGGTATGGCTATCGGTAAGGTCGGGTTCGAGGTTCGGAGTTTCCCACTCCAGGACACCCTTTGTCGCGTCCCAGTACTTGAGCCCGTTGCTCCTTTTGTCCCAGACCATATAGCGGGCAGCTTTTCCGCCTTTGGCGACGTGTGCTTCGGTCAGCAACGCTCCAGGGTCTGTACCACCGCCGCGCTGTGTCTTTTGGGGATCATCGAGGACGAGGAACGGGGCATTGGTCCACTGTTCGACGAAGCTATGATCAAAGAGTTTCTCGTCAATGAGGACCTTGAGGAAAGCCAGCCATAGAGCACAATCACTTCCGGGGCGAACGGGCAACCAGATATCGGCTTTCGCCGAATAAGGGTTGTCGAAAGAGGGATCGATAGTCACCATCTTCTGGTTGTTGGTCACGATAGCGTCCCAGATTCCGGCTTTGGCATAGTGCATCCGGTTGCTCCCACGATAGATGATCAGTTTGGAATCTCGGTAAGCCATGGGGCCGATGTTTTGGAACAATGGAGACACGCCGCGTGTTTGCATCTGAGCTTGGGTGATGATAAAGCAAACCAAGCCCGGACTGGTCCGGTTCGGCGAGCCGAACTCGTCGAAAATCCTGAACGAGTAACCACACTCTTCTCCTCGCCCTGTGCCACGTCCTGATACGACGTATTCCGGGCCATACTTGTCTTTGATTTCGTTCAACTTGGCGGCGATGGTCGCATAAGCTTCGTCCCAGGAAATGCGTTGCCACTTGCCTTCCCCTCGTGCCCCCACTCTCTTCATCGGGTATTTGAGACGCTCGGGATGGTAAAGGATCTGAGTCGCTGACTGGCCCGTAGCGCACATGGTCCCCAAGGTCAACTTGTCTTCCGGGTTCGGTTCGACCTTGACTACCCGTCCGTCTTTTACATGCGCCAATGCCATGCAGCCGCCCCAGCAGGAGCGACACGTTGTCTTGTACACTCCGTCGGGCAAACCGGGGCCCCTCGTCTTGGCGCCGGTACAAGGCGCGAGTCCCTGCGGTGAAATCGTCCCGGTTGGGAAGAGTGATGCCGCAACCCCTGTGGCCAGGGCGACTCGAAGAAGACTCTTCCTCATAATTCCTTTCTTTTCAATCATTCCAATTTCCTCCCTGGCTACCGGTAACTCAATGCTGAAATTATTTATGTTTACCTACAACAACCCTTTTTTCTTGGCCTCAGTAACCATTTTTGGCTCTTTCCACCATTTTTCAATCCCAAGATCCTCGGCCACACGGTTGGCCATATTGTAGCCTGGCCCCCAGATGACGCATCCACCCGGATAGCAGGAGGCCCCTCCCAGGTAGAGATTGTTGATGGGGGTTTTGGTGGTGGAGCATTCGTCGTTGGGTCTTTGATAACCCATCTGTAAAGGAGCATAGGCCCCCTGTTTGATCCCTCCTTTCACCATGTTGACAAACTTGTCCTGCACTCCCTGGGGGGTGGAGATATACT
>DATESZ010000171.1:0-19908 GCA_035283845.1 Syntrophales bacterium | reverse complement strand
CGGATGACGACCAGAGTAAGCGACAGCTTACGGCGGAAGGAAGGAGACAGAGCGCCGTGAGTGTGCCGTCGTCGGAGCAGCGAAAGAGCGTGAAGGCAGTCAAGGGCGAAGGCAAGGAAAAGGAAGATTTTTTGCGGCACTGACCGTGAGCGATAATTTCCGATAGAGCAATTCACGGGCTGTGACGGAAAAAATACTCTTTTCCGGTGGGCTGCAAGCCTTTAGGCTGAAGCCCATGCCGTAGCTCGTATTACCCTTGACGGCTGGAGCCAAAGCCCGCGCTACAATGGAAAGAGTTAGAGAGAGGAGGTACATTATAGAGGGTGTGTGGGTGGGGCATAAAACATATAACAAACTGGGGGCGTGGCGGAACGAAGTGAGCACACAGCCTTGAAGCATGAACGTCAGGCGGCGTGAGCCTTGATCTATTTGCAAGGAGCATGACGCCTGCTGCGGAGCAGAGTGAATTCTGAACACCGCTTAGATGGCCGCAGCCCATGAGCGCAGCGCCCGCGGGACGCGATTCTTAAGCGGAGCGAATTGGCGAGGGTGAGGCAACCATCTTCCGCTTTCTTTCTATTCCACCATCACGTCCAAGTCCTTAACCGGATGCGCTGAATCAAGAAACAAATTGCTATTCAACGTCGAAAGAGGTACATTTAGCAACCGTTAGTGAGGGAAATTAAGGATGAGAACAATCGAAATAACTGTACGGCTGGGTCGTTAATCGACAAATTACTTGATAGAGGTTCTGAAATGAAGGCAATCGAATATTATGCCGATGTGTTAGAGGATGGGCACCTCTCTGTTCCCGAGCATCTAAAGAAATACTTAAAAAACGATTCCGCGGTGAGGGTAATGCTATTGTTACCCGACGAAGAGAGTGATTGGAGTGATGTAGGCGCCGCACAGTTCTTAAAGGGCTATTCTGAGAAAGACGCCATCTATGACAACTTATAAAATCGGCGACATTGTACTTATGGGGTTCCCTCATTCCGACTTGAAACACGTTGCCAAGAGACCTGCCGTTGTTCTTTACGATTCCGGTGATGAAGATGTCCTTGTTGCAAGGGTAACTACGCAGGAATATGTATCAGAAACGGACTACAAGGTTAAGAATTGGAAAAGCTGTGGACTGATGGCGGAATCGTATATCCGATTGGGAAAGCAGGCAACCCTGGAAAAGAGACTCGTTATCAGGCGTTTAGGAAGATTGGAAGACTTAGCGATTGATAAGGTAAAATCAATTTTACAGAAAATGTTCACTCCTTAGCGGAAAAGTGTTACTTTCCCCAAGCAATACACATCATTCTATAAAGATTGACCTTTCGATAGTCAGGGCCTTGCCCTCAACTTTGTATTGCCATCCGACCAACCTTAACAGCAGCCTCTCCTCAAAGCTTATTTCCAGACCGGTAATGCCAAAGGGATGAACACAGGAGCCGTCGTTGAAGTAGCTTGCGTCCAGTTCATGCTTGATCTTGATGTGTTCAGTTTTGACCTTGGAATCCAGGTAGCGTCGCTGCGTCAATGAAAGGTCCTCAAAGACTGCCCTATGGGTGTGACCGGCGATGATGGTGGTGATGCCCTTATCGTTGTGATTTGCCCACTCGTGGAGACGTTCGTCTACCTCATTGCAGAGCCCGGGGTTATTTGCCGCGCGGGTGGGGTCTTTCGCACCGAGTCGCTGGAATCCCGTCCAGAAGTTATGGACAAAGAATTTGCTGACAGAGGCAATCTCTCCGCTGCACTTGGGGTCCGCCTGGTGGCCGTGGACCATGAGGATGGTATTGTTTAGAATAATGCCTTCGTAGATTTGGATCTCGGGGAAAAGCTGCTGATAAACGGCCTCATTATTTTTCCAGTACAGGTCATGATTTCCCCACACCTTGAGGTAGCGGGTCTTCTCCGGATCGGGGTCATGGAATTTTGCGAGGAGTTCATAAACTGGCGTATGGGTGAAATAGATCTGGTCGAAATTGTCATTCTCCCAGAGTTCCTCGGCATCGCCCAACTCGATGTAGGTGAATCCATTCTCCAGGTAATATTCCAGGGCACAACGGTAGATCAGGGAATTCTGGGCGAAGTCATCGGCGCCGGTGCCGTCGCCCCGGTGCATATCGGACATGACAATGAGCTTGGTTTTCGGCGTTATGGTAAGGTGTTTTACACGATCAAGAATGGGAAAGTTCATGGCTGTTACCTATAGGGAAAAGGGAAAAGCATGCCCGTGGAGCCGGGAGTGATGGGAAGGTTCTTATTGAACCGCCGCGGATCCATCTTGATGTTTTTGACTTTCAGCATGGCATCGAGGGCATGCCTGACGATCCCGCCATGGCCGGGATAAATCACCCGTGGCATTAAATCGCGGACTCGCCGGTAGCTCTTGCAAATGACCTCCGGGTCATAGTGGAAGCGGTTCAGGCATCCAGCACCGTCGTTCCGTCCAATGATCAGATCGCCGCAGATCAGTTCACGGGTATCTATATTGAACAAAGAAAGTGAATCTTCCGTGTGCCCGGGCGTGGCGACAACCTCCCAGTGACCAAAACCAATCGGATAACGGGGGAAACGTTCGGAATCGAAATAGCGGATCTGGTCTTCGTAAGGCAGGTACCGATAGTCTCTGAAGATGGCAAGCGGGATACCGGCCACATTCTCAAAGTGCACATGGGATAATTTCCCTACACCGGCGATGCTGTGCATCATCGTAGGAAGCAGGCCGGAAAGCCAGTTCTTCATCGGTGACAGTTCCCTTTTGCCGTCAAGATATTCCTGCACCAGGGGATGAAGCATTACTTTCGTCTCGGGAGAACACTTCTTGAGCAATGTGCCGATCCCGCCGATATGATCGATGTGAAAGTGGGTGGGCGATGATCCGGATGTCCCGGAGAGGCCTGTTCAGTATCTGCGTGCAATAAGCATCTATCATCTGTGCCGCACCGATGCTGCCTACATCGATCACCATCAGGCCGTCGTCTTCCTCAATGATATAGGATCGCGCAAAACCGCAATCCGGTATCCTGTGCACCATAAATTGACCCTCAAAAATAGAAAATTTGATGAAATTCTCAGTAAATTAGCCCCTAAATTTAATTTTTATTTATTGCCCCCTATCCCCCATAGTCCCCCTTCCCCCCGAGAGGCGGCGATGGCGGGACCGGGAGAGACGGTGCGGAAGAAAGCAACCAGAGACGCTCGAACTCGGCGGTGAAGGTTTTGATCAAGGGTTTGCTGTTCGTGAAAAGAGCGGCCTCGTAGTTGCGGAATTCCGATTCGTTCGTGAAGTTGTAGCTGCCGGTCATGAGCATTTTGTTGCCGATGAGCATGAATTTGTGGTGCATGCAGCCGCTTTTCACCTGGATAAAACGAGTATCGATTCCCTGCTGGATAAGCCACTCATCAATACTGTAGGCTTGGTCGGCATTGTCCCTGTCTAGGATGATTCTGACCTTGACGCCTCTTTTCTGGGCTGCGGCCATGGCGTTGCCCAGATATTTCGAGGAGAAGGCGTAGGCGGCCACGGATATTTCACCCTTGGCCGCCTTGATCAACCTTGACAATTCCTTTGAAATGCCGCTTTGCGGGGAAAAGAGGACCTTCACCTCTTATTTCCCTTGGCCTTGGCCTTGGCGGCGGGTTTAACTGCCGGTTTGGTTACAGGCTTGAATACCGGCTTCGCCTTGGGCGCTTCTTTATGGGCGTGGATTCTGACCTTGTCCTTGAGTTGTTCCTGCTCCCGCGCCAGCACGGCGTCCTTCCAGGTCTTGGAGACCTTGAAGGCGATCCGGACGCCCGGTGGAATGAGGATGGGCTGGCCGGTCTGGGGGTTCCTGCCCCGCCGCGATTTTGTTTTCCTGATGGTGAAAGACCCGAATTTGGCCAGCTGGATCTTGCCCGACTGCTGCAGAAGCGCTTGCATCCCCTCCAATACCGCGTTAGTGGCCTTCTTGGCGTTCTCTTTGGTCAGCTCCGTAATCTGGGCGACGTTGCCCACCAAATCTACTTTCCCGATAACTCTTGCTGCTTTTGCCATTGTTTAACCTCCTTTCATTGGTTTAATGTGGCAATATCTTCACGGCTACGTAGTAGATACCGTAGCCGATCGATCCCATGAGCAGGGCGCCGTAAATCCAACCAGTCTTCTGGAAGAAATCGGCAATGATCTGGGCGGCCCACTTGGAAGGGGTAATGTTCTGTTCCAGGATGCTGATCCGCTCCTGGAAGTTTTTGATCTTTTCCGTGTGCTCGAAGCAGGAAAGCTCCTCCACGATCTCCGTGATCCGCTGTACCTTGGCGATGAGGTCATGAAATGCCTGGTGGTCAGCCAGAAGATTGGCCTCGTAAGACTGCTTCAGGAGAGAAATGGTCTTGTCCAAGGCGGCATATTGTTTCTTCAGTTCTTCCGTCTGGCCGGAGAGTTTAGCGATGCTCTCCAAGAGGAGCTGGGCGTACATGTTGAAGCCGCCTTCTGCGCTCTCGGTCATGATTTATTCTCCTGTTGTGCCCCGCCATCGGCAGGAGGTAAGAGGCGGCTGTAATCCGCCCAAATCCGGGCCACATAGGCGATGATCTGCCGGTGATCGGGATGCTTGCCGCCGATGATGCAATCCTTTTTGCTGAGATATGATTTGACGCCTTCCCAGGTCTGCCAGGGGGTGCCTTCCTTCCGGGCCAGGGCAACTGCCTGATTGATGTAACCCCGGCCGCCGTTATAGGAAGCCAGCGCGAATTTGAGCCGTTCACGGTAATCCGGAATCTCCGGGAACCGGTCATACTGTCGTTTCAGGTAGATGATCCCCGCTCTGATGTTTTCTTCCGGGTCAAAGAGTTTGTCCTTCGACACACCCAGTGATTGCCCTGTTGCCGGCATAATCTGCATGAGACCGATGGCCCCACAGGGCGACACAACACGGGGATTGAAGGCGCTCTCCTGGCGGATTTGGCACTTGATCAGTTTCCAGTCCAGCTCCGGCCAGAGATACTGCACGGATTGCTGAATCAATCCGTCCCATCGGTCGGCGGCATTCATGACAGGTATCTCTCCAGGAAGGTAAGCCACTTGCAGTCCCCGGCAAAGTCTAAGTGCTGGTAAGCGGTATTGATCTTGTAGCCGGGAAAGTAGATGGACAGTCCGCAGGTACCATAGACTTCCTTACCGATCTTTCCCTGGCCGAGGATAGCCTTTCCTTTGCCGGCCTTGAGAGCGGCAAGGAGATCATCCGCTTTGGTCCGGATGTCAGCATTGGTCCTCTTCCGAAGATTCTTTAGAAAGCAGGCCAGGTCGATATAGTTATCGTCATAAAACCGGGGGCTGTGCCGAAGGGCGTCGTTGACGAGCGCGGAAACATCGTCAAGGGATGTGAGGAGCACCTCTGCCAGAGCGTCAATCGAGGCCGTCAAGTCTGAAACCTTACCCACATCAATGGCGGACTGAGTGACCGTCTCACCTTTGCCTTTGTAAGAGCCGATGTACCGCTTCACGATCTCACCGGCAAAGGTGCCGGCATCTTTGGCATGCTTGGCGGTCAGATAGGCGAGAATTTCGGTATAGGGCCAGCCGTCAAAGGGTTCTTCGATCTCCGAGCCGACAATGTAGCTCACGGAGTCCCGGAGCTGGTAGGCCACTTCCACCATGTTCATGAGACAGGCATCCATGCCCAAGAGATCGATCTTCTTGCCCAGGAGCGTGCAGATCCCTGTCAGGACGACCTTCAGTTCCCGATTGTCCAGGGCATCGCCGCCTGAGGTATCGTCATAACAGATGCTGCGGTGTTCCTGCGGGAGGGCATGACGGAAAAGATGCCGGCGCTTCTTCCCTGCGGGGCCGGTTGCCCTGCTCTTGTCTTCCTCCCACCAGCCGCTGCCGTGGTTCCAGAGGATGAGACAATGCCGGTCGGCGGGATAGTTGTCCGCCGCCCACCTGACGAAATCATAAAGGATCTGCGGATCGCCGGTGTTGGTGTCGCCGAAACTTTCAACACAATCTTTCTTGAAACCGCCGCCCTTGGTGATCCGGAAGCGCCGGGTCAGTTTGTCCTCGATCCGGTCGAGCTGCACCAGGACGTTGAAGTCCTTCGTGGAGCCCACCTTGGCCATTTCCGCAATGTCCCGGAGGGCGGCCCCGTCGAGGTTGTTGTCCCCGGCCATGTAAACCATGACCGTCCACTTTGCCTTTCCGCTTGCGTTCTCCTGTGCCTTTTCCATATGAACCTCCGTTTTGGGAAATGGTAGAGGGACACGTCAAAGGAAGTCAAAGAACACAGACGTATAGACACTATAGACGCTGTAGGCAGAGAATTTTTGTTTTTTTATGATGTTTTGATGCTAGAGGGGCAGGGGGGGTATTTATTTGAAAAAAAGGCGTGCTTATGACTTGCAAGAAGCTGCGGTTGCTGTAGATAAAATGTAGATAAAAAAACTTTTTCATTGAGAGATTGATGGTTTCAGTGTAGGGTTCCCATGAAAATAAGTGAGGGAGAGTCAATCGAAATTAGAGTTCATATCAGATAAGCGTCCAAGCAAAAGTGAGCTGACCTGAAGGGGGAAGAATGGATGAGTTAAAAGAGATTAAGACCTTGTGTGCAATGTGTATATGGGGCTGTGGGATAATTGTCTCTGTTAAAGAGGGAATAATTGTCAAAGTTAAGGGAGATCCTGATCATCCGTGGAATCGCGGCCGACTCTGTCCCAAGGCTGCCTACCTCATTGAGCAGTTCTACTCTGCCCGGCGCATCACCCATCCCATAAAAAAAGTGGGCGGAAAGTGGGAACGCCTTACCTGGGACGATGCCTTGGACACAATGGCCCTCCAACTCAACAAGATTAAAAAGAACTATGGCCCGGAGGCCTGGGCCATGGTGACGGGAATGGGCATGATAGGCCAGGGATTCCAAAATAAGCATTTTCTGCAAAGATTTTGCGATGTTTACGGCAGTCCGAATTTCATTGCCCCGGAAACAGTCTGTTTCCTGTCGCGTATCACGGCAAATATATTAACCTTCGGGATGTTTCCCTTTGCCGATCCCCGCAACAGCCAATGCGTTGTCTTATGGGGAAATAATCCTTCCGCTTCCGACCAGATGGCGGCAGAAGATGTCAAATGGGCTAAAAGCCAGGGGGCGAAAATAATCGTTATCGACCCCCGCAAGACCTATTTCGCCAAAGAGGCCGATATCTATACCCCCATTAGGCCGGGGACGGACTGCGCCTTGGCCCTTTCCCTGCTGCGCGTAATTATTGAAGAAGAATTATATGATAAACCGTTTGTAGAGAAATGGACGGCTGGGTTTGATCAATTGCGGGCTCACGTCAAAGAATTTACCTTAGATAGGGGCGCCGCCATCACAGGGATACCGGCAAAGATTATCGAGAGCATCGCCCGTAACTACGCTTCATCAAAACCGGCCGTTATCCTGCAGGGGACGAACTCTCTCGACCAGCATCCTACGGGGTTTCAAAATAACCGGGCCCTGGCGATCCTGGAAGCCATCACGGGCAATATCGATGTGACGGGCGGCCATCTCATCGCCGGCCCTCCTCCCAATTTTACACCGCTGAGGCTGCCGGAGTTGGTCAAGAAGAAAGGTATCGGCAAGGATCAATTTCCCCTCTTCGTAGGGGATTGGACATGCCAGGGAATGCTGATACCGGATATGATCTTGACCGGCAAACCACACCCCATTAAAGCTTTGACCATTGTCGCGTCCAATCCGATTTTAGTCTGGCCTAATTCTCAGAAAATGAAAAAGGCCCTGGCGAACCTTGAGTTCCTGTCGGTAACGACACTTACCATGAATGAAACGGCGGAGATGGCGGACTTGGTACTACCTGCGGCCGGCTGCCTGGAAAGGACGGAGATAACGGAGGTGGCGCTGCTTGGCGCCAAGGGCTATATGAGCTTAAGGAACAAGGTGGCGGATTATCAGGAATGCTGGTCCGACGTCAAAATCTTTCTCAATTTGGCCAAACGGATGGGCTATGAAAACTATTTCCCCTGGCGGGATGAGGGGGAAGTCTTGCAGCACATCTTTAAGGATACCGGCATAAATATTAATGATTATTTAGGTAAAACCAACTTTATTAAATATGGAGAAGTAAAGTATAAAAGTTATGAGACCAGCGGTTTTCCCACCGCTTCCGGGAAAGTAGAACTTTATTCCACCGTCATGGCGCAGTTCGGTTTGGACCCCTTGCCGTCCTTTGTGGAACCCCCTGAATCACCGGTCAGCAGCCCGGATGTGGCTAAAGACTATCCCGTAATATTGACGACCGGGGCGAGGATTCTGCAATATATTCATACCTCCTCCAGTGAAGTAGCCGTCTTCGATAAGAAGTTTCCAGGGCCTTTTGCGGAGATTCATCCCCGCACAGCCGGGGATTATGGGATTGGCGACGGCGAGGCCATGATTGTCGAAACAAGACGGGGGGCCATAGAGGTAGAGGCGAGGGTAACGGAGGATATTATGCCGCAGGTTGTCAGTATTCCCCATGGTTGGTCCCAGGGCAATGTTAATGTGCTCACCGATGAAACACCGGCTGATCCGGTAACCGGTTATCCGGCGCTGAAGGCATTATTGTGCCGGATAAGACCCGCAAAGGGCGGATGAAAATTTATTTAAGGAAGGCCTGAGGATAATGATAGTTTTTTATAGATTTTACTAAGGAGGAGAAAATGAAATTATTCGAACCGATTAAAGTTGGTGATTTGGATTTTAAAAATCGTGTTATTTTTGCGCCAATGATATCCCGCAGGGCAGATATGCAGAGTTTTGTCAGCGAAGATTCTAAAAAGTTATATTTAAAAATTGCCAAAGGCGGAGTTGCCATGCTTGTCATTGAGGCAACCAATGTAACGATGGCCGTGCCGTCATTTCTTAGTTTGTGTGATGATGTTTATATTCCGAAACTCAAAGAAATGATGGATGAGATTCATTCTGAGACGGATTGCAAAGTCTTTGTTCAGGTTTATGACCCCTTGCCTGGATATTTGGGCGTTGAGGATGTTCCTGTGCCAATGATTCAATCTTTCGTCGACAGTATGATTATGGCGGCGGCAAGAGGTCAAAAAGCAGGATGTGATGGGGTTGAAATTCATGCGGCGCATGCATACTGGTTATCCTGTTTCATCTCTTTAAGGAACAAAAGGAAAGATGAATATGGTCAAAGTCTGGAGGGGAGGATGAAGATTTTGACCGACATCATCCTTGGCGTCCAGGGAAAATGTGGAAAAGATTATCCCTTAGGTGTCCGGATCGATGCGGATGAATTCCTTGTAGGCGGGAACACGTTACTGCAGACGACAAAAATAGCACCAAGATTGGCTGAATTAGATATCGCATATTTGAGCATATCAGCGGGTGGAAAATATCAGGATACATGGGGGCCTGATGATACTCTGTTAAGGCTGCCTTATCCGGTGCCTGGTCCCTGGAAACATGTCAGGGGTTATAGCGGACACAGGGCAACACCCCCATCATATATGCCCGATGGGGTAAACGTTTATCTGGCCGAGGCTATTAAAAAATCTATTAAGGAATATAATGTGCCTGTAGTAACGGCGGGCAAAATACCGACTACGGAATTTGCTGAAGAAATTCTTCAGGAAGGGAAAGCCGACATTATCGGTATATGCCGGCCTATCCTGTGTGATTTTGAATGGCTGATTAAATCACAGGAAGGCCGGGAAAAAGAGGTTGTCAGGTGCGCATACTGCCTGACCTGCATGGAAAGGGCAAGGTTAGGGCGGACGGAATGCATCAAGTGGAATGAAAAAAACGTAGGATGTTAATTTAGTTAATCCCTAAAATTAGGTGGTGGATTGTGATATAGCCCTTGCTTGACAGGCCGCACCAAGCGCTCCTATAATTTGCGGATCTGGAGCGATAAGGGCTTTTAGGTTTAATTTTTCCTCCAATTTCTTAACCATTCCTATATTTTTGGCAATTCCACCACTTATTGCAAATTCCTTCTCTACCGATACCCTCCTTAGAAGGCTGATACAGCGAGAGGCTATAGCATCATGCAAACCTGCCAATATATCGTTTTTATTAATACCTTTTTTTAAAAGAGAAAGGGCTTCGGTCTTTGCATATATAGCGCATATATTGCTAAATTGAATATTATCTTTAGACTGTAGGGATAGCTCTCCTATATCTTTTAAAGGAATTTTAAGAAGATCTCCCATGAGCTCGATAAATCTTCCGGTTCCTCCTGCACACTTATCATTCATAACAAAATTGGCAACTTTTCCATTTTCATCGCACCTGATTGCCTTGCAATCCTGTCCGCCCATATCCAGTATAGTCCTTACCTGGGGGAAATAGTAGCTTATACCTTTGGCATGACATGAAATCTCAGATATATTCTTATTGGCGAATGGCACGACTACCCTTCCGTATCCTGTAGCAACTATGTAATCTATATCTTTGATGGATATGTTTGTTTTTTTCGTTACTTCATTAATAACCTTTAACGCTACCTTCGCACTTTCCGGACCGGTATCGCAAATAGCCTGTGACAAGATGTTCTTTTCATTTATAATAACCGCTTTGGCGCTTCGTGATCCAATATCTATACCTGCCGCTATCATTTGGAAATCTCCTTTTGGGCTATAAGAGCAGCGCCTAATGCCGGCAAAATTTCAGGAGATTCAGGAATGATAAGTTTAACACCCGTCACCTCTTTAAATATTTTCACAAACCCTCTATTCCTGGCAACTCCCCCGCATATGACAACATCTTCTTTTATACCAACCTTTTTCGCGAGCCCTGCTATCCTCGTAGCTAAAGATTCATATATTCCGGCAACTATATTACTCATTGGAGTAGGGGGATCGCGATGGATCTGTGAGATTATCTCCTGTTCTATAAATACAACGCATGTATTGGTAAACTCGATTTTTTCTTTTGCTTCAAGAGAAATTTCCGATAAACTCTCTAAAGGCATCTGTAATAATTTAACTAACAGTAACAAGAAACTTCCTGCACCGGCAGCGCATTTATCATTTATAGCTGAGTCCCTTAACTCCCCTTTATCGCCAATGCCTACAACAGTAGAGGTTTCTGCTCCAATATCTATAGCTAATCTTGCAGAAGGAAAAAGATGATATGCACCCTTGGCAAGACAAAGGGAGGTTGATTTCTTCCTGTCGGCAAAGGATAACGATTCTCTGCTAATCCCTGTAGCTGTTATGTGTTTTATATCACCTCGCGAAAGACCTATATTATCCATTTCCCTATCAAAAACAATATCAGGCAAGTTTGTATTATCCCCGTTTTCATTTATTACAGTCTGATGCAGAATCTTTTTATCATCAAGAATGACTATTTTGGATGTAATACTGCCTATATCTATTCCTGCAACTATCATGTCCTATCCTGAGATCATCTCTAAGAAAGCCTGAACCCTTGTCTTTATCTGTCCAATCATCGCCATGCCATATTCTATATCTAAATTCAGAACAGGGATTCCCCTCTCTTTGAATCTCATATTAAGCCTCGGCATATCCCATGGATGATGTGAACAGTAACGTACTCCCTCCAATATAATCCCATCTACTTTATATTCATCTATCAGCTTTGAAATCTCATTCCATCTTGGTTCATATGGTATGAATCGAGCCTGATGAAATTTGTTAAGATAGCGATCAGAAAGTGATCTTATGGGATCAGAATCGGCCTTAACTAATTCAGACCAATAGATGATTCCAGGGCATAATGCATCTACTACTACTGTTGCCCCGAGTTCCTCTATATTCCTTATAAATTCAGTATTATTCAAAATATTGCCAATAATCATTAATCTGCTTCCCTTGCCTGTATTGCCTTTCTTTTGCCGGAATTCTCCTATTGCATCTTCCAAAAGCCGGTTAAATTTCTCTTTAGGCATCCTGCCGGATGCATTCATGATCTGCCAGCTCTCCAGCCCTGATATGGGAGGGTTATCCATCTTTCTTAAGTCATATAATTCTCCCATTAATCTTCTTGTATTGTTGTAAGTTTCTATGGATTTATATAAGGAATCATCGGATATTTTTAGATTAAAGTGTTTTTCCAGCCTCTGCTTAAATTCAGATATCTCTTCAGCAAAGAATTCTTTGGCTCTTTCTGTAAATTTACGAGGAGCACTTAATACATAGATAACCGGTATGGTTAGATTAAGTCTCCATACATCAGCAAGTCTTCTCATACCATCGCAGTTATAGGTTGTTACAAATCCGTCCAGGAAGTCATATTCCCTGGTTAGAGCCTGTTCTAAAGAATTGCGAGAAACAGAGCAGGTATGATTGGTAAGGTAGATATTTGCATTATCCAGTGAAATCTCTTTTGAATCTCCTGTAACCCACATAGGCATAATACCAGCGGCATGGATTACCTCCTCTGGAACAAGGGCACTGCAACAGCTCCACCCTAAAACCTTTTTGCCTTCCGCCTTCCACTTTGATATATACTCATTGTAAGGAAAATTAAGATTCGCTTTATTTATCTCTTTTAGTGCCGAAAGTTCTGAACCCATCTTTTATGCCTCCTCTCTTATAGATTCCAATGTCTCAAAAAACTCTTCCAGTTTTTCCTTGATTTGCTCATAGGTAGCAATGGTTGTATCTATAAGATCCATTTCTATTACCGCAGTAGGCACACCTGCTTTCTTACTTAAAGCTTCTTTCCACGATTGTATCAAACCACTCTGCCTGCAGGCATTAGTCTGCCAGAATACAGCTCCATCTATATTGTAATCTTTTGCATCCCTTACAAGATATTCAATGCCATTTTCTATAGGCCCCATAAGCGTTCCCAGAAGAGGGCCATTGTAAAGTTTATGCGCAAGGCTTATCAGGGGTTGAGAAGGATCCATCTCAACATCTTCTTTGCCCCATGTAAATATCAATGCCTCATTTACCATAACAACTCCCTGTTCCTGCATCCAGTTCAATATTCTTAGATTGCAATGCATAGGAACCATAAACAGATCCATAAGCCTGAATTTTTCTTCCTTTGCCACCCCCTTTTTTTCTGCCACCCGCCTTTTTAAATCGTCCCTTACTGCTGTTAACCAATCAATACCTTCCTGAGTCCCGGCATATACCCAACTCAACCAATTTAATTGCCAGGCGCGCCGATTCTCCATTGGTGAAGGTATTGTCTTTCTCAGCTCAGCAATCTCCCTGGTAAGTTTTCTCATCACCCCGGTAAGCTTAACTATCTCCTTTAATCTGTCCCAATCCATCTTTTTACCGGAAAGATCCTCTAAAAATTTAATAAGACTTTCAAGTTCTGAAGCATAATATTTTACAGACCTTTCATTATAATAATAAGGGGCATCTAACCCGAATTCAGGTATGCCATAATAATCTGAGCTGATACCGCCAGAATTTGACGCGCTATCACAACCTACAAGTGCTCGAATCATTACCTTTACCCCTGGAACCCAACCCTTACTAAAGTGTGATGCTATTACTCTGTGGACACCGCATGTCTCAAACATGATCCCAAGATCGCCCGCTATATTCTGGCATTCCTGGGCAATGCCAGTGGCAAGGGATGTTAAACAACACATATTTATTATCTGAACAGTAGGCATATCCATGGCGCGAAAAATCTCCAGAGGAACTGTTGTAAAGGCGCCAGCTATAAATTCACCTCTATAAGCGGATTCCCTTAGACCTTTCATATAATTCAGATAAAGATCCTTAACCCTCTTATCTAACAATAATGAGGCAGTGTCTTCCATATCCACATTTATCCATCCATCCCCTGGCTTTTCAAGAGCTGCTATAGCCCCATCCCATACCGTCATATCAAGGTCCTTCATAGTTTCTCCTCTCCCTTATGTTGAATTTGCCAAGAGTTCCGTCTCACATTTTTTTGAAGGGTAAAAATTACCCCCGCCCTCCCTCCCCCGTCGAGGGGAAGGGATACAGGGAGGGGGTGATTTTAATACAAACCTGTTTGCCTGTTAACCGCACACTACTGACTTGACATCTTAGGATGTCTATAAATCTATTTTACTCGTATTCTCCCCATTCTTGAAATCGTCAATAGCTTATCGATGCCAAAGTCATCCCGGTTAAGGCCGTAATCATACAATAGATCGCCCCCGGCCTGCGAGACGGTTACATGCCCGGTTTGTAAATCACTGCAGCCAGTATTTCCATACATCGCCAAAATCGGATCTCCTGCCTTAGTTCTGCCGTCACAAAAAGTAGTGTTGGATAAATCCTTCCAATATTCTCCCTTCCTGTCAAAGGCTTTGATAGCATTAAAGCCCCAATGCTCTTTGTCTATATAAATTATCCTTTTGCTATAAGCATATTTGGGATAAATCTCCGGCCTCGGTATATCTTCAATCACCCAAGAATCCCTTAGCTCCCACTCAAGATCCAGGGGAAAGGGATATCCTGGCTTCATTTTATATTTAGCTGGTGGAGGGGGAATGTGGGTAGGAACTAATATCTTTTGATCTCCCAATAGCCTGTGATTGAAATGGGTCATCTTGCTTGAGTAACCCAGCGTATCGTCCATGATAAAAATAGTGGGAGGCATGGACATATATCTTTCTGTAGAGGGAAGACGTCTTACTCTCCTGACCGAAGGAAAGAATCTCGACATGCTATCATATTTATTGGGATCGCTGGGCCGTACAGCCAGGGTAACTGTTCCGCTTGCATCACGGGGATAGGTATATATAGTCATATAATATATTTCCAGATCTTCATCACCGGGAATAGTGGGGGTTGGGGGAATTATGCCCCTTCCTACCGCCCTCATGATGCTTACGGCCACTCCGGCATCCACCTTTCGATTTTGGTTATCAAAACAGAACCTGTCAAATTCACCTGTGAAGTCATCGCCTTGATATCTCCAAGCGAAATTCCACATGATCTTCTTAGCTGCCTGGGGATCTTTAAGGTCTATATTAGGGAAGGGGGTGCCTCCGTGATATTGAGAGTTGGGCAGGTGTCCCGAGGGAGTCAACTTTGCCTGGCCGGCATATTTTTGAGTGAGCTCGTCAAAGTATTTTGGTACCGGACAGGGTTTGGCAGGTACGACATTGACGGTGTAAATGCCCTTTTTAACATCTTCTAAAATACGGGTATGAATTAGAGTATCTTTCACCTTCTGCCAGTTATTCTTATCTATCAACTCCCCTGCTAAAGCAAAATTCTTTCCCACCAGGGAAATACCGATTATAAGGGTTGCCAGCAATACCATCTTTTTCATCTTTTTCATTTTTTCCTCCTTTATTTGAAAATGTCCCCCTCCCTGTATCCCTCCCCCTCGACGGGGGAGGGAAGGGTGGGGGGGTTATAAGCCATATTCTTTCCACCTGTTTTTTACCTTTTCTACCATCCCGGGATCGGCCAGCGCGGAAGGCGGATGTTTCAAACCTCCCCATTCCTCTCGTGCCTTCCATTCAAAGGGCCAGGTGGCGTCAATAAGCACCCTGTCCCACTTACCCATAATCGTCTCTGCCTTCGAATCAGGATGAATCCCGGGATCTAAAGCAGACCCCATAGTGTTAGGAAAGATTACTATATCTTCCTGCCCCCTGGTTCTGAAGGCTATAGCATGATTAATTTCTCTAAAATCAAAAATATCTATATCGGAATCCACTACAACCACGTACTTGCCTTTCATTGCCGAAAGTCTTCCTCCCCATATTGCCGCAGCGACCTGCTTTGCCTCCCCATAGTTACTCTTATCTATACTGACAAATATGTTTGACCAATGGGCAGAACCATCGGTCCACACCCCGGTTGCTTTTATACCCGATTCCTCTAAAACATCCCAGACGCCGGCGCTGTGAGTGATGGTGCAAACTTTTATAGCGCCATAGAATCTGGCGGGGTTGTTATCGGCATCAAAAATAGGGTCTTTTCTATGAGTAATGCAAGTGACATTAACCACGGGGGCCATGTTCGTAGACCATACGGAGGTATAGTATCCGCTATATCGTCCAAAGGGGCCTTCGGGCCTGAAATTTTTAGGATCAAGATCTACCAATCCTTCGATAACTATCTCTGCCGTTGCCGGGACTTCGAGATCCACTGTTTCACACTTCACCAAATCTACGGGTTGTTGCCTAAGACCGCCGGCCATATCAAATTCATTAACCCCCATCGGAAATGGAGCAGTACCTACCATTGAAGTTACCGGTTCGCATCCGATGGCAATGGCAAATGGCATGGGTTTTCCCATCGCCTCATATTTCCTTGCATGAATAGCCATATGCTGGGTTCGGATAGGAGAGGTGCTGATTGTTTTTTTATCAAATATCATGCTGTTATACATCGCTGCATTCACCCATCCTGTTTCCGGATCCTTGGTTATGCAGACAGACCAATGGATATATCGCCCTCCATCCTTGGGGTGCAGTTTAAGTATAGGAAAATCAAGTACATTTATATCATCACCCTTTTTAACTACTTCCTTGCAAGGGCCGGTGCTGACCAAAATTGGCTTTATGGGATTCTTGGTCCTTTCTCTCCATACACTCATTATTTCTCGAATGTGAGTATCTTTTGGCAATCCAAGGGCCAAGGCTATTCGCTGGTAGGTGCCCAGGACATTGAAAAGGACCTTTCTACCAGGGGTGTCCTGATAATCCTTGATATTCTCAAAGATCAATGCAGGCAACTCCTTTTTTGCCGCCTCCTGGCCTATGGCCGCAATCTCATCATTCCAATCCACCTCAGCGCCGATCCTTTTTACCTCTCCCTCTTTTTCCAACTTGTCTAAAAATTCTCTCAGATCTTTAAATGCCATTTCCCTATTCCTCTTTTTCAATGGGCCAAGTTCCGGAATCAGCTTAAAGCTGGGGCAACAGAGGATGCTTTATAGGTCAATCTTATACTCGCTCCATCTGCTGTCAATCAATTTTTGTGTCTCCGGTGAAATTTCAAAGGATACAGGTGGATAGATATCTCCACCATACTGTTCCTGAGGCTCCAGTTCCCAATTTTTGGTGGCGTCTATTAACAATCTGTTCCATTTGGCCATGGTTTTACCCATGATTGTCCTTTCTTTAACCGGTGTGCTCGGGTCGATGGCGGAACCCATGGTGCCGGGATATACTACCAGGTCATTGCCGGCCGGATCGGGATTTACCCGGTAGGCAAAAGCCCATTCCAGGGCCTCAAAGTCGTGGATATCAATATCATCATCCACCACCATCACATGCTTTGCCCAGTAAGGGATTTTGCAACCCCACAAGGCGGCTGCCACCTGTTTTGCCTGGCCAAAGTATGTCTTGTGGATCTTTACGGCCACTGTTGCATGACGGCTTGCCGGCAATAGATACACATCGAGGACACCGGGGACACCTGAACGCTCTAAAGCGTTCCACAAGATGGCCGAACCGGAAAGTTGCATAAACACGGCGCTTTCGTTAGGATGGCCTGGCCCCCAGCCCTCGCATACCGACTCAAAAATAGGATCATTCCTGTGGCTCAAGCATGTTACCCCTATTACAGGTTTAAGCGAGGCCACCCCCCCATAGTATCCTGTATATTCCCCCATGGGCCCTTCCATAGCCCAGCTCTTAGGATCGGGCGATATGGTCCCCTCTACTACGATTTCAGCACTGGCCGGCACCTCCAGGTCCACGGTCTCACATTTTACCAATTGAACAGGGGCTTTCCTTAATGCTCCTGCCACGTCATATTCGCATACATCATAGGAGAATGGAATTGAACCTACAAACCTTACTACCGGGTCTAAGCCGATCGCCACTGCAACAGGCATAGGTTTTCCCATCTCTATGAATTTCTGATAATGCATCCCCCAGTGTTGCTGCGGTGAGAGGTAAACCCCAATTCTATTCTTATCAAGCACCATCCCTCTGTAGGTGCCCAGATTTACACCACCCGTCTGGGGGTCTTTAGTTATCACTACACACGATGTATTGAAGTATCTTCCTCCATCTCTGTGGTGCCAGATAGGCGCAGGAAAGTCATACAGATTTATCTCTTTCCCCTTCAGGATGTTCTCCTTAACTGGACCGGTGCTCAACAGTGTAGGCTTTATTCTCTCTTGTAACTTCTCTTTAAGCCCCTTTATCATTGCTCCCATGGAGGTATCACGGGGAAGATCTAATAAGTAAGAAAGCCTTCTGGGCGCTGCCATCATGGCAGTCGCCAGTTTTTTACATCTGCTCTCTTTTTTGTTGTAACCCTTGAGATTTTCAAAGAGAAGTCCCGGACCGTATTTGTCCATCACCGTTCTGGTTATACCACCCATCTCCAGGTTCCAATCTACCTCTGCTGAAACCCTTTTCAAATCGCCGTCACTCTCCAGCCGATCTATCCATTCCCTTAAATCTGCAAATGCCATGATCATACCTCCTTTTATTTTTTTGTCAGCAAATGCTTAGCCAGATAAACCATTTATCAAACCCGATCGGACAGCCGTGACTTGACTATATGATGTCCGTTTATCTATTTTACTCGCACTCTCCCCATTCTTGAAATCGTCAACAATTTATCGATGCCAAAGTCCTCCCGGCTAAGGCCAAGATCATGCGCAATGTACGTAGCCATCGAGACCGTTGTATGCTGAGTTTGTAAATCGTAACAACCATAATTTCCGGACAGCGTCGTAACAGTCTCTCCTTCATTAGTTTTAAGATCAGAATAGGTAACGCTGTACTCCTTCCAATATTCTCCCTTCCTATCATATATTCTGATAAAATCGAAGCCCCAAGACTCTTTGTCTATATAAAACAGTCTTTTGCCATAGGCATATTTGGGATATATCTCGGGCCTCGCTACCTCTTCCACCACCCAACAATCCCTTAACTCGAAATCAAAACCCCGGGCAAACGGATATCCGGGCCTCATATCGTATCTAAATGGTGGAAGGGGAATATGGGCAGGAACCAATATCTTTTTCTCTCCCACAAGCTTGTGAGTGAAATGGGTTATCTTGCCTGAGTAACCCAGCGTATCGTCAAAGATAAAAATAGTGGGAGGCAAGGCCATATATCTTTCTGTAGACGGGAGGCGTCTTACTCTCCTCACCGAAGGAAAGAATCTACTCATGTTATCATATTTATCTGGGTCGTTGGGCCGTAGAGCCAGGGTTACTGTTCCGCTTGCATCACGGGGATAGGTATTTATAGTCATCCAATATATTTCCAGATCTTCATCACCGGGAATAGAAGGGATTGGGGGAATTTTGCCCCTTCCTACTGCCCGCAAAATAGACGCGCTTATTCCAGCATCCACCTTTCGATTTAAATTATCATAACAGTACCTATCATTTTCAATTGAGAAGTCGTCACCTTGATACCTCCAAACGAAATTCCACATTATCTTCTTACCTGCCTGGGGATCTTTCGGATCTATATTAGGAAAGGGAAAGCCTCCTTTATATTGAGAGTTTGGCAGGTGTCCCGCTGGAGTTAACTTTGCTATGCCGGCATTTTTTCGAGTGAGCTCGTCAAAGTATTTTGGTATCCTCATGGGTGTGGCAGGGACAATGTTGACGGTGTAAATGCCCTTTTTAACATCTTCTAAAAGACGCGTATGAAGGAGAGTATCTTGCACCTTCTGCCAATTGTTCTTATCTATCAACTCGTCTCCTAAAGCAATATTCTTTCCACACATGCAAAAACCGATTACAAGAGTTGCCAGAAATACAATCTTCTTCATCTTTTTCATTTTCCCCCCTCCTCATGTTTATCGTTTAAAGCGCTTTTTTGGCAAATATTAAAAAACCCTTAACAATTTCAATAGTTATATCTTTATCACTTCCCTGTCAAATCCCTTTAGTCACAAACCTTGGTTTGGTGAGGAAGATAATGGTGGGGAGCAAAAACATAGCCCCCAACGTATTCATCATCAACACTATACATAATAAAAGGCCCATCTCCGCTTGAAATCTCAATGGCGAGAAATACCAAAAGATG
>DATESZ010000170.1:0-4703 GCA_035283845.1 Syntrophales bacterium | reverse complement strand
GAGAAAAATAGGGCAAGGCAGGCGACCCAGGCGACAAAGGTCCTGGAAGTCCTGCTTCCGAAGGAACTGTTGATGACGCATCCCAGCGCCGGAAAAAATGGTATCAGCCATATATAATCAGCCATAAAGACCTCAACCCTTCAGTAAATTTACTTCGTCAGCATTCACCGTTCCCTGCAGGCGGAAAACCATGACGAAGATGGCCAGACCCACGGCGGCCTCAACGGCGGCAACGGTCATGATGAAAAAAACGAATATGGACCCGTCCATGGAGGAAAGCGCGTTGCCGGAGGCGATGAATGCCAGATTAACCGCATTTAACATAAGTTCAATACACATGAAGATAACGATCATATTTCTCCTCGTTATGGCACCGATCGCCCCGATCGTAAAAATGACGCCGCTTAAGGCAAAACATAAACCGGAAGGGATTTCCTGAAACATTTCTTTCTCCTGTTTGTTTCCCCCTTTTGCAAAGGGGCCTTCTTTTTCTATCCCTTTTTAGAGGAATTTATTATTCTGAGTTCTGACTCCTGGATTCTGAATTCTATCTATCATTTGTTCCTTTTGGCGATGACGACAGCGCCCACGATGCCCACGAGCAGCAGGATCGAGGCAATCTCAAAGGGAAAGAGATACTGGCCGTACAGCAGGGAACCGACGGTTTTTGCATTACCAATATTGCTTACCAGGTCGGGGGGATAATCGCCGACCCTTCCCGTCATCCCGTAAAACAGCAGGCCGAAAAGTAATTCCGCAAACAAAATAAGGGTAATAAGGGCCCAGGCAATTTTTTTCCCCGATCGCCGGGGCGATTTATCAGTTTCAGCCTCGTCGCCCTTTTCCATGCTTACCAGCATGATGACAAATAGGATCAGCATCATTATTGCGCCAGCATACACCATTACCTGGGCCACGGCAATAAATTGGGCGTTGAGCAGGACGTAAATGACGGCCATGGCAAAGAAAGTGGCGATCATCCACAGGGCGCTGTGAATAGGATTTTTTCTCGTGGCCATAAGCACGGAAGAAACGATGACGACCAGCGCCGTAATGATGAACAGTATAAACTTGAATCCTATTGCATCCATCTCCTATCCTTTTACACGAAAATCACCCCCACCCCTCCCTCCCCCGTCGAGTGTGAGGGAGGGGGGGGGGTGATTTTCATGCTTCGTTTTGCCCGAAATCACGGGCGTGGGTGTTAGAAGCAAGGAGTATCTCCTTGGTCAGCAGAAAATCTTTCCTTGCGTAACGAACATATTCGTAGTCCTGGCCAAGTTTTATAGCATTTACCGGACAAGCCTCCTGGCAGAAGCCGCAGAATATGCATCTCAGGGCGTTGATTTCATATCTGCCGGGATAACGGGAACCGTCTTCCCTTTCCCTGATTTCCAAGGTAATGCAGCGCGAGGGACAGACGACGACGCATAAGCCGCAGGCCACACAGAGAGTTTCTCCCTGTTCATTTTTTTCGAAATAATGCATACCCCGCCAGCGGGGCGATATGCTTCTTTTTTCCTCCGGATAGCGTATCGTAACGGGTTTGGAAAAAAACATCTTTAAGGTAAGTCTCAGGCCTTTCAGCAGAGGAATTATCATATCCATCACCTATCTCAGCGCCACGATGAAGGCCGTTGCCACCACGTTGGCAAGGGCCGCCGGAAAGAGAAACTTCCATCCGAATTTCATGATGTGGTCATAGCGCATCCGCGGGTAAGTGCCCCTTACCCAGATGAAGAAGAAGACCATCAAGAAAGTCTTGATTAAAAACCACACCGGCCCCGGCAGCACCGGTCCCAGCCAGCCGCCGAGAAACAGCGTCACGGTCATGGCGGCCACCGTTACCAGATGGGCGTATTCGGCGATCATGAAAAGGGCGAATTTCATGCTGCTGTACTCGATATTGAATCCGCAGGCCAGTTCGCTTTCCGATTCCGGCATATCGAAAGGCGTCCTGTTTATCTCGGCTAAGGCGGCCACGATATACAAAAGAAAGGCAAAGGGCTGATATACTATAAACCACACGCCTCTTTGCGCCTCCACTATCTCGGTAAGGCGCAGGGAGCCCGCAAGAATAATCGTTCCGATGACGATCAAACCCAGAGCGACTTCGTAACTGATCATCTGTGCGGCGGCCCGGAGCGCTCCTAAGATGCCGTATTTGTTGCCCGAAGACCAGCCTCCCAGAACTATGCCGTATTCCCCAAGCGTGCCCATGGCAAAAACATATAGAATCCCGATGTCCACATCGGCGATTACCAGCCTGATCTCCCGCCCGAAGAGGGTAATGCTCTCTCCAAAGGGAATGACGGCAAACATGGAAAGGGCGGTAACGAAGGAGATTATCGGAGCGATAACGTAAACCGGCTTATCGGCGTTGATGGGGATGATGTCCTCTTTTACAAAGGACTTGATACCGTCCGCAATCGGCTGGAGCAAACCCCAGGGGCCCACCCGGTTGGGTCCCAGTCTCACCTGGAGATAGCCTAAGAATTTCCTTTCCACCAGGGTGAGATAGGCGACAAAGAGCATCAGGCAGGTAACGACGACCAGATTTTTTATCACTATTTCCAGGAGAAAATAAAATAGTTCCATATTGGAAACCTTAAATATTGAGTTGGAGTTAGGCCTTTTTTATCGATACCTCTATCATCTTTGCCGGCTGTGACGAAAGGGCGAGCATCTCACTGCGTTTCCGGAAAAGTAAGCACTCAAGAACGCCCGTTTTCACGCCGGCTTTTATCACCACCGGCCGGGTCACGGCGCCGCTCTTGCTTTCCACGCAAACACTGTCCCCGTCGGCGACGGTAAGGGCCGCCGCATCCACGGGCGAGATGCATAAAAGATCATCCTGCACCCGGGCTATGCCTTTCCCGTAGACATCCTTGTCAAAAAGATGGTGGCTCATGAAGAGGTCACGGAGGATGAGACGGTATTTCCCGGCTTCCTCGGATAGGGGCAACCCAACGGGCGTCCCTGAGAGCCTTACGGCAAACCGTTCTTTACCGCCGGCAATTGCCAATATCTCTTCTCCGTCGCCGCTTTCCCGTATAATCCCCTGCTGCCGGAGTTCGCTTTTTATCTCAGACTGGTTGATGTGACGTTTTCCACTTAAATGGTTAAGAAGTCCCTCCAGAAATTCATATCCCGCCGATGCGCCCCGGCAGGCCTTCTTTACTGCCCTGACCCTGCCGTCGCCGGAGATATAAGAGCCTTCCTTCTCAGCGAAGCCGGCGGATGGTAAGACCAGGTGCGCAAAGTCCATTACGGAAGTCGGTAGAATATCGCACACCGCCAAGAATTCCTTTTCACCGAGAGCCCTTTTCACCATCTCTCCGTTCAGATAGTGGAACGGGTCTTCTTCGTAGAGTAAAATCCCGAAAATATCGGAATCGAGGAGCACTTCATCGGGCGACACAAGATCCGCAAAGATGGAGACCGCTCCCCAGGCATTGGCTTGGGGGGAGGCCGGCATGATAAGCCCCCGCCCGTTCAGACCCTTAAGAAGGCAAAAATTTAAGAGCGCATCCAGGCTTTCTTCACTGCCCGTAATGCCGGAGGCAAAAATAACCCCGATATTTTCCTCGTCCCTGATCAGATCGTAGGCCTTATCAATTATGTCCGCTTCCGCGCCGCTCGAGGTAAGGCGGCCATCCCCGTTTTCCTCCAGGAGAGCCTGTCTCAATCCGGCGAATCCCTCGAGGGCTTCCGCCTTCTTATCGTATTTGCCCTCTTTGATCAGCCTGAGGGAAAGGGCGTTGAACAGCAGTGCATCCCGTCCGGGCGTAACCTTCAAATGGGCGCTGGCTATCCGGGCGAGCGAACTGGGAAGGGGGTCAACGACGATGACTCGTGCGCCCTTCAATTTGACCGCTTCCCGCACTTTGTTGGCCAGGAGATGATTGTTGACCAGGAGATCGGCGCCCGCGACGATGATTGTTTTACAGGTGAGAAGACTGTCGTAACAGTATGCGGCACTTATTCCCATTTTCCGGAAAGCGGCGGCCACCTTTCCCGTATGGTAGAAGGCGGAAGAGGCAACGCGGGATTTTTTGAAGATTGCCGCGATCCGGGAAATCAGAAATAATTCTTCATTGGTTGCCCGGGGTGAAGCGATAAACCCGATGCCTTTCCCCTCGTTGGAAAGCCTCCTAAGTTTCTCTGCCGTTATCTCCGGTGCCTGTTCCCTTTCCAGTATCCTTTTCTCGCCATCGATCCTTTGCCATGCTTCTGTCAACCTTGCCTCGCGGCCCGCAAAATCGTAACCGAAGCGCCCCCGGACGCAAAGAGAGTTGTAATTGGGAGGAAGGTTTGCCTCACTGACAACCTTGCTGATGAAGCTCCCGTCAACCACGTTCAGCGTCAACGTGCATCCGAAGCCGCAATGAGGACAGGTGGTATCTGTTCTTTCGCTTTGCCAGACTCTGCTTTTCACCGGACTGAGGGTTTCCGTGAGCGCGCCCACCGGGCAGAGGGAGAGACACTCGCCGCAGGAAATGCAGTCGTCGGCATCGGCAGGGGCAACCCGGGAATCGATGCCGCTGCCGGTTATATCTATAGCGTTCCTTCCCGAAACCTCGCGGCAGGCGCGGTAGCATCGGCCGCAGAGGATGCACCTCAGTTCCCAATAACGGATGAGGGGGGTGGCGTAGGCCTCTTTTTTATCTTCCCGAAAGGAAGCGTATTCAGCCGAGACAATC
>DATESZ010000169.1:0-18721 GCA_035283845.1 Syntrophales bacterium | reverse complement strand
AAATCAAATATCGGTCAGAAGCGTTAATGGTATATCCCATGCTTCGGCCACACCGGGATGGGTCACCTTTCCTTTCACCATGTTGACGCCGGCGGCAATCTCCTGGTTCGTCCGAACCGCCGACTCCCACCCCTTATTCGCAATTTCCAACGCATACCGGAAGGTGGCGTTCGTCAAGGCGAACGTAGATGTTCGGGGAACCGCCCCAGGCATATTCGTGACGCAATAGTGAATGACACCGTCGACGACATAGGTCGGATCGGCATGGGTAGTCGGACGGCTTGTCTCAGCGCATCCACCCTGATCCACCGCCACATCCACCAGGACTGCACCCTCCTTCATAGTCCGGACCATCTCCCGGGTCACCAGTTTGGGGGCCTTGGCGCCGGTGATCAGCACGGCCCCGATCAGCAGGTCCGCCGAGACGACCAGCTTTTTGGTGTTGTAAGGATTAGACATCAGAGTGGTTACATTAGGGGGCATAACTTCCGACAGGTATCGTAGACGGTTCAGGTCCACATCCAGGATGAACACATTAGCCCCAATCCCGGCTGCAATCCGTGCTGCGCCGCTTCCCACAACGCCACCCCCAAGTATTACGACATCTGCCGGTGCAACACCCGGCACCCCGGACAGAAGGATCCCCCGGCCGCCAAGCGGCTTCTCAAGATATTTAGCCCCCTCCTGGACGGCCATCCGGCCAGCCACTTCGCTCATGGGAATCAGGAGGGGAAGGCTCCCATCGGCACGCTGTATGGTTTCATAGGCAATTGCGACAACCTGGCTGGCCTGCATCGCTTCAGTGAGAGCTCGGTCGGCTGCGAAATGGAAATAACAAAAGACCACTTGCCCCGAACGGATCAGACTGTATTCTTGGAAAAGAGGTTCCTTGACCTTGATGATAAGGTCCGCCTCCGCATATATCATTGCCGGATCGTCCACGATCCGGGCTCCGGTATGCAGATAGTCCTCGTCTCCGACTCCACTGGACAGTCCTGCGCCAGCCTGCACCAGGACGCGATGCCCTGCCGCAACCATCTGTTCAGCCCCTCCCGGCAAAAGGCCAACCCGGTTTTCGTCGGCCTTGATTTCTTTCGGAACACCAATGATCATGGTTTCATCCCCTCCAATATTAGTGTAATTATTCCCAGCGCCTAAACATTAACTCTTCATCAGCGTCTTTCCCTTTTTATTTTACCCTGCAGAACTTGAAGATTCTTTTCCGCATCCTTATAGCCCGGTCTTATTCTCAAAGCGGTCTTATACAGAATCTCCGCTTCCTGATGCTTGCTGAACAGCGCCAGAATAATTCCCATATTATTATATGCGTCGGCAAAATCCGGTTTACTTTCCACCGCCTGGACATAATGCTGCATGGCCTCGCGATATTTTCCCTGTTGCGCCAGCAGCATCCCCAGGACATTATGCGCCTCCGCAGAGCCTGGCATTAATGCCAGGGCTTTATGGCACTCAGACACAGCCTCAGGCAAATTATTCTGACGGGCCAAAGCCAGGCCCAGATCAATATGCACACGAACCGCCTGCAGGGGATGCAATTCCAAAGATTTTCTGAATGCCCTGATGGCAGCGTCAACGTTGCCCATGTTAAAATATGCAATTCCCAGATTATAATGAGCATCGGCAAAATTTTTTTTGATCTCAATGGCCCTCAGGAATGATTTGACTGCCGCTTCGTGTTGACCGGAGAGGCGATAGGCAATGCCCATATTGTTATGGGCCTGGGCGAAATCCGGTTTTAGACGTAAGGCGGAATTGATCGCTTCCAGGGCTTCTGCCGGCTGGCCTGAAGATAGCAATGCCGCGCCTAAATTATTCAAAGCAACATAATTGTCCTTCGTTACAGCTATGGCTCGCTTATAGAGTGTAACACTGTTCTGCCAGTAAGATGCTTGTTGTCTTGTCAAAATAATCAGCAATAAAGTCATCGCTGTCATAATAACTTTGGCGAACATCTTCGGGCAGCGGCGCTTATCGAGAATGTCGGCCGCGCCCCAAACGCCCATCAGGAAGATGCCCAGCATGGAAACATAGGTATATCTATCTGCCGACCCATGCAATCCTACCTGAATGATGCCGATGACAGGCGTCAGAACGATTAGGTACCAGAGCCACCCGACAATCAGATAGGGATAATTTTTCCGCAGCTCAAAGACAAGCAGGGAAATAAAACCCAGCAGGGACGCGGATAAAATCACAAGCTCAAACGGCCACATGCCGGGATGAGGATAGAAGACGGACAGTCCACTGGGCCAGAGCGTTTTCCCTAAATAACGCGTATAGGAAATGAGGCCATTCGCCAGGCGTATATCCCAGGGAAATGTGTCCAGAGATTTTATGGCGCCGACTTGCTTTTCGGCAAAGAAAGTCAGGATGATGGAAGCGATTCCTAAAATAATAAAGGGAACCTTTTCCATCATCAACTTCATTACCTTACGATGATCGCTGAAATGTTCCGGATAACGACCAAGAGGCCAGTAGTCTACCAGCAAAAGGACAAAGGGCAGGGTGACGAGCATAGGTTTGGCCATTAAACCGCATATGAAGGCGAGCATGGTCAAGGCATACCTTCTTTTCCCGCCATGAGCTGCATATTCAATATAGATCAGCATCGTCAACAGCCAGAAGAAGGTGCTCAAAACATCTTTCCGCGCAGAAATCCAGGCCACCGATTCTACATGCAAGGGGTGCAGCGCAAAGAGCAGGGCAACGACGGCGCTTTGCCATAGCTTCGTCGTCATGCGCATGAAGACAAGGAAAACCAGCAGGGTATTGGCAATATGCAACAGCAGGTTCGTCCAGTGATAACCGCCGGGATTTAATCCATATAGATCAAAATCAATAAGAAACGACATCCAGGTCAACGGATGCCAGAATCCTGCCTCCGTGGATAATAAAGCCCAATTTAAGTTGTTCCAGGTTAATCCCGACTGAACATGATGGTTTTCCGTGACATAGACGGGATCGTCGAAGGTGACGAAATCATAGGACTGCACAGCCCAGTATGCGGTGAGCGTGACGATAACAAGAAGCAGACAAATGATGATTTTCATCTGATATTTTTGCATAACGGGCTTTACCGGACTATTAGCATCGAAGTTACCATATAATCGTGATAGAAATAAATGGAATTTTGTTGCGGTTCCTTATAGCATGAAACTCCCAGCAGGACGGTTCGCCTGTTTAACTTTTAATGGTTTTTACCATGCCTTCATCATTTGCTTCAGTCAGGTTTATATGAAAATACCCCCTCCCTGTATCCCTCCCCCTCGACGGGGGAGGGAGGGGTGGGGGTGATTTTCATCCTTCGTTATGCCCGACCCGGGCATGGGGGTTAGATGGATAAAGATTCTCGGCAAATTAACATTTTTATCTCCTTGCTTCTGATCGTGTCTACCCTTGTCGTTTACTGGCAGGTGCAGCATCATGAATTCATCAGATTTGATGAAGAGGTGTATGTCACGAAAAATCCCCATGTGCTGCAGGGGCTGACCGCTGAGAGCCTGCGGTACGCTTTTACCAGCATCGAAGCCGGGTTCTGGCATCCGCTCACCTGGCTTTCCCTGATGGCTGATCATAAGCTCTTCCGCGATAACGCCGGGGGTTACCACTGGACAAGTCTGCTTTTCCATCTGGCCAATACGATACTCCTCTTTTTCATCCTCCTCCGCATGACCAAAGCCCCCTGGCAAAGCGGCTTTGTAGCAGCTCTTTTTGCTTTGCATCCACTCCATGTAGAAGCTGTGGCCTGGGTAGCGGCGCGGAAAGATGTCCTCAGCGCCTTTTTCTGGCTGCTCACTACGGGGGCCTACGTTCTCTATGTTGAACGTCCCGGTCTTAGCCGCTATCTGGCGGTGATTTTCTTCTTTATCTTAGGCTTAATGGCTAAACCGATGCTGGTGACACTTCCCTTTGTTTTGCTGCTTCTGGATTTCTGGCCTATGAGAAGTTTTGCCCGCAAGAGGGGAGATAATGGGGCATGGCTAACTGCGAGGTCGCCGGATGGAAAAGGCGGATCTCAGGCGCCTCTGCCTTTTCTGCTTTTGGAGAAGGTCCCCCTGCTGATCATGGCTTTGTTAGCAGGCATCATTACCGTTTTTTCGGAAGGGGAGGCCGGCGCCCTGACGTCGTTGAGCTCCCTTCCCCTAACGGTCCGACTGGGGAACGCCCTTGTCTCTTATATGAACTACCTGATGAAGATGTTATGGCCAATTGATCTTGCGGTCTTCTACCCCCACCCCGGACATTTGCCCCTGTCCAAAGTGATGATTGCGGCCCTGCTGTTCCTGGGCATTTCTTTTTTTGCCCTTCGTTGGTCGAAACGGCGGCCCTATCTGGCGGTGGGCTGGCTTTGGTATGTTGGTACGCTCCTGCCCGTCAGCGGACTGATTCAGGTAGGTTCTCATGCCATGGCCGACCGCTATACCTATATTCCCCTGGTGGGCATTTTTATTATCATTAGCTGGGGCATACCTGAGTTCCTCCAGCGGTTGCCCGGGCGTAATATAATTCTTCCTCTCTTTGTCAGTGGTATCCTGTTGGCACTGATGGCGTTTTCTTGGCGTCAGGCATCGTACTGGCGAGACAGCGAAACCCTTTTCCGTCATGCCTGCGCCGTGGCTCCCAGGAATTACCTGGCGCACAACAATCTGGGAGCTGTATTAATGGACAAGGGAGATGTGGATGGGGCTGTTTACCATTATTTACAAGCTCTCGATTTTAAACCGACATACGCGGTAAGCCATAATAATCTGGGTAATGCCATGGTTGTCAAAGGGGATTATGCACAGGCGAAACGGCACTTTACAGAAGCCCTGAAGGCTAAACCGGATTATGGCCATGCGCACCGCAATTTTGGGGACCTTCTCATGCGCATGGGAGAGATTGACAAGGCGCTTTTTCATTACCGCCGGGCTCTTTCCTTAATAGTAGGTGATCCGGAATTGCACAATAACGCAGGCGTAGCACTGGCCTTTAAAGGAAAAATCGCAGAGGCCGCTTACCAGTTCCGTTTGGCCCTCTACCTGAAAAAAGATTATCATGATGCAAAAGCGAACCTTGCCAGGCTGAAGGCCAATATCCCTTAAAGAAGGAGAGGAGATCGACCATATGGCGGAAAAACTTGTAATCACCATCGATGGTCCTGCCGGCGCCGGGAAAAGCACCGTAAGCAAAGCTTTGGCAGCAAAGCTTTCCTATCTTTACCTTGATACGGGCGCCTTTTACCGGGCTTTTGCCTATAAAGCAAAAAAAGAAGGAATATTACATGATGATGAAGGGTTATCCCGGATGGGCGGCAATATAAGCATCCGCATGCAACACAAGGATGGCCGATTGTGTATATTTGTAGGAGGCGAAGATGTAACAGACAAGATAAGAACCCAGGAAATCAGTATGTTAGCCTCAACCGTATCCGCTCGCCCCTGTGTCAGGCAGGCATTACTTTCCCTGCAAAGAGAGGCAGGCGTCAAAGGAGGAATCGTAGCCGAAGGCAGAGATATGGGAACAGTGGTCTTTCCTGGTGCAGATTACAAGTTTTATCTTGATGCCACGTTAGCCGAAAGGGCAAAACGCCGTTACAGCGAGATTATAGCATGTAATGATAAAATTGACTACGAGCAGATTGAAAAAGATATTATTGTCAGGGACAAACAGGACAAAGAGCGCGAGATAGCGCCTCTGAAGCCTGCTGAAACGGCGGTTATTATCGATTCCACTGACATGACTGTTGATGAGGTTGTGGATAAAATTACTGATCTGATCTTTAAGACGGAATCATTAAAAGAAGGCAATATTTAATTAATTAAAATACTTCTTTATTATCTTGATATTTTATTATAAATATGTTAGTTTTCTAAGCGTTTATAAAGCGTTCATAATCTCAGGGGGTGCATGTTTAATGGTCAACAACGATAACTCTATTTTACAGCATGATTCAGACAATGATAATTCAGCAACAGTGGCATCGGGTAAACAGTCGCTAGTGGACGAACAGGATTTTAGTTTTAAGGACCTCTATGAAAAGAGTCTGCAGGATGTCCGTTTTGGTGAAATAATAACGGGGAAAATAGTACAAATTACCAATGATGTAGCAATGGTAGACGTCGGGTGGAAAACGGAAGGCTACATTCCCATCAGAGAACTTAAAGATGAAAAAGGAGACATCGCTTTTGCGATTACCGATAACGTCGAGGTATTGATTGACAGGAAAGACGATGAGGGCAATCTCGTCTTATCAAGAGATAAGGCCGCCAAAATAAGAGTATGGGACGAAATAAAAAATGCCTGCGAACAAAATAAACCAGTAAAAGGCATAGTCAAGGAGAGAGTAAAGGGTGGGCTTTCTGTAGACGTGGGGGTGCTGGCCTTTCTGCCCGGTTCTCAGGTAGATCTCCGGCCTATCAGGGATCTGGACAAATTCATTGGTAAAACGATGCTTTTCAGCGTCCTAAAATACGACCGGAGAAGAAGCAACATCGTATTATCCAGAAGGGCGATATTGGAACAGGAGAGAGAATCTGAAAAGAAAAATACCCTTGAAAACATTGAAGAAGGAAAGATCGTAGAGGGTGTAGTCAAAAACATAACCGATTACGGCATATTTATCGATTTAGGGGGGATTGACGGCCTGCTTCATGTGACTGATATATCATGGGGGAGAATTACACGTCCGGCCGATCATTTTAGCAAGGGAAGCAGAATAAAGGTAATAGTCCTCTCTTTTGATTGTAAAAAGGAAAGGGTTTCGCTGGGGCTTAAACAATTATCCGATAATCCATGGCTTACGATTGCGGAAAAATATCCCATCAGTTCAATTGTTGAAGGAAAAATAGTAAGTATCGCCGATTACGGAGCTTTTGTCGAACTTCAACCAGGCGTGGAAGGGCTTATCCATGTTTCCGAAATGTTCTGGACGAGAGAAATTAAACATCCTTCGAAGGTCCTGTCTGTTGGAGAAACAGTCAAGGTAATGGTAATTGATATTAATCAGGAAAACAAAAGAATCTCCTTAGGCTTAAAGCAAACCACTCCCAATCCCTGGGAGGCTATAAAACAAAAATATGCCGAGGGAAGTATCGTCAAGGGAGTAATCAGGAATATTACGAATTTTGGTATCTTTGTAGGAGTGGAAGAAGGAATAGACGGCTTGATCCACGTATCCGATATCTCTTGGAAACAGCGCGTAACTAATCCGGGGGAAATCTTTGTTAAGGGACAGGAAATCGAAGCAATGGTTCTTAACGTGGATGTGGAAAATGAAAAATTTTCCCTTGGATTGAAACAAATAGAAACGGATCCATGGGAAGAGTTGTCTTCCAAATACCTTCCCGGTTCCACAATCAATGGAAAAGTAACCAACATCACTGACTTCGGCATCTTCGTGGAGATAGAGGATGGCATTGAAGGTTTGGTTCATATCTCGGAACTAAGCAACAAAAAAGTTAAATCGATTACAGAATTATATTCTGTGGGCGACAATATTTCAACAACGATTAAAAACATCAACCCAAAGAACAGAAAGATCAGATTAAGTGTAAAAGATGGCGAAGCGGGAACCGAAGCGCACTCCGTGAACCATTACATCAATAACAGGGAAAGCGTGGGATCCAATCTGGGGAAAGCCTTGGCGGATGTAAGAATTGTGAGTGCTGATAATTGAAATCAATACATGGATGCTCCTACCTCATAAAATGAGAAAACACCCTGTTATCTATGGCATATCCTTAGTTTTCCTGTCAGGTCTGGGATTTCTTGTATTAATGTACGGCCTCAGTTCCCTTATGGGAAATATGCCTTTCTTCCCCAGGGACGACAAGGTCGGCGTCATATCAATCAGCGGAATCATCTCCAGTTCTCAGGAGATAGTGGAGCAAGTCACTGAATTTAAAAATGATAAAACGATAAAAGCGGTTGTAATAAGGATCAATTCTCCTGGCGGAGAGGTTGCCTCTGCCCAGGAAATCTATGCCGCTATAAAAGGCTTGAAAAAACATAAAAAAGTTGTCGCATCTCTTGGTTCTATCGCCGCTTCCGGGGGATACATGGTTGCCTGTGCAGCCGATAAAATAGTCGCCAACCCGGGCACACTAACGGGAAGTATTTCTGCAATCATGTACTTTGCCAATGCTGAAGACTTGTTAAAGAAGATCGGACTCAAATCATCGGTTGTCAAAAGTGGCAAGTATAAGGACATCGGTTCACCAACAAGAGAAATGACGGTCGATGAAAGGAGTATATTACAGGCGCTTGTTGACGATATTTTTGATCAATTTCTTGATGTCATTACACAGGACAGGAAAATTCCCAAAGACGAGGTTAAAAAGATCGCCGATGGCCGGGTTTTTTCCGGCCGGCAGGCGCAAATGCTGAAACTGATCGATATTCTTGGAGATAAGGATTATGCAGTTAATCTCGCCGGGCAGATGGCAGGGATTAAAGGCGCGCCGGAGGTCGTGTATTCACGAAAGAAAAACATAACCTTCTGGGATTACATTCTTCAGAACGCGGCATCAACTTTCGCTGCCGTTGTTAAGCAAAATATTTCGTCAACACCTAAAGGGGTTAATTTTATCTACGAATATGGCACTTAACATAATCAACGGCTCGCCATGACGTATAATTCCATCATTGTAGAAAAAAGAATGGGCTATTCAGTTGTTGCCATGAATCGCCCTCGTGAAATGAACGCTCTTTGCGGAATCATGCGGGCAGAACTGCAGGCCTGCTTTGCGGAATTGGCTGATGAGCGTGATACTTCGGCTGTAATTCTTACTGGCGGCGACTATGTATTTTCCGCTGGAATAGACATCAAAGAAATGATGACCCTGACTGCTGATGAGATTGACGATTATTTCAAATCGATCAGTCAGTTCCTGAAACAGATATACACTTTCAATAAGCCTGTGATTGCTGCTGTAGGCGGGATAGCTCTTGGCTGCGGTTTCAACATGGCAACTGTGTGTGATATTATCATCGCCTCGGAAAGCGCAATTTTTGGTCATCCCGAATTGAAATTCGGACTGAATCCCCTTTTTAGCCCCTTAAGAGAACTTGTGGGTACAGCCAAAGCCAAAGAAATATCCATGCTCGGCGAGCCTATCGGAGCCAAAGAAGCTTTGCGTATAGGTCTGGTTAATAAAGTAGTCTCCCCGGACAGATTTATGGCAGAGGCTATAACAATGGCGGAAGAACTATCCGGTAGGTCGGGAAGGGCTATTGAGGCTGTGAAAAAAATATCCCGTCTCGTTCCTCAAATCGACACAAATTCAGCTCTGGATATCGAATTCAGTTTAACGGCGCTTCTTTTCTCGAGACCGGAGAGACAAGATAAGATGATGGAATTTCTTGAAGAATTAAAAAAACGTAAAAAAAACAAAACTATATAGGGTTCTGTTTATCCCAGTCCGTATCCGGTGAGGCAAAATCCTTCAACTGTTCCCTTCTTTTTTTATGCTGTAACTTCTTCAAGGCCTTGGCCTCTATCTGCCTTATCCTTTCCCTGGTTACGCCCATCATTTCGCCAACTTCTTCCAGGGTAAAAGGACCAAAATTACAGGCAACCCAAGTGCAATTTAAGAAATTTTCATTTTTGAGACGCCATTCACAGATGACATCTTCACAAATCTCACTTACTAGATGTCCCCTTTTTCTGCATCTATACATGTTTATCAATGAAGCCACCCACGAATTTATTTAACAATTAACCGCAGCTTATTACAAGCATCAAAAGCGACAATAAACTATTTACTATCATTCTATTTGTCAATGATATATTTGTCAGGGACGTCCGCCACCAAACCCCGCGGCCAAGGCAACAAGAATCAATACGACGTAATTGCTCCCCTTAGTAAATAAGCTGTTGTTACTTTTCGGAATTATTTCACTTCTTCGTTTTCGGCACTTTCTTGCTTATTCACCTGTTCCGGGTTGTTTATCATGCGTTTGCCCACCATTATCGACAGGACAACAGCTATGGTGCATAGGGTGATATAGGTTGCAGCGAAGCCGATCAAGACTATTTCACGCGCTATATTTAGCTCGACCATAGAGATCGCTGCTGCCAGTACCAGCAGCATAACGCGTGCGTAATGGGCGATGGCGGACGCATAGGATATGTTGCCTGCCCTCAAAGTCCTTAATAAACCATTGGCGGCCCAGCGGGCAGCGATCCATCCCAGCCCGAAGGTAGCAGCGGCAGTAAGAAGACGGGGAAAAATGGAAATAATCTGCCCCAGGAAATCGGACAATATTTTTAAATTCCAGGTAATGAAGGCAAAATCGAGAAAAATAAGAAAAACAATAAACGAAAACACATTGCCTAAAAAGTTATAGAATCCGAAGCGCACATCGGCCTTTTGGAAAGCAACTTTCCAGCGGGACCGCGCCAGGATATACTCGAGTTTCAGAATGATTGCCAAGCGCATAACCATACGCTTGACAAGCCAGGCCAGAAACCAGCCAAAAATCAACAGCGCGAGACCTGCAAGCAATTGCGGAAAGTATAATATAAATCTATCCAGAAGATCGATAAAAGCCGACTGTAATTTCTCACTCATTATTAGGTTCTCCTATGAGGGTACTTGCCTTGATCAGAGTGGTCCAAAACGATTTCCGCTCCTCGTATTCCTTTATCCACAGCACCGGACAATGCACGCTCTCTGCAATCTCGCGGGTCAACGATTTTGCGAGGAGCAATTCCATAAAATCACCGGTTTTGCCGCCCATAAGGAAAAGATCCGCTCCCCTGGACAAATTGACTATACCCTGAAGAATCTCCCGTTCCCTGACTATGGCAACATTAGGGGGCAAACCGAATTCCTCCATCATGGCTCGGAGCCTGCTCACCGTTTTTTCCCGTTCCTCTTTGGGCATTTTTTTCTCAATCACGACAGCCACCTTCAATTCTGCACCGAAGTACTCCGCCAGGGCCGGAGCGATTTCCATGGCCAGGCGGGTATGTATATTAGAACTGAAAGGTATCATGATGGTTTGGATTTTTTCGCTCTTGAATGACCCATGCAATATTGCCACTTCTGCCGGCGCCTTCTGAATCACCACATCAATGAGAGATGAAAAAACCCTATCGAAAAAATCCGGATTCTGCTGCCGTCCCATGACGATGAAATTGCATTTTTCCTCCGTGGCAGTGTCAACGATACCCTGGGATATGCGATGGGAAAGCCGAATGATAGAACGGGCCGGGATGCCTAATTTGGCGGCCATATTTACCAACCCTTCAAAATCCAAACCGGCGCTATCCGCATCTTTTAACCCGGCACGGAGTTGCTGGCCTTCCCGTATCTCGTTTACGTATAGAAAGATGATCTCGGCGGCATGTTGTTTTGCTATGGCAAAGGCGACATGGGTCAGGCTCATTGCCGTTTTGGGGCTGGAAAGGCAGGCCAGAATGCGGTAATTTTTCCGCTCGATGCGTTCCAGCGCCTCGACTTTTTGTACATGAAGAATCTCCCGGTGGGAAGCATAGGTTTTATAGACGGCCAGCCCGCTGCAAATCCATAAGACCGTGATTATCCAAGCCACCAAGCTGTAATTGAACATGTATAGGGCCAGGAAAAGCAGCAGCAGGATGCCGGTAATGGAAAGCACCGGAAAAAGCGGCACCCAAAATCCTCTATCCAGATCGGGCCGTTTCTTGCGAAGCCTGATCATGGCGATGTTGACCTGGAGGAAAAGCAGCAGAAACATAATGTCGGCGGCGCTTGCCACATCTTCGATGGGCAGTGAGACGGCCATGAATACCACGATAAACAGAGAGATCAGAATCGACCAGTGAGGTGTAAAATTCTTTTCATGCACCTTACTGAAAAAACTTGGGAAATTCCGATCCCGCCCCATGGCGAAGGCCACACGGGAGGAGGAGTAGATAGTGGCATTGAGGGCAGACATTGTGGAGATAAGACCGCCAAAGATAATCATGAATCCCCCCCCGGCAAAAAAATGCCGCGACACTTCCACGAGGGCAAGTTCCTTTTGGGCAGCCAAATAATCCCAGGGCGTCATCGAACCGGATTGTATCGATCCCAGCGCGGCTACTGCTACCAGTAGGTAGATAGGAATAACGATTAAAAGAGAAAGAAACACCGCCCGGGGGATATTCTTTTTGGGATTTTTGATTTCTTCGGAGCTTTGGGCGATTACCTCAAAACCTTGAAAAGCAATAAAGGTAAGTCCCATAGCCTTAAAAACGCCGCTGTAACCGTTTGCAAAGAAAGGGGAAAAAGCAGACTGCCAATCCGGTCTGCCAAACATCGCATCCAGGCCAAAAGCAATAAAAATTATAAGGATCACTATTTTCGTTATTGTCACAAGATTACCTACCTTGCCGGCTTCCGAGGCGCCCCGGAAATTGATGTAGGCAAAAAGGATAGCTGAAAGCGCTGCCAGCAGCTTCTGGGGCGACAGAAATTCCCAGTGTGGAATCACTATGCCCAGCTCCCGAAAAACATGCTCGAAATAGGCGCCAAAACCTATCGCATAGAGACTGCAGGCCACGGCATGGGCAAACCAGCTCATCCAGCCGGATAGAAAACCGTTCCATTTGGGAAGACCTTCCTTGACCCAGAGATACCCGCCGCCGGCATCATGATAGCAGGAGCCCAATTCGGCATAGGACATGGCAGTTAAAAGCGCTACAAGGCCATTCAGTATAAAAGCCACGATCAGCGCGGGGCCCGCCACGCCGGCGGCAATCCCGATCAGTACGAAAATACCCGCACCGATCATGGCGCCCACCCCGATCATGGTTGCGTCCAGCAGCCCCATTTCCCTGCTTAATCGTACTTCCGTATCAAATTTTTTCATGTATTTCGTCCTTGACCTGCTGCACCATGAAAGGCGGCGGCGTATAGATCCCGGGCAGATGATCTTCCGCAATCGTCGTCCTGTTGCCGTCCCGCAGGCTGGCATAATGGGGCGACATGATTTCCACACCCCCCTCATTGAACTTGTCTTGGATATTCTGATGCAACTCGGAATAAATGATTGCCATTTTCGCTGGTTCATTCGTGTAGGCGTTCAGTTCGTAGTGGACATAAAAGTCATCGAGCGCCGTCTGCAGAACAAAGGGGGCCGGACTATTAAGGATTCCTCCCGTGCTCCCGGCAGCGGCAAGCAAAAGTTCATGGACTTTCCTCCAGGGTGCATCGTAGCCGATCGTAACGCCAGTATGGAGGATCAGCGGCAACCCCGAAGCAAAAGAGGAGCTGTAATTGATGATATGGCTGCCAAGCACGGATGAATTTGGAATGGTGATGTCTTCATTTTTTATCGTTCTGAGGCGTGTGATGAGAAGCGTCTTTTCCAGAATGTCGCCTGTGGCTTCGGATATTTTGACCCGGTCGCCTATTTTAAAGGCCCGCATATACGTGATGATAACGCCGGCTACCACGTTGGCTACAGCAGATGTGGACCCCAAGGACAGCAGAACGCCGATAAAGATCGATATTCCCTTGAAGACTGGAGAATTCGATCCGGGCATGTAGGGAAAGGCGACGACGACGGCAAAAGAAATAAGGAGGAACCGGATGATGGCGTAGGTCGGTTCCGCCCACTCGGCATAAAATCCCGGAAAGGAAATTGTTTCCTTACCCACCGCTGTAAAAACAAATTTAACAAGCTTCAAACCGTAGCGCGTGATCAGCACGATAACGGCCAGCGCAAAGAAGTTCGGCATATAGGAGTAGAAGGCATCACTGATCATGGCAAGAGGCGTTATAATGTAACCTATTATTTGTAATGATAAGTTTTTTGTCCACGGGAAAAACCTCAGGACTAAGGCGACATAGAAGTATAAACCCAGCAGCATAACGATGAAATACATGAGCCTGGCTGTTCTGATTAAGATGTCCCCGAGTTTATTCGAACCGATGAGCTCCAGTTTCTGGTATTTAATGGCCGGGATGTGAACGCCCTTCCAGGATTCGATCAAGGCATAGCCACTGACAAAGAATTTCTTGACGAAGATTGCGGCCAGGACGAAAAGCGCCGTCATCAGGAGTGCTAACACAATGCCGGTCAGAATTGCCTTCATACTGTATGACTGCCGCTGCTCCCGGATAGCGTTTCTCAAAATCAAGGCATATTCTCGTGCCAGTTCTGATCTTTTCTTGCCCGCCGCCTTCGCATCCTCTTCGGTTACGGACATGATTATGAGATCACCGCCGATGACGTCCGAGGTTGTTTCACCGTCGAAGGCCGTTATCTTGTCAACCTGTATCAGATGGTTGTCGGCCAGCCTTTTAATTCGTTCCTCGATCAATTTCGCCCGTTCCTGTGGCGGGAACGAAAGAACCCTGGCCTGGACAAGGAAAAGAGTTTTATTATCAAAATTAACCGGGGCAAGAAACGGTGCAGGGAACTGTGTAGGCGCTTCCGATTTTACTGCAAGTTTTTTTGCATATGAGGCGCTGCATAGAAGGGAAAGTGTCAGCGCAGCAATTATGGCCAGCAGGATAGCAAGATGGAAGCTTATTTTGTCTCGTACCAATCGATTGAACAGCATATATCAAACTACCGCAAGGTTCTTATGGCCTTGTTATGGGTTTCCGGGTGACATAACCCGTAACGTGCCGTTAATCCTTCTTTGTTGTCATCCCTGCTTATCACCACAAGGCGGCCAGCCTTTTGCGAGAATATACGAGAGCATGAGACGGTAAACCATTATTAGATATTCTACACCAGTTACCTTTAAGATAAATAATATTTTTCCCAGGGTGATTCAGGGAGAGGAAAAGTAATAGATCATCACTAATATGCCAGGTGATAAGAAATATTTGCGCAAATGTTCACGGCCGTTTTCCCCCAGATTTGCTGTACAGCCTGGATCCTGCAATAATTGTTTAAGGTCGAAACTAATATCCTCTTCTTCTTGCTGGTCGATATACCTGTGTCGCCGTCTTGCCTTCCGGCAGGATGATGATTTCAGAAATGTTTCCCTTTTGATCGTAAATGAAGGCAGTGTTAATGAGACCAAACTCATCCAGTAAATTATCGATGTCACTTATGGGCAGTTGTTCCGCATGAAGTGTAATATATTTGTCAGGTACGCCTCCGCCTATCGTAATCTTTATACCTGTCTTGGCTTCAACATCATGAAGAATAGCCATAAAGCTTGTCGTATCGGCATGTACCGTCAGGAGACGCTTGTTTTTGTCATAGATGATGTCCCCAGCATCAGCCTTTCCCATAAGCGATGTAAGAACAGACACACAACTAATAATAATGAGCATCATTATTATGTTTTTCTTCATTATATTTTCCGGCATAATAACTCCTCACGGGGAAAAGAGGGGCCTTCAGGATTGCGGTTTAACAATGTATCCCACTACATTTTTAAGCTTTGCCGTTATTACCGATATAAGGCTTTTGTTTCTTGGAAAGTATTTTGCTCGCGCGTTGCCGATTTCCCCGCCCACTTCCACATTGATCGACCGTGATTTTTTCATGGAAATTATCTGCGAAGGATAAACGCTCCTATGTCCGGTCATGAGAAAACTGATGACGCAGGCGATGCAGGCATAGGACGCCACGGAGGGACCGAATATCTCCACCGCCATGATGCTGGCGGCAATGGGTGTATTGGCTGCCCCGGCCAGCAGGCTTACAAAGCCGATAGCGGCAAATACCGCAGTTTCCCATCCTAAAAGATTGGCGAAGGTAATACCTGCGGCCGCGCCGATAAAAAATATTGGCGTGACGATGCCGCCGCTGCCGCCAAAATTCAGAGTTATGGAAGTGAACAACATCTTCAGAAGGAAGGCATACCAGGGAACATTGCCGCCTTGCAGGCATTTTTCGATGGTGTCCAAACCCAGCCCCAGGTAGTGCGTGGAAAATAATAATGTTAAAAGGATCAGCAGCATACCGCCAATTATTCCTTTTATGGGTTCCCAAAGGCGCAGCTTTTGCGAGATTTTCTCTCCAAATCGCAGCATTTCGATCAGCAGGACGGAGCATACGCCAAAAAATATCCCGGCGAAAACAAATCTTAAGACAAGGGCTTCCGTGAACAGGGGCTTAAATGTGAGCGCCTGATGAAAATAAGTCACGCCGAGAGAAGACGATATATGATAGGCGGTTATGCCGGCGATAAAAGAGGGCAAGAGGACGTCATAGTTGATTGCGCCGATAAAAAGGACCTCCACGCCAAAAATTGACCCGGCGATAGGTGTGCCGAAGACAGACGCGAAGCCGGCGCTGATGCCGCAGATAACCAATTTTTTTCTGTCCTCGTCGTCGAACCGGAACAGATCGGCCATGACGGAAGTGAGACCGGCGCCTATCTGGGCGCAGGGACCTTCCTTGCCCGCCGAGCCGCCGAGCACCAGCGTGACAAGCGTTGCCGCAAGCTTTACGGGAACAACAAGCGGGCTGATTTTGCCAGCACATTTGTGAACGGCCTCAATAACCTTTTCCGTCCCATGACCTTTGGCGTCGGGCGCACCGTATTTTACCAGGAGCGAGCTGACGAATAATGCACCTGGTAAAAGCAGGAAATAATACGGGTGTCCGCCGCTGATCCCCGATAACCAGGCAAGCAGGCGGAGAAAAACCGTTGTCGCCGCACCCACAATAATTCCGGCTAAAGTGGCCAGAAGCACCCATTTCATGATGCTTACAAAAAGGACGGACTCTTCGATTATTAATCTTTTTTTCATGCTATGGCACTGATATTATCGGCAAGAGAAATATATGAGAGAGATTCAGCCGTTACCAGAGATAAAAGTCAACCGGCTTTCTCGGTTATTACGCACAGAAACAACTTCCAGATCTCTTCATATCGCTCCACGAGGCTAAAGTTACGGTCGTTAAGGGTCCAAATGGTCACAAGGCCCTGGATCATGCCGAAAAGAAGTTGCGCCGCCCTGTGCAGATCGACACCCTCTCTGATTTCTCTGGAGGCGACGCCCTGCGCGAGAAGGTCTCGCAGGGCGTCGATGTAATTGTCGATAGTCTCTGCCACTTTTTTATTCAACTGTTTGTCGCCCTGGGTGATAATTTCCGCAATAACCCGAAACGAGAGGCCCCGCCGCTGTTCAATAGCGGAAAGGTGGTTTTTCATGGTCAGGTCCAGCGTTTCAAGTCTGGTGCTGGCCATGTCTTTGGCTTTGCTGATATCTCCCAGGAGATTATCGGCAATATGATCCGCCATAAGCGACATGATGCTTTTTTTACTGGGAAAGTGGCGGTAAATGGCACCCTCCGTAACGCCTACTTCCTTCGCGATCTTGCGGATGGTCACATGTTCGCTTCCGTATTTAACGATTAATTTCCTCGCCGCATCAACAATTTGCTGCTGCCTGGAAACATCATTCATGGCGCGTTTGACCATGATCTCCTCCTTTACAGCTTTGCTCAATCGCTTCTAAAAAGTAAACGTCGGCCTTGTGGCCACTTATCGCCACCTTGCAGCGAGTCGCCTTGCCTTTGTAAACTGGCCTTTACAGAGATAGTCATCCGCTGTGAAAGTGCAGCCATGCAAGTAAATGCAGGCGACTTTTCTGTCCGTTTCGTTAAATAGTCATTACCCCGGCAACGACAAAATGATCCCTTCTGTTCTTTGCCCATGCCTCTTCATTATGCCGCGGATCCAGCGGACGTTCCAGACCGTAACTCACGGTCTTTATCCGCTTGGCGTCAATCCCCATGTCAATGAGATATTTTGCCGCCGCCTCGGCTCGCCTTTGACCTAAGGCCAGGTTGTATTCGGCCGTACCCCGCTCGTCGCAATTACCTTAGATGACAATTTTGACATCCTTATTTTTAGCCAGCAACTCCGTATTCTTTTGAAGGGATGCTCGCGCCTCATCCGTTAGATTATATTTGTCAAAATCGAAATGGATGTCGGCAAGCTCTTTAATCTCCTGGGGAATATTGATGGCAGGCTTTTTTACGGATTCCGATCGCCCTTCTTCCTTTGTAGCTTCCCCCTTTACCGCTGCTTCCTTTTCGGCCTGGGCATTGAAAGCCGATTCCCTTGCCGCTCGTCCTCTTTCAGCTTGCTTCCGTGCAGCCTGCTCTTGTTCTGCACGCTTCCTTTCGGCTTCATCGTCTTGCAGCGTGCTTTTTTCAGGCGCTTTAACGACAGGTTCCGATGCGGCCACCAGTGGTTCTTTCGACACACTATCCTCTTTCAGGACTGTCTTCTTCGCACAACCGGACACGAAAACGAGCATCACCACCATTGAAAAGATCATAAAACCCCGGCTTCTCTTTATACTAATCATTTTCCCCTCCCATTTACAATTTTTTATTCTTCCCTCTTTTATGAAGAGATATTCTTCTCAATGATAACAAAACCTCAGCTTCTCTTTCGCCTCTCATGTAAACATTTGTTGACTGAATTGTAAGTCAGCGTTTACTTATTTGTCAAGAAAAAATAATTGATATGCTGATAAAATAGTCTTGACAGTATTAAAAGAATTATATTAAAAAAACTACGCGGGAGCATACGCAACAATACGGTATACTGCACAATGGGTCCAGAAATCTTTGGATTTCTGGAGGATTTATCATGGTCGGGCCGCCATCATACGCAAATGCTTAGGATGGCGGCCTTTTTTATGCCTACTGAGGAGGGGTGATATAAATGTTTGACTTAAAAGAAGTTATTTTTCTTGTTATCTTCATTGCCATAATATTAGCACCCATTATTTATGCGGCACTGGAAAGTAAAAAAAAGAAA
>DATESZ010000168.1:0-15291 GCA_035283845.1 Syntrophales bacterium | reverse complement strand
GGCGATCTTATTGGACAGGTCCTTGAGCTCCGCCTCGACGGATTTCAAGAGATCCATTACCGTGTCTTCGTGGAGGTCGTAGTCCTGGTTGCGCGTCAAACGGAAGGGAACGCAGTTCGTAATTTTCATGCCGGGAAAGAGGCTGCCGATGTTCGCTCCGATCAGATCCTCGAGGAGCACGAAGTGGTGTTCCTTCCTATCCCTGTCGTCCATGACCCGGATGAGACGCGGGAGCACCGAGGGCACGTCGACAAATGCATATGGCTGCGGGCTTGTCGGCGATTCCTTGAACATAACCATTAGGTTGAGCCGCAGGTTGCCAAGAAATGGGAAAGGGTGGCCGGCGTCGACGGCAAGCGGCGTCAGGATGGGGAAGACCTGGTTTTCAAAATAGGCGTTGAGTTTCTGGGTCTCCTTCTTGTCGAGCGATTCTACCGCCTGGATCTCGATCCCCGCCTGTTTGAGGAGGGGAAGTACCGTTTCCTGGAAGCATTGGTACTGCTGTGCGACATCGATACGGGCTTTCACGGCGATTGCCTCGATCTGCTGCCTGGGGGTCAAGCCGCTGGGGTCGGGATCGATGACGCCGGCCTGGATCAGCCGGGCGAGAGCCCCGACGCGGACCTGGAAAAACTCGTCGAGGTTCGAGCTGAAGATCGAGATGAATTTCAATTTCTCGAGGGCCGGCGTTTCCGGGTCCTCGGCTTCTTCAAGCACACGGCGATTGAACTCGATCCAGGAAAGTTCGCGGTTCAACAGCAGGGAAGGATCTTTCAGGCTGATCTCCTTTGTCGTCTCTTTCGCCTTCGCTTCGGTTGCGTCTTTTTTATCGTCCATATGCAGAGCTTATTATAGCATCAAGAACTTGCTTCCTCGTATCTGAAATGTAAAGGCAAGACAACTGTGTGTCAAGAAAAATCTTTCTGAATTCAGCCATTTTCCATATTCCCTTGACAGGCATTCCAAACTACGCTACCGTCCGCGGCAAGGAGAACACCTAATGGGGCTGTTAAAGGGGACCTGGAGTTTTGCCCGCTATCGGATTGTAGGAAAGCTACCGGGACAATTCAATGACTTTATAGATGAAAGGCTGAAGAAAAATGCCTTCTGTAATTTTGCTGGAAGCGCCTCGGAAAAAACCTTGGGCTGGACAAGCCTGGAAAATGTCCTGGATACAGATTTTAATTATGCAAAATACAAATGCGGCGCTTACCTGATTTTTTCGCTGCGCCTGGATCGCAGGCTTGTTCCTCCCTCTCTGCTTAAACTCAAGGTAATGGAGGCAGAAAAAAAATACCTTACCGAAACCGGCAAAAGGAGATTATATCGCCATGAGCGGGAGGAAATAAAGGAAAGGGTTCAATTAGAACTCCAGTGTAAAGCCCTTAATGTCCCTTCTTTTCATGAAGTTTGCTGGTCGCCGGCGCAAAATACCGTTTTTTTCGGTTCCCTCTCGCCAAAAACCATGGAAGCTTTTGAAAAACATTTTAAGGAATCCTTCCTTCTGACCTTGCAGCCTTTTTTGCCCAGGGAATTACCATCGGCCGGGAAAGTGAGCGAAAGCATTGTTGCCGGAGAAACCATTGCTGCCGGTCACGATCGATCCGACGCCGGCAGGACAATTAATCCCATTGCCTGGGGAAGAGAATTTCTGACCTGGCTGTGGTTCAAAAGCGAAGAGAGAAACGGCATCATCTCCATTCCCGAGATGGGAGAAAACGAGGTATTGTTTCTGCAAAGGCTCGTGCTGACCTCAGGTGAAGGTGAATATTCGGACACTGTGATATGTCATGGTTTACACTCCGACATGAGGGAAGGCAAGGAAGCCCTCCGCCGAGGGAAAAAAATAAAAGAAGCCCGCCTCAGAATATCAAAGGACGCAAATAAGTGGGAATTAACCTTTAAGGCTGATCAGTTTCAATTTCAGTCGTTAAAATTACCCGCGATAATGGATAGCCCTGAAGAAACGGATCGGGAAGGTCAGAACATGGAAAGGATTTATTTAGTGGAAAAGGCTGTTGAGACAGTGGATCGGCTTTTTGCTATCTTCTTTAATCTCCGGTCGTCTCCCCTATGGGAGAAAGAAGAGTTGGCAAGTATGGGAAAATGGATGAATCAATAAGTTTAACCCATGTTCATGACCTATACTTGACTTTACAGACATCGTCAAATAAAGTCCTGACTTGATTACCAACGTCGCCTTGTGTTGCAATTTTGATGATCAAGGTACATTATTAAATTCTGGTTGAAATATAGCATCTTGGCGAGATGATCGGGGTTGAGGGCTTCTTCCTGAAGTCGTTGAAATGCCAGAGTCCTTAATCTAAGCAGATTATAAATGATAATAGTTAAAATACTATGGCATCTTAACGAATCACAAAAACAAATCATCGGAAAAAGCTTAAATAAATATATGTCAATAAATCACTATAATTAGCTGTATCTACTATTTTTTAGACTCGTAACTACTGGATTATAATTGTTAATTTATATCTGCTTAATATAATTGACAATATTCACTATTGATTTTTTTCTGTTAATATGATATAAATACTAATAAATCAAATCTGACGAACTCGTAAAAAGTCGCTTTTCCCTCCCCTGGCGGGAGGGAATAAAAGGGATGGGGAAAATAACATTCAAGAATACGGCCACTTATCACCACCACCCTAACCCTCCCCCGTCAATGGGGAGGGGATTTCGGACTTTTTACGAGGTCGTCAAATCTTACCTCTTAATATTTAAACCCAATTAAATTGTATGGTTTGCATGTCGAATGTGAGAATTTCGATCGTGCAGTTATGTCTATTATAGGCGATGTTTAATGTTGGCAATAATTTAGACGGCGGATACTAATAATATATCCATGATTAGGATGAGATATGAATGCAACTGTACTCAGAGTTTCGGTCTGGCCTATAATTGTACTGATCATAATGGCGGGCTTTATGAATAGATCAGAAGCCATGCAAATACAAGCAGATATGCCATCAATAGGTAAATTAAGGCCAGACACCAATAATGAAAGCGGACCCAGTGAAAATACCAAGTGGGGATACTGTTATGAGCCCGATGTTAAAATTATAAAGATGAAAGACAATGAATATCATTCTTATGACTGTCGGGTCGAATCCGGTTGGACAGGATATTTCGAGATTTATCGTAAGGACCGAAAGATATATTCAGAACGAATCAAGAATGGTAGTTTTTTCGTTTACGATCTTAATGATCTTTCTCCTGAAGATTCACAGAAACGTCATCCTACAAAAGATATAAATGGCGATGGCATTCCCGAAATGGTTATGGAGCGTCATACTGGAACGGGTCAATTTACTGGTCGCTATTCTTATCCCATCTATTCCATTGGCAAGAGAGTCAGGAAAGTGGTCACCATTGAGGGAATGCACTCACCCATGAAGTTCACTGATTTGGATGGCGATGGTCTTTACGAGATAACCGGCGAAGACTGGGTGCTCGCTTATTTTTTGGGGGATTTCCTGAGTTCTCCGCATCCGACCATTATTCTTAAATGGCAAAACGGCGTCTATCGATTGGACTTCAAGCTAATGGAAAAACCGTCTCCAACCAAGGAAGAGCTAAAAAAGAAAGCAGAAGACTTGAGGAAATCACTTGAAGAGACAATTGGCCCTTTTCCTGAAGGATATATACTCAATCTGCCTCATTACGTGCATACCGAGGCATGGAGTTATTTGGTCGATCTGATTTATTCGGGCAATGCGAACGCAGCCTGGGCGTTTATGGATATGTACTGGATTATTCCCCCGGGATACACAAAATTTAGAGACAAACAGAAAGAGAAGCTCGAATTTATTATTGCTCTTAAAAAACAACTTGCAAGAAGCCATTATTGGAAAGATTTAAGAACATTGAATTCCAGGCGATAATACAAGGGTTTGGTCATAAATGAGATGTTAAAGGGGGCTACTTTGCAATGATCACGAAAGAATTTATCGATCTCTGGGAGCCAAGGTATGATCAACGCCTATATCCTGTCAACTTTTACAATGAACACATTTCATGTGTCAGAAATGCAGCGGAACCAAACTCATTAAAGGAACATTTAATTGCTTTATTGCACTGGAAGGATGGCAAGGCCAATAATTATGAGTCCGGGAAAGTGACAGCAAAACCCAATATGGTGGATCCAGTTATCAATCTGACAGGACAAAAATTGATAACCTTCCATGATGCTTTCAGATTGTTGGTTATTGCTAAGGAAGAAGATGTGGACTCATCCAAAGAGAAGCTTCTGAATATGCTAAAGAAAATGTGGTGGAGTTCCATCGTGATTCCTGCTTGTATGCTCCATACTGCAAGGCCTGAGCTTTATCCAATAATTGACCAACACACTGCACGTGCTTATTTGATTTTGAATAGAGGTGAATTAGTTGAGCAACCTGAAATAACATGGACTTTCTGGGAGACGTACGTCGAATTTTTCCACAACACTGCAGTATCATGCGGACTTCATAATAATACAGATGGACGATGCCGTTTAGATCGAGCACTGTTTGCTTGGGGCAAAGCTATTAAAAAAGGCGCAGTTCAGACTCCGAAGCCAACAAACCAGCAACAACCCCCACAACCTCAAAAACCCCCTGTTATTTGTAATCTAACACCAAGTTTTTGGGGATTATCTCTCCCCAGTGCTGGCAACATACCAACTAACGCGAACGTTACAAGAGCATCGGAGCATCTGCTGCAAGAAGATACGCTCGAAAAGATTCATGTATGGGAAAAACAATGTCTTAATGACCTTCAACTGAATTTGCTTCCGGCAGTGGATCTTCGTGCATTGTTGAATGATCCACGTGGTACGATTGCCAAGCGATTGCTTGATCATTACAAGAGCATGCGAAATGGTGCCAGAGATTTATCAAATATTCCTCGTCCGATACGAAGTATATTTCTTGTCGGCTTGGCTTTCCGCAATGGATATCGAAAAAGAAGTGATATGGCAACATACTTAGTCAGCTTGGGGTTTGGTGGGACTAAATTTGCGTCAGGTGCAATTGTTGATGTTGGGAAAACCGCTGGCGAACTTTTTGTGCTACTACAGGAAAATTACGAGCATACTGATTTGTACTTCGAGTATTTTGAAATTAACAATGACTCGTGTTCGTAATCAAAACTGGGGAGTTTTCGGCTATCGGCTAGGCTGTTCGGTTAAGGTTGCCGGTGGATATCAACAGGAAAGCCAACCATTGCATTCACCAGCCGGCGAAAAGCGCGGCGGCGTTGACGCGATAAGCTTGGGCGGCGACGCCAGTGATGCAGGTCGTTACTCTATTTCTTTTCATAATCCTCAATTCTGACAACTGCCCACCGCTGAACAGTTGTAGGTGGAGACAATTTCCAGCGATGTTTTTTTGGTTAAGCATTACAGGTTCAAAGTTGCTATTAAAATGCATCCCTTCATTCACGGCTGCAACAAAGTAATGACTTGTTGTCGTTTTTACACCTGCTGTCAATAAAACTCCGTCCTAGGGCACCCCAAGTTCATGCTTAAAAGCACTCGAAATGCCATGCTGGAAACATCTTTCCATGCAGAAAATCATGGGTACTAAAAATGCTCAAGCCTTATTCTTACTGAAGGTCTTGACCCTATAAACGTTGCATAGGTTCGTTTTTAAGGGCCAGCTTCCAAAACGTTTGTTGCAGATTTCAGGGTCATCGTTGGTCAAGACGTCCACGTTAGATTCCCAAACACCATGGAGCCAGGGCTCCTGTCCCGGCATCTCAGGAAACCACCACCCATGTTCACAATGCACCACCTTAGAATCTAAGCCATCCAGATACTGGCACCTCTGTTTTATGACGCCGCGCGGGGACTCTATCCACACCCAATCACCTTCGGCAATGCCCAGCTTTTTTGCCGTCTCGGGATTCATCTGAACCTGTGGATCAGGCCGCTTTTTGCGCACGGATTCAATCTGACGATGTTCTGAGTGGAAATAGGGAAGGAATCTGCCCCCGGTAATTAATATAAATGGATAGTCCTTAGCCAAGTCCGGCCGGCTTACAAGGCTTTCCGTTGGCTCCACAAATGCAGGGCGAGAATCGCACCCAAGAGTCTCCAAAATTGTGGGGCAGAGTTCAATTTTTCCTGTAGGCGTGCCAAAACCTCCCATTTTCTCATACTTTTTATACTCATCCTGAGGAGTGTATACACCGTTTTTCTGATCCATGAATGCCTGGAAGGTCATACCTAACGGCTCAAGCTGGTAATTTCTCACCGCCAATAAATTCTCCCAGGGCCAGTATTCCTCTTGCCCCATCCTCCTTCCCAGTTTAGAGAAGAAGTCGTAATCCGTATAATGTTCAAACTGACCGGAGACTATATTCGGCAAGGCTGGTTCTCCAGCCATGACCTTAGAATCACCGGACCCTTCGCTTAATTCATGCCTTTCGGCCCAGAAGGCTGTAGGCAATACATAGTCGGCAAGTTGCGCGCTGGGGGTTAACCAGTAATCCTTTACCACGTATAGATCTAAACTTTTTAATGCCTTATGAACCATCTTGATATTGGCCATCGTGACCATGGGATTGCTGTGCTGACTTATGGCCGCCCGCACGGGGTAGGGATTTCCCGAAATTGCCGCCCTCAATACCAGCGGATAAGTAGCAAAAGAGTAAGTTTTTGCTTCTCTGCCCCAAAATTTCAGATTTTGTTCCATCATCAGCTCTTTTCCCGGCCACCCGATAAACTTGAAGCGATCGGACCCGATCTGCTTCTTTCTTTGCTCGGGTGACAGGAGGTCGCTTGCTTCCAGCAAGACCTCGTTCCTGATAAATGTCCCTGTAGGGGCAGGCAGGTAATTACCGCCTTTGACATCGATATTGCCTGTGATGGCAGCAATTGAAATCAATGATTGCAGTCCTTCTATATTGTTTTCCAAATGCTCCAACCCCATGCCTTCAATAAAACAGGCAGGCCTGATAGTGGCATACATATGGGCCGCTTTTCTAATCTGCTCGGCAGGAATCATAGTGATCGCCGCTGCTTTTTCCGGCGGATAAAGCCTTACAGCTTCAGCAATCATGTTGAACCCATGGCACCATTTATCCACAAATTTTTTATCATACAGATTTCCCTCGATGATCACATTGAGCATGGACATGAGTAGTACCGTATCCGTTCCCGGCCTGATCTGGAGCCAAAGGTCAGCCATTTTAGCAGAAACGGTTGGCCGCGGGTCGATAACGATAAACTTCGTCCCCTTCTTTTTCAGCTCCAACATGTTGTTCCAGATATGACGATGAGACTCCGCCGGATTGATTCCCACAAGTACGCCCAGCTTCGTAACCGATTCTTTTCCCGTTCCTTGCTCAAACGGCTGACCCCCGAATACATGTCGCAAGATCCAGCCCAACATGACATTCGACGTTGCTATAAATGGCCCGAAGCATATATGGCCCATGCTGACGATATTCGGGGAACCAAAGAGGTTCAAAAACCGACGCCCCGTCCACGCATCCGTCCTTCCTGTGCCATTCGTCAGCATCAACGATTCTGCTCCGTATCGATCCCTTATGTCGCCCAATCTGACTGTAATCTCATCCAACGCCTGGTCCCAGCTTATCTGCTCCCACTTGTTTGCACCCCTTTCACCTTTTCTCTTCAAAGGAAACTTGACGCGATCAGGGTGCGAGGCGTATTCTATAGCTCCCAGCAGTCTTGCACATCCCAGGCTCGGGGGTTTGTACATCTTTACCCGCGGATCCGTTTGGTCCGGCTCTAACTTCCTTATCGCTTGCCCGTTTTCCACAGACACAGCAACTCTGCATCGGGCGTGACAAAAACGACATATTGATCTTTTTACTTCTGTTGCCATTTTTCATCCTCCTTTAAAATGTAAACCAGCCCCAAGTTACCATCGACTTTGATCCGCTGCCCCGTCTTTATTTTCGAAGTGCCTTCGACGACATTGCCAACAACCGGTATGCCGAACTGCCTGCCCTGAATAGCCGCATGAGACAATGTACCTCCCCTGTCGGTCACCACACCTTTGATCAGTGAGAAGACGGAGACCCAGGGGGCCGATGTTGACGGCGTAACGAGTATCTCACCTTCTTTTACTTCCCCTATGTCATCGGGTGAAAAAATAACGCGGGCGGGTCCTTCTACAATGCCCGGCGATGCGGACAAACCGAAAAGATCGGCATTCGATCCCGGTACAGGGGAAACAACATCACCAATAGACACTTTTGTGATAAATGGCTCACGTCCTTCGAAAAGTAGTCGGCCGGCTTCCTCAATGCTGACCCTTCCAAGCATAGGAGGAGGAACTATCTTGTTGTTTTCCAGCCATTGCCGGCGACGCCTATGAACAGTCCGTTGAAGCCTGTATGTTGAAGCATCTGATAACCCCTTATGCAGTTCTTCAGGCACCAGGAAAAGGACATCATCGGCCTTGTCTATTGTTCCGGCCCTAAGCAGCCGTTGTCCAATCTTCAGCAGGATATGGCGAGTTATGGCATAGCAATAGAGTTCGCAGTAATATTCATGACTCTCGTTCCAACTGTTGTATTTCTGAGCACAGACCATAAGGGATTTAAACCACCCCCTGCGGTCAATTGAGACCCGTCTTAAGATCTCTTCTTCCGCCTCCATTCGCTCGTTGACAATTTTGGGCGCCATTTCATCCAATACAAAGTTTACGCATTTTAGGTATTGGCGTATGCTTCCCAATGCCGGAGCAGGGTCCTCTATCCAGCTTGGTTCATATTCAAAAATGTATGTTGTACGCCAGCCGTCATCCCAGAGGAACTCGTTAAACTCCTTCAACCACTGTTTTCCGCTTTCACTCTCTTCAAGTTTAGAAAGAACTTCCATACCTTTATATGCTGCAAACAAGTCTGATAACGCCAGCTCTTTTACTCTCCGGGAGAGAAGAAATAATTTTTTCTCAACTTCATTCAGCTTATTGTCAAAGCCTCCCATCAAGTTGTGGAATAAAGTGTCTGTATCTTCAAGTTGCAGCAATTCGCGGCAAATATCCTCAAACAGTAGATATACCGCCCCCAAACCGCAACCGAAATACATGTGGATCTCCCACATCCGCTGGTCAACCTCCAACAATTTTTCCAGAATCAATTCCAGTTCGAACCAAGTGGCTTTCTCGGCATCGAAATTTTTTAATTCTTTATAGTATCCCATAAGTTCCTGACAGGCATTGTCCCACCGCACATCATAATTATCTAAAAAGGTTTTAATGCTTTCACGGAATCCTTCACTGCGCCTTTTCTTCAGTTCCGCGTCGGGAACGGCAACTCTCACTATTTCATAGCCATGGTACGATCTATGGTCGGTGCCCAGGGTATAGGGTAAAGAGAGTTTTTCTGCTGCGTAACGAAAACCGCGACTGCAGTGATTCATCCAAGTCCATTCATAAAATGGTTTATGAGACATGCCTGGTGGTGTATGCCCGGCAGCGTAAAACCAATAAGGAACTCTGTCATCCGCCTCTAAATCCTTTTCATCATAACTAAAGTGCGTATAATCTTCCGATACGATCATTTTTCTTCCCTCAATAATCTTTTGAGCTACTATTTAATCCAGCGAGCTGTTCGAAGATACTGACTTTACAATTTCCCCGGTACTTTCCCAGTCTTCAACGGAAGAGGGTGCCCTTGCCTTTCGATATCCATGGGCCGGTAAGAAAGATCATCATATTCATAAAAACTCTTGATGAACTGCGCCGTTTTTCCCAGGGAGGCCGCAATCCCGATGCATACGACAATAATCACCAGAACAAATGCCAAAATTCTTGAGGTAATGGTCTTCCTCTTCAATAAACGGATGTAGTATTCCAATAAAATTTTCTTTTGCTCCACTTCACCCAGATATTTCATTTGAATTTCATCGTGCCATTTAATCTCCCTGTATTTCTGCTCCAGCTCGGAAGTGAGCTCCAGACATTCGTGGTTTTTGTTTAGAAGTTCTATTTCCATCTGCTTACGCTCTGCACTGTATTGTGACAGATCCGCAACCTGCTTGCGTAATTCGTCCAATTCATTTATGAGTTGCTCTTTTGTCTTCTCCTCATCCTTCATGTCCTGCCCCCTTCTTTTTTAGGACTTTTCGCTCGGAGCTAACGATAGTTGATGCTCTGGTAGACCCTCCGAGGAAATGTATTCTTCTATGAAAACAATGGGGCTTTCTTTAAGTCTGATAATTTGTTCCCCCCTGACCCTGTTTCCCTGGTGATCGAAGAGGATATTGACATCGGGCTTTAGAGGATTAGAGTTACTGGTGGCAACAACTTCACCAATGCTCTTGTTATTAAGCCGAACAAGAGAACCCACGGGGTACAAAGTTATCTCTTCAAGAAAAGTCCTGACGATATTGGACTGAGATCCAATTTTTTTAATCTCGATCAACAACTCCTTGGCTGAAAATGTTTGATTAAGTGCTTTTCTGTGGGGCCGGTTATGGGTCATGGCCTCATAGCAATCCATCAAACAGACTATCTTCGCATATTCATGTATTTCTGCGCTCTTAAGTCCCTTTGGATATCCCGAGCCGTTATCCCGTTCATGATGTTGATAAGCCACTTCAGGAAGAAAAGGATGTTCCTTCTCGAAGCGGAATAAGATATCTCTTCCATATCCAACATGCGACCTCATGACGTCTATTTCTGACGGTATCAGTTTTCCAGGTTTATCCAGGATATCTTTTGGAAGCATGAACATGCCTAAATCATGCAGTAAGGCAGACAGACCCAATTCAATAAGTTGTGACCTTGAATATTTAAGACCGATGCCGATCTTGAGAGTGTAAATCATGTCGTTTGTTTGATGTGGAAGAATGTCATCTTCTATTTGAAAGTCCTTCATGGACAGAGGAAAAATATTTTGGATCGCGCCTGGTTCATCGACTATTCTTTCGATTATATGGACGGCTGGTTCAAGATCGAAGGAGTTTTTTGCATTAATCCTCTCCTTGACATAATTAAGATATTGAATTGTATCTGAGTACATCTCTCTTGCCGTTGATATTATCATCAATTTCTCCACTGTGATGCTACAGACCATACTATATCAGAAATTTTGGTTCTTTCGCAAATTATCTAATGGAAAACTTGAAAGAAAAAAGGGATGGTAATATCAAATAGCTTCTTTAATATTATTTGCTTAGGTGGGTTCTGGGCAAATTGGGCAAATGCCGTTTCAAGAAAGCGCCGTATTGACGGGAGGCTGCCCACCCGTCAACAGGGCGCTTAAAGCAGTTCTCTTACCTGGGCGTCACAGCGGCAAACAGGCTGTTTGTTCCCCGCTGGACGAGCAGCAGGAGGCTCTCGTCGCCCTTGGTTTTTTCGACAATCTTCATGAAATCATCCACATTCTTGACCGGTTTCCGGTTGACTGTTTGAATGACGTCTCCGACCTGGATCATGGCTTCCGCTGCCGGGCTGTAGGGCTCAACCTCGGTCACTAACACACCGCCGCTTTTCTTCAGGCCGAGTTCCCGTGCGACCTGCGGCGTCAAATTCTGCACCGTAACCCCCAGAGTGGGATGGGAGGGGTTTTTCGCCGCTTCGGATGTGCTCGCCTCCTCCATTTCGCTGACCTTTGCCTGGCAACCGACCTCTTTCCCGCCCCGGAGCAGCTTCACCGCGACTGTTTTTCCCACTGGCATCGAGGCGACGATCCGCGGCAGATCCTTCGAGTCGCCGATCGGCCGGCCGTCGAAGTTTATGATGACATCCCCCTGCTCAATCCCCGCCTTGTCGGCCGGTCCACCCGAAGCCACCTGAGAGACGAGGGCGCCTTTGCCCTCCTTGAGGCCGAGCGATTTTGCCAGTTCCGGAGTCAAATCCTGAATGGTGACGCCAAGAAATCCCCGAGTAACGTGTCCCGTCTTCTGAAGCTGGGGGGCAACCTCCTTGGCCATGTTGATCGGGATCGCAAACCCGATCCCCTGGCCAGAGGCGATGATGGCCGTGCTGATACCCACGACCTCTCCCTGCAAGTTGATCAGGGGGCCGCCGCTGTTGCCGGGGTTAATGGAGGCGTCGGTCTGGATGAAGTTGTCATAGGGACCGGAGCCGATCACCCGTCCCTTGGCACTGACGATCCCTGCGGTCACTGTCTGTTCCAGCCCGAAGGGACTTCCGACGGCCACGACCCAGTTGCCCACTTTCAAATCATCCGAGTTTCCCAGCTTGAGAGCCGGAAGATCCGATGCCGCCTGGATCTTGATGAGGGCCAGGTCGGTCTTGGGATCCCTGCCTATGATTTTCCCATCGAACTCCTTCCCATCAGCCAGCTTCACCTTGATCTGATCGGCGTCCTCGACCACATGGTTATTGGTCAGGATGTACCCCTCCCTGCTCATGATGAAGCCAGAGCCCACGCCCTGCTGTCTCCTCTCGGGGGCATTGCCCCTGGGGCCTACGAAAGGACCGAAGAACTCCCCAAAGGGATTCCCGTCTCCGAAGGGGTTTCCCCCGAATCTCTCAAATCCGATGCTCTTCACCTTTTTACTGACCTGAATATTGACCACGCTGGGCCGAACCCTTTCGGCCAGGTCACTGAAATTACCCGGCACCATGGGCGATCCGGCAGAAACTGCTGCCGGTAGGGCATTCTGCGCCTCTCCGGTTTTTGTGGTCAAGGTCATCCCGTAACCGAATCCGGCGATCGCACCCGCCAAAAGCAGGGCGATCAGTACTATCTTGATATTTCCTCTCTGTTTCATGACTTATCCTCCTTGTTGCGATCTTGGGCTGATGACAGCCCCTCTTTGAGACCCATTATAAGGATCGAACTTAACGGGAGGATGATGCGAAGATGACCGTTTGGTAATGTTGGAACGGCGCGTGGCAGGTGCGCTCAATCCGGAGGGAAAGGAAGGTTGTCAAACGAGGGCGACGCCCCGTCCCCGGTGAAGGCATTTTTTCCCGAAAACGGGAGCGTCACGGTAAAGACGCTCCCCCCGTGGACGCGGCTTTTCACCGTTATATCCCCGCCATGGGCGCGGGCAATGGCCCTGGCCAGGCTGAGTCCAAGTCCGGTTCCCGGCTCGGAGCGACTCCGGTCTCCCCGGTAGAAGCGCTCGAAAATGCGGGGCAGATCATCGGCGCAAATGCCGACCCCGGTGTCTTTGACCATCATGGTTGCACCCCATCCTTCGATTTGTGAAAGCGAGACCGCCACACCGCCCCCTGCGGAGGTGTACTTGATCGCATTGTCAAGGAGATTCGAGAGAAGGCGCTGGATCATCCGGGTGTCTCCAGCAATGACGCATCTCTCCGGAACATTGCAGGACAGGGTTAACCCCCTGTCTTCGGCCGTTGTGACGAAAAGTTCGCAGGCTTCCCGGACAAGACTCACCAGATCAATCTTTTTTTGGGACGGTTTCTCCACACCCGCCTCTGTCTTCGATATCATCAACATGGTATTGATGATATCCAGGAGACGGTCGCATTCCTCGATGGCGCTTGCCGCCATAGTTTCATAATCAGCCTTTGATTGTCCCGTAGTCAACGCGATCTCCGCCATGCCCCGGATCCGGGTAAGCGGGTTCTTCAGGTCATGGGCTATGTCATCTCCCATTTGCCGGATCTCGGCGACGAGCGACTGGATGCGGTCCAGCATCTGATTGAAGGTCATTGCCAGTTGATCGATCTCGTCGCCCCGGTCCTTCACGGGGACCCTCTTTTCGAGGGTACCCCCGGAGATGCCCTGCGCGGTTCTGGTGATCGCCTCTACACCCGAAACCGCCCGGCGGGCCATAAACCAGCCGATCCCCGTCGCCAAGCCGATGAGCAGGGCCATCACGGCGAGAAAAATCCCCCGGAAGGCGCCAATGATGCGCATGTAATTTTCCATGGACTGGCCTACCTGAAGGATGATGCCGGGGCCGATCATGGCGTAAAGGATGCGCACATGGTCCTTGCGGGTGGACAGGGTGACTGTTTCGATTACCCTTTCGGCGCCGCCAAGCAGTTGCTCGATCGCCTCTTTACGGATGGCGACGTCCTGCCAGTAGGACATGTTGGACGAGGAAAAGGCCTGGCCGGTTGGGTAGAGAAGACGCAAAAAGACTTTTTTTTCCCCGGCCGCCTGGGCTTCGAATAAGGCGAGGTTTTCGACCGCACCGATCCCGCGTCCCCGCAAAACCGCCGAAAACTGACCCGCCTGACTCAACAGATCCTGATCCGTTTTTTCCTGGATCACGGAGGTGATGAGCGTGTAAAACAGGAAGAAGGCGACAAAGGAGGACGCCGCGAAGATGCCGGCGTACCAAAGGGTCAGGCGGAAGGTGAGGCTATTCCGGAAGCGAACGTGTTTCTTTAAGGACATATCCCGCTCCCCGAATGGTATGGATCAGTTTTTGATTGGTATCTCTGTCGATCTTGTCTCGCAACCTGCTGATTCTGGCCTCCACCACGTTGGTCTGGGGATCGAAATGATAGTCCCACACGTGTTCCATGATCATCGTCTTGGAAACGATCCTCCCTGCATTGCGCATCAGATATTCCAGCAGCGAAAACTCCCGGGGTTGCAGGTCGATGCGTCTTTCACCCCGTGTAACCTCCCGGGTGAGGAGATTGACCGACAGGTCCCCGACGTTCAACCGGGACGGATCGGAAACGCCGCTCGCCCTGCGGATCAGGGCCTGCACACGGGCCAGAAGTTCCGAGAAGGCAAATGGTTTCGTCAGATAATCGTCTGCGCCGGTCTCCAGACCCTTCACTCTATCGTCCACGGAACCTTTTGCGCTCAGAATCAGAACGGGGGTGTTCACCTTTTCTGTGCGCATCTCTTTGATCACCGCCAAGCCATTTCTCCGGGGCAGCATGAGATCGATGACCGCCGCATCGTAAGGTTCCGTCAGGGCGAGGCTGAGACCTTCCTCGCCATCCGAGGCGTGGTCCACGGCATAACCTGCCGATCGCAACCCCTTGACGACGAAAGAGGCGATCTTGACGTCATCTTCAACCAGTAGAACCCGCATAAATAGCCTCACACAGAAAAAAATTGAAACGTATACGAATCCGGTAGGAAGTGGCCATTAAGGCCACCCCCTCCCAACGGAACGGCTCGTACCGGCCAGGTAAGCCGCTCTTCGATTAGTGACTGAAATTCAATTCACAAGTTCGTCTCTCACTCCGTGACTGTCTTCACCGATAAAGATTGCCGGATTATGGATGCCTTATGCCCGGGACCGGATACATCTCCTTTTGTACCCCCCTTCTCTTGGGTTTTCTGGTCCCTTTCCTCCATAATGCTGTCTCGGCTCCCCATCGCCGCCACCGATCA
>DATESZ010000167.1:0-7663 GCA_035283845.1 Syntrophales bacterium | reverse complement strand
GAAGTGAAAAACCCGGCCACCGGCCAGACCTGGAAAGATGCTGTCCAGCAGTACAAAAAAGACCGTAACCCGCTCGCGCCGCTATTCCAGTTCCAAAAAGGGGCGATTGTCCATTTTGCTGTTGATCCCAATGAAGTGCATATGGCAACCCGTCTGAAGGGTGAAAGAACCTTTTTCCTGCCCTTCAATCGCGGCAGTAATCCCGGAGAAATCCAGTGCGGCAAAGGCAACCCTCCCCATGAATCCGGACATCGCACCGGATATTTCTGGGAGGACATCCTGGAACGGGAGAGCTTTATCGACATTATCGGTAGCTTTGTTTTCCTGGAGACGGCGGAAGAAACAGTTGATGACGGCAAGGGTGGTCGGATGAAGTCCACCAGGGAAACAATGATCTTCCCCCGCTTTCATCAGCTTGATTCCGTTCGTAAACTTATTCACACATCCCGTAAGGAAGGCGCCGGCAATAACTACCTCATCCAGCATTCGGCCGGTAGCGGGAAAACAAATAGCATCTCCTGGCTTTCTCATCGCCTTTCCAGTTTGCACACCGAAGCAGATGAAAAGGTATTCGACTGCGTCATCGTTATTACCGACCGTAAAGTACTGGACAGACAGCTTCAGGACGCTATTTACCAGATCGAACACGCCCAGGGTGTGGTCAAAGCGATTGATGACAATTCCCGCCAGCTTGCAGAGGCATTGGTGGATGGAACCAAGATTGTCGTAACCACCCTTCAGAAATTTCCTTTTGTCCTGAAAGGGCTGCTCCATATAGCCGGTGCAAATGACCCGGATAACCCTGATGCCGCAGCTATAGAAAAGGCCAAAGAATGGGAAGAGAAAATCGCCAAGCGAAAATATGCAGTGATCGTCGATGAGGCGCATTCCAGCCAGACAGGAGAAACGGCCCGTGAACTGAAGAAGATATTGGGCGCCGGTACTGAAGCCGATACAGAAGAATCCGAGCTGGACTGGGAAGAAGGCTTAAACAAGATTATGGAATCCAGGGGGAGACAGAAGAACCTTAGCTTCGTCGCCTTCACCGCCACGCCGAAAGGGAAAACCATCGAGCTCTTCGGTCATATTGGGCCTTCAGGTCAACCGGAAGCCTTTCACACCTATTCCATGCGGCAGGCCATTGAAGAACGCTTTATCCTTGACGTGCTGCAGCGATATACAACTTATAAAACCTATTACAACATCCTGAAGAAGGCTGAAGATGACCCGTCGATGCCGAAAAAGAAGGCCATGAAAAAGCTGACGAAATTCCTCTACCTTCATCCCTACGGGATCGAACAGAAGACGGAAATTATCATCGAGCATTTTCGGAAGCAAGTAAGGCATAAACTCCAAGGACGCGCCAAGGCGATGGTTGTAACCGGTTCCCGCCTGCACGCCATCCGCTACATGCTGGCCTTTCAAAAGTATATTGCCGATCACGGTTATACCGATATCAGACCTCTTGTTGCTTTCAGTGGCACAGTAAAAGACCCCGATACAGGATTTGAATATACCGAGCCAGGTATGAATATTGACGTTGTCAGCGGAAAGAACATATCGGAGAGCCAGTTGCCGGATAAATTTGACACGTCAGATTACCAGGTGCTGCTGGTGGCGAATAAGTATCAAACAGGATTCGATCAACCTCTTTTGTGCGCCATGTATGTGGACAAGCGGCTGGACGGCGTGCAGGCGGTGCAGACCCTGTCGCGGCTTAATCGGACTTATCCAGGGAAAGAGCCGCCCTTTGTTCTTGATTTTGTCAACGAGTCTGAAGGCATTCTTCTGGCTTTCAAACCGTACTATGATGCAACAATCCTGCAGGAGGCATCCGATCCCAGTCACCTTGAACTCCTGAAACACGCACTTGCCAGTATGCAGGTATATCATTGGTCGGAGGTAGAAGCCTTTGCGAAGATCTTCTACCTGCCCCAGTATAGGCGGAACCCATCCGATCATGCGAGGATGCACAAACACATCCAGCCTGCCGCTGACCGATATAAAGCCCTTGACGAGGATAAGAAGAATGCCTTCTATGAGAAACTGACAGCATACATCAGGTTCTATTCCTTCGTCAGCCAGATTATCCCCTACTCAGATCGAGAGCTGGAGATGCTTTATAGTTTTGGTCGTTTCCTGCTACCGAATTTAGGAGATGATGATACAGGTGTAACTCCCCATCCGGAGACACAGGTAACACTGGAATATTACCGAATGGAAAAGATCATGACCGGCGTCCTTCCCGTCGAGGAAGGTGCGCCCTATGGTGTAAAGAGCCCCACGGCAGTCGGCACAAGTAAATCAAAGGATGAAGAGAAGCCTTTATCGGAAATCATTGAAGCCCTGAACAAGCGCTTTGGGACAGATTTCACAGAAGAGGACCGCCTGTTCTTCGAGCAGATAAAGGAAAAAGCCCGTAATGACGAACGGGTGATTCAAACCGCTTTAGCAAATCCCCTGGATAAATTCGGGCTCGGCATTAAAAAGATCATCGAATCACTAATGATGCAGCGGATGGCTGAGAATGACGAGATCGTCACCCGATATATGGATGATAAGGATTTCCAGGACGCGATTTTCCCTATACTGGCAAAAGAGATATACCAAGATGTTTTATCGCACACTGGTGATCAATAAAGAAAGTGATTCCCTTTGATCACTTTCGAGCTTTACCAAAAGAAGTCTGCTGCACAAACGCATTTTCCCAAAACGTATAGCAATAAAAGGTGGGCACGTATATGGCAATAATATGTGCCTTATTTGTTGCTTCGTTTTCGTCAAGGCAAAAGCACAATAATATAGGTTCCATGACCCAGACAGTTCGGGAAAGATATTAATACGGGTATGGCATTTGACTACCCGTTTCATTTCTAACCTCACTCTATCCCATAAAAGCACGCTTTGGGACATTAATCCGGGAAGCCCGTGCGGACTCGAACCATGAAGCAGATGGTTGACAATATTAAGCTTTATCAATGTTAATTTCTTTTTTAGGATGTGGACGTAAGTGCGTAAGCCTCTAGTATCGTTCAAAAGGTTGGGCAAAAATCATTTGAGGCATAATAATGTCGTCTAATCGTAGATTCAAATCTTCACTGGAGTTATCCACATCCGCGTCTGGCGGCCCTTAATAGCAAGGCCGGACGCGGTTGTGGGTAACTCCACTCAAATATCTCTCGGCCATTCCCCAAAACACCTATTGAAAACGTTCGCCTCAACTTTTGAACGTTTGCAAGTCTTTCTATTCTGGAGGTTGGAAATAGGGTTGGAAATTGCTTTTGGTGAAAAGAACAATGGGTTACGATTTCTCTATAACCCATTATTATTATGGTAGTCCCAAGGGAGAACCCCGGCTTCCGGCGTGAGAGATTAGAAAATTTCAAAATCTTTACAAGATCTATTTTTACTGCCTGCAAAATCAAACATCGTTATTACAGTGATGAGGTATCCGGCTAGGCACCTTACAACACTTTTGTTACCTCTGGCGTGTTGGGGATAGTGTTGGGGACGCTCTGAGAGGCAACGAAAAAGTGGTTGCGATTTACACCGTAACCACTTGATTTAATTATTGGCGTCCCCACGGGGAGTCGAACCCCGGTTACAGGCGTGAAAGGCGAATTACAAAGATATCTAAGTCACCTGTTTTATTACAAGTATTTATTTTTATTGCAGTCTGTGTGTCCCCTGGTGTGTCCCTGTGTAACGATTTTACCCTGATTTCGAGGAAAAGGACACCCACCGGGACACACATCTATGATCAACAAAAATAAAATGAGCGCGGGGATATGTTTCAGGCGTTCGCCGATGCGTATATTTCATTTGACTATTATTACTATGGCAACTATACATAAAAAAGGAGAACGCCTTATGAAAACTATTGAAACAGCCATTGAGACTATGGCAACAATCAATACAGAACATCAGCTTGTTCTAGATGAGCCTTTGCCTGTATCCGGTCCTGCAAGGGTTCGTGTCATCGTTCTTTTGCCAGAGCAGGCTGACATCGAAGAAAGAGAATGGCTTCTATCAGGAACCAATAATTCAGCCTTTGATTTTTTGAAGAAACCTGAGGAGGATATTTACACCCTTGCCGATGGAAGGCCGTTCTGTGATGAAAGGTAAAGTTGTCTTAGTCCCTTTCCCATTCGATGATCTATCCTCCACTAAAGTGCGACCGGCTGTATGTCTGACCGAGCCGATCGGCTCACATCGTCATGTTGTATTAGCCTTTATAAGTAGCCAAGTACCAGCAGACATTTTGAAGACTGACATGGTGATAGACGCGGCAGAACGTGATTTTCGTTCAACGGGCCTACGGGTATCTTCTGTGCTAAGGTTACATCGTCTGATGACGGTGACAACATCATTCATTCAACGTGAGTTGGGGGAATTGTCTCCTCAGGTACGAGTTGAAATGGACCGACGGTTGAAGATACTTTTCGAACTATCGTGATGGTAGCATCATCTGAATTCTTTTTTCTTGAGGGCAACGGAATAGGGAATAGAGGATGGGGGCGAGGCGGAACGGCCTGAGCACGGGCCATGAAGCATGAAGCGTCTAGCAATTCTGAACCCTGAATTAACGTTTTGTAGAATTGTATATTGTTTATTCCAGTACCAGTTTCAGTACTTGCGCAACGAATTCTGCCGTGTGGCCACGTTCAGTGTTTAATTCCTGTGCATATTCTATCGCGTCCTCAAGATCGTGGCCGCAATAATAACCCGTTGCATGCACTCCCGGCATTCCTTGCCATATCGTGCCGAGTTCATAGCCATGATGTTCATCATACATGTCCGGCATAATGACGTAGATCACGTCACTTTCGTTTCCGCTCATCAGGTCCCCCCTTATATCACCTCAGCCAAATAGTACCACATCTCCAGTTTCCGATCTGTATGCCGGCATTGGTAATGCCTGCTGCGGGACCGCAAACGCCTTGAAATAGTCATGCAGCTCAACGTGTCGTTCCATGACTTCCTGAGGCGGTGAAGACTTCAAAACTTCGGTTACTGCATTGTAAAGCGACCATCCATTGCGCGGCTGGAACGCCTCGTGACGCGGTTTGATCCACTCATTCCGTGCCGCGACAAACTGACGGGGGCCGATGACATCGTGGCCACAAAGGACCCCAAGGTGGCCAAACCCGTCGTCTTCCGTCATCTCAATCAATTTGAACCGCTCCGCATCGAGGGCGATCTGGTTATAGTTGTGGGAAGCACGGTAGCAGGTGGTGATCATCTTCTCTTCGAGATCATCCCACACCTTCTTGGTGTGTTTGCGCATGAAAATTATGTCGCCTGAAAGGGCGAGGTTGTCGCAGACAAACACACTGGCGCCGGAGGCAAAGCCTACGACCATGGAATGGTCATAAGAATTGCGGAAACCGACCGACAAACCCATTTCCGTATTGGTCCCTCGAAACTGCAGGACGCCGAACATCTGGGCCCCATCTCTGGCCAAACCGTAGGACTGGCTGCTCAAGACATAGCCGTTCAGCAAATCCTGGGTAACGGTCAGTGCCTTCCTGGCCAAATGGTAATGTGATACCGGCTGGTACGTTTCCGTTGCCTCCGGCATCGGGATCAGATCGAGTTCCGCCAGGTTGGCTGCCTTGCCGCCGCAGTGAAGCATTAATCCATTCATGTGTTCCTCCTATTTAACGAAAATTTACAAGATGACAGTAAAATTCAATTCCTGTTTACTGACGTAAGGGCATTATCATTGCTAATCTGGTTTCGTTGCCAAAAAGCATGGCTGACCGATCCTCCCTGCCGGCTGGTCGTTCAAACGAAACATCCTCGTCTGGTATGTAAGCGTCACGCAAGTAATCAATGTTGACTAAAGTCTTTAGTTTCGAGAAGATATCGAACGTAAACGATGAAAAATCGCCATAGAATTGGCGGTTGAGTGTCCTATCCGGGATATAGTCCAGTAACCTGTTTACGTCCGGGAAAAGATCATCGGGATCTTTTTCTACCAGGACAATATTCTTCTTCGTTACCGATTTGATCAGGTAATTACCGTCAGTTATATAGAAATCTGCCGGCAAACATTCTTCATCCTGGCTATATACATGCAGACGGTGACCATCTGTGCAATAGCAGATCCCTTGTTCTACGTGGATTGTTTGAAAGATATTGACTCGTGTTTCGTCTTTCGATGCCGCTTTGACAAGCCAGAGCAGACTGTTAAAATGATTTGCGGTAATAGGCATAAACTTCCAATATTCGATGATCATTGTTCTGTTCATAGCGGGCTCCTTATATATTTCTGATCTTTTTGATTTCCGACGCTTTCCGGACCTTCCAGTATAAGTCAAAGTCTACTTCCAGCCATTTTGCTTTAAGATCCTTCAAATCACTGAACGATACGTAACCCCACTCGGCACATTCATCGTCGCCATTGAGAATCGCATAGCCCCAGAACTTATCATCATCATATTCCGCAATGTACCAGTCGCAATCGGCGATGAAGAAATGGAGATGGATGAGCTTATCTGCCAAGGGGATCCCTTCTGTTTCATAGAGTCTTGGTATCGTGTCCAGTTGTTCTTTCGATGGTATATTCCACATCAGTCTGCTCCTTCCTAAGTATGCGAGTAGCCGTCTTGTTCGATGCCGATAATCAGCCCCCGGGCATTGCACATCAGGGCGCTGTACCCATCGAAATAAAGATCAGTAGGCAACTCTTTATAACGTGCGGCCAATCTCTTGAATGCGACGACCTGCGCATCGGTAATCCGTGCCAATATTTCTTCCGGTTTCATTTTGCTGTTGTCACCTCCCTGATACTTTTATGATTTGCAACCAGTCTTCCTTCCGGACATTGTCCGGTCCATAATGACGCCAGGTTAATGCGCCCCTGGCTGCTTCTTTTGTGCTATTGCGTCCTGCAGCCAGGCCCCACACCTCAACCATCTGCTTCATTTTTCAGCTCCTCTCGACGATTATGCCGCCTCGTTTGCTATACTTGATGATTCTGTCAGGGCCGTTCTCGGTGTATTCATGAAAAAAGATGTGCATCTCGGTCTGTTCTTGCTCTACGCAAGGAGTCCTGCGATCACAGTTTTCTGCTCTACTCCAGAACGCATCTTTTGCTGCCTTTAGTGAACGAAAATCTTCGATGTCATCTTGTGTTGGCGCCGCATAATTACACCCTCCGTACCAAAGTGCCTGAACTTTCATGGCGCCTCCCTTGCAATGCGCTCAGCATCATTCACGTGCCGAAAGTGTGGGTTATTATAACCGTACTGTTCTGTCCATAGAGCGGCTCGCTTTGTTCGAAATGGACCAATGGCTGCTTGATATTGGGTGCCATGCGTGGATTCTGTGGGAGTTGTGCATGATTGAAAAGATTCAAACTTACCAGGCGTCATACCGATATACCATTTCATGATGACCTCCATTTTGAACGTTTGAAAATTTCACAGTTTCGATTTGGCTTGCCTGCCATGACAAAAAAATCCCTGCAAGGAGGGGCCCTGCAGGGATTGTGGCCACCACGTACCAGGGATCTGGCGGGTGGGGATGTCTTTCAAGACGCGTCGGTTACAGGATGCGCGTCCCCCTGTCATTGGGAACTTTGTGAGCTTGCCAATGAGTTAAAATGGACATTCATCTGTTTCCAGCATATCGACATGACCACCTCCAATGGGCGGAA
>DATESZ010000166.1:0-15364 GCA_035283845.1 Syntrophales bacterium | reverse complement strand
CCCCTTTTACCATCAGTAACCTTGACCAAAACCCGCTGCCACCTCCCGTAGCCAATACTTCCTATTACTGTTGCCTTTTCCCGCACCTTCCGATATGATCTCCCATCCAAAGCAAATTAGGTGCCGAACAGTATTGGGACGGGTTCATATTTTTCGTCCCTAATGAGGAGCAACTGCGATGAGGGACGGTAGTGGTGTCAGGTCTTGACATGTGACAAATATATTGACAGATGTGCAGGGTCACGGTAAAGAGCATCCATGGGCAGACCATTGAGAATAGAATATCCGGGAGCGCTCTATCATATTACGAGCAGGGGCAACGAGCGGAAAAAAATATTTCTTGATGATGGCGATAGAACGCAATTTCTTGATATTCTAGCCGATTATCATCGTCGCTACGACATATGCATCCATAGTTTCGCACTTATGGAAAATCACTATCATCTGATACTTGAAACACCGCAGGGCAATTTGCTTAAGGTGATGCATGGCATAAACGGCCGTTATACGGGATACTTCAACAGAAAATGCAGGCGCACTGGCCATCTTTTTCAGGGGAGATACAAGGGTATACTGGTTGACAAGGATGCGTATCTTCTTCAACTCAGCCGCTATGTCCATCTGAATCCTGCAAAAGCCGGGATCGTAGAAAAACCGGAGCATTATTTGTGGAGCAGTTATCGAGGCTTTATAGGCAAGGGAAAGAGATACGAGTGGGTGGAATATTCATGGATACTGGAACAGTTCGGTACTGACGAACAGAAGGCATCAAGGGATTATAAAATATTTGTTGATGCAGGACTGAAAGATGAGCAGGGCAATCCCTTCATCACCTTACATGGACGAGTAATCCTTGGTGATGAGACGTTTCTCGAAAAAACCATGAAATTGCTTGCCGGTAAACGGATCAGCCGAGAAGTAGTAGAGCGAAAGAAATTGCGTATGGCACCGCTGCCGGACAAAATAATTGCGGCGGTTGCGGATACATGCGGAGTAAAGGAAGAAATAGTTACTGCATCAGGCGGTAAAAACAACAAGGCAAAAAAGATAGCAATGTACCTTGTGTATCAATATTCAGGCCTTGGGAATACTGAAATCGGCAAGTTGTTCGGTAGCATTCATTACAGCGCTGTCAGCAAGGCTGTGACAAGACTGAAACAGGAGATGCTTCGTGACAAGGATCTGGTATTCCTTATAGAGAAGGTAAAGTCACATGTCAAGACCTGACACCTTATGACAGGAGGTGCACCATGAGTACAGCAATATCTGTGAGGCTTCCTAAATATCTCGCCGACCAGCTTGACGGCATAGCCAAAGAAACCGAGAGGCCCCGCTCTTTCATCATCCAGAAAGCGCTGGAGTCATACATTGAAGATTTCGCCGATCTTCAGATTGCACTCGACCGGCTCCATGACAAGAGCGATCCTATCATTTCCAGCAAAGAACTGAGGGAGTCACTTGACTTATAAAGTTGTCTACAAGAAGTCGGTACATCGCGATCTCAAGAAGTTTCCAAAAGCTGAGGTCAGCCGCATCCTTAACCAAATTGAACAAGAACTTACAAAGAAACCTGAGTCATACCCCGTACTCAAAGCCAATTTGCCGGGCTACGCAAGTTTCGTATTGGTGACTATAGGGTAATTTATGCCCTTGTGGGCACGGATATTATTGTTCTCCGAATCGGTAATCGGAGAGATGTTTACAAAGGCGAAATCTAACCCATAAGGATTGATGAGACCTGGAAGGTCGCATTCAATCCTTTGTTCAAGAAGCCGCGGGCTATTCACATATAAAGGGTATTGCTTCGAAGGGGATATGCCAGAGGGGATATGCCGGAGGGGTGGAAAGTCGGAAAGCTATTGGAGATGCGGAAGGTGATTTTCAAATAGATCCATGAGGTTGTGTAAGGGGCGCACCAGAAGAAAAAGGGGACGGAATTTTCTATTTGAAACTGAAGGGGAATTTTGCTACTATAACCGCCAATGATGCCGTTATGAAATATTGACATAAACGAAATCTGCAAACTTAAAGAGGAGGAATAGTTATGAAATCAAGATATCCGCTAATGGCTCTGGTTGTTGCAGGACTGTTTGTCTTTTCCGTGGAAAGTTTGTTCAGTGAAGATACCGTCAGTATGTCGGAATGGACACAGATTGTCGAGAAGATCGGTAATAATGGAAACGTAAACTGGTCGGCCGGCTATATTGAAGCGGTGGGAACAGGGGCGCCCCCGGCGAGGGCCATCGGCAAACCTGAAGCGCGTCCAATGGCATTGCGCGCCGCGGAGCTGGATGCTAAACGAAATCTCCTTGAGATTACCAAAGGGGTGCGCATAGACTCGACAACCGTCGTTAAGGATTACACGGTAGAGAGTGATATTATTAATTCCCAGGTGGAAGGTTTCATAAAGGGAGCTCTGGTGGTAAAGAAGGATTACATGAGCGACGGTACTGTAGAAGTTACGGTCAGGATGCCCCTTTTCGGCGACTTTTCACAGGTCATTATGTCGAAGGCAAGGGAACGCAGGCCCGAAGCTAAACCGCCTGTAACGCCGCCTGCCGACGTTCCCGACGTTCCCGCCGCTCCGGCCGCTCCGGCCACTCCGGCGGCCCCATCGGGACCGGTTTATACGGGACTGGTGGTTGACGCCCGCGGCATTCAAACGCGTCCTGCCATGGCGCCGAAAATTCTCGATGAGAACGGTCAGGAAGTTTACGGTTCCATGAATGTAGATCGAGAATATGCCGTCCAGCAGGGTGTAAGCGGTTATGCCCGTGACCTCACGGCGGCGCAGAGCAATTCCCGCGTCACTAATAATCCGTTGACGGTCAAAGGCTTGAAAGTGCAAGGGCAGGGTCGTTCCGACATAGTCATCAGCAATGCCGATGCTGCGTCAATCAGGTCTGCCGCCGATAACCTGACCTTTATGAAAAAATGCCGCGTTATGATTGTCCTCGACTGAATTTGTCAAACATTTTTTGAGTTAATAAATTCCGTGCCAGGGGTGAACAATGGAAGGATGAAAATCACCCCCACCCCTCCCTCCCCCGTCGAGGGGGAGGGATACAGGAAGGGGGTATTTTCATATATAATGATGATGACCGCAGCAACCGCGATAGGTGCTGCGGTCTTTCATATTTACGGCTGATGGGAGATGTTTTCCGGAGGGAAAGTAATTTTGTCGGGAAAGATTGTTGTTTTACCTGATCATTTGACGAATAAAATTGCCGCAGGAGAGGTAATCGAACGACCCGCCTCGATCCTTAAGGAGCTTCTGGAAAACGCCCTCGACGCCGGCGCAACGGACATCAAGGTGGAGCTTGAGCGCGGCGGCTGCGGCTCCATCAGGGTAACGGATGACGGAGAAGGCATCGATCAGGAAGATGCGGCCCTGGCCTTTTGCCGTTTTGCCACAAGTAAAATCTATCAATTTGACGACATATACAAGGTGCAGTCTTTTGGTTTCCGGGGAGAGGCCCTTCCCAGCATTGCTTCTATCTCCCGGGTGGAAATGGTTACCAGACAAAGGGATGCCCTGGCGGGAACAAGGGTTATTGTTGAGGCAGGCGATATTAAAGAAATAACGGAGACGGGATGCCCGGCAGGCACATCGGTGTACGTTACGAATATCTTTGAACCGGTGCCGGTGCGCCGCAAATTTCTTAAGTCAGAACACACTGAGCAGGGCTACTGCATGGATGTCATCAGCAGGCTGGCCATCTCCCATACTGATTTGCGCCTTAAAGTTCTTGCCAAAGGGAAGGAAATGCTTAACATACCGGCAGCAAGAGATGCAAGTGAACGTCTCGCACTGGTTCTTGGGACCGACTTCCTCGATCAGATGCTTTTGTTGACGGCGGAGAAAAACGGGATAAGACTTCACGGTTTTGCGTCCCAACCGGGGCTCACTCGCGCCAACTCCCGTCATATCTACTGTTTCGTGAACAGAAGGTTTATCCGCGATCACCTGATCAATAATGCCATAATGACGGCCTATCGGAGCCTGATTGAGTCAAAAAGATATCCCGTTGCGGTGCTCCTTATTGATCTTCCTCCCCATGATGTGGATGTGAATGTACATCCGGCAAAATTAGAGGTTCGCTTCCGCAATCCGAGAGATGTGTATCAGGTGGTTGTGGAAACTCTAACAGGCGCTCTTGGCGGCAGTCCACTTATCAGCCGGCCACCGGAGGGCGGCGGGCCCCCGAGAGCCGATTTTCCTGCAACCCCTAATTACAGCAAGGGGGTAGAGGAAGCGCTCAAGCGTTACACCCTCTCTTCACCGTCCTATTCCTCTGATCGTGCGGGATTCCGGCGCCCTTACTTTCCTCAAACAACTGAATCCCAACTTTTTAAGGGAAGCGAGGGGACCGGCGAAAGCCCGGGCCTGACTTTCAGCGATTTGAACTTTTTAGGACAGATTGGCGGCGCTTATCTGATTTTTGCCGCGAAAGACCGGATGATTATTGTAGATCAACATGCTGCTCACGAAAGGATACTTTTTGAAAAACTAAAGAGGAAGTCCGCCGACTCCGACTCTTCAATGTTGAGACAGCGGTTACTCATGCCCGAAGTGATAAGTTTGCCGCCGCGGGATTTTGCTTTTCTTATGGATTGCCTGCCTCTTCTTGAGAGGTGCGGTTTTGAAATTGAACCATTCGGCAATGATGCGATAGCGTTAAAATCAGTTCCGTCGCTGGTTGCAAAGCTGGAACCAAAAAGGATGATCATGGATTTCCTGGAAGGATTTGCCGTCAGAGAAGTTATTGCTCTCGATGAACAGAGAGAAAAGATATATGCTTTTTTAGCTTGTAAAGGCGCCATCAAGGCGCAACAGGACATTACTCCCGCTGAAGTAAAATTTCTTTGCAAAGATTTGGATTCAATTCCCAATGCCTCAACTTGCCCCCATGGGAGACCTGTTATTGTTTCTTTTACTTTCTCCGACCTGGAAAAAATGTTCAAGCGCCGTTAAGGAGATATAGCCTGTGTCAATTCCTAAGCCTGACATCCGGGTGGTAATTATTGTCGGTCCCACGGGGGTGGGTAAAACAGAGCTGGCCTTAAGGATTGCTGAAATCTGGAAAGGAGAAATTATCAGCGCCGATTCCATGCAGGTTTACCGGTACATGGATATCGGCACTGCTAAACCCTCTAAAGCCGAAAGGGCGGCTATTCCTTGCCATCTGATCGATGTGGTGAATCCCGATGAACCGTTTAATGCGTCCATGTATGTCAACCTTGCCAGAAAAGCGATCGAAACGGCGGGTGGCAATAAAACTTTCTTTGTAGTCGGCGGAACCGGTCTCTACATCAAGGCGCTATTGGGGGGCATATTTTCCGCTCCGGGCGCCGATGAAGGCCTGCGGGAATATTACAGGAATCAACTAAGGCGTTTCGGCGGGGAATGTCTTTATAGGACTCTTGCAGAGAAGGACGAAAAGGCGGCCGGGGCAATCATGCCCAATGATGCGGTCAGGATAATTAGAGCTCTTGAAGTGCTTGAACTTACGGGGAAATCTATTTTTGATCAACATCAGGAACATCGTTTCCAGGATCGCCCTTATAACTACCTCAAAATTGGACTTATGATGGAAAGGGAGCAGCTCTTTGAGAGGATAGAACGGCGTGCGGAGGGCATGATAATCCGTGGTTTCATAGAGGAGGTTAGATGGCTTATGGAACATGGATACCATGAAGGGCTGAAGTCCATGCAATCTTTAGGATATCGGCACATAACCCGCTACCTGCACGACAGAGGCAATCTGGAAGAGTCCCTTTACTTGATGAAGCGCGATACCAGGCGCTACGCAAAGCGGCAGATTACCTGGTTTAATGCCGACAGGGAGATTAATTCGTTCCATTATGACGATACATCCTCTATTATGGAAAAAATAAAAGGATTTATGGGATGACTTAAGCGGGCAATTAACGTTGGTCAACGGGGATTTCCCGAAATTACTTGACTTAAGACCGGTTATGGCGATAGTTATAGCCGCCCGTTTATCATTCCTGGGTAGCGTGGTTTTAAGTCTATTGATTTAATAATAAGGAGAACAGTATGAAACGATTAAGATTCGGAAAGGCGATATTGTTTATTGTAATTATAGGACTGATGATGGCGGTGGTTGCCTGTAGCCCCAAGGTAAGAATACCGGTTGGTAAAATGGATACGGCGGCACATCATACCTTTACCGGCCTCAGACTGCTTGAGGAGGCAAAATATGACGAAGCGAACAGAGAGTTTGAACTGGCCATCCAGTTGATTCCCGAATATTCGCAGGCACATGCCGGTATCGGCCTGGTCAAAGCCTATCGTGGGGATCATCAAGGGGCTGCCGAGTCTATGAGAAATGCCTGGAAATTTGCTAAAACCAAAGAGGAAAAAGTTTTTGTGCATGTAGGGCGTATCAGGCTGCTATACAAGGGTAAGCCCGATAAGGGATGGTTATATGATGCCAGGGACGAATTTGATGAAGCGATTAAGATTGACCCCCGGTCTTCTGCCGCGCACTATTATATGGGTATTGCATATAAAACGGCCCTTGACTTTAATCAGGCCGGGCAGATGTTTCGGCAGGTTATCGATCTTAAGCAGGAATATGTGAAAGAAGCTGATGAGTCATGGAATCTGATACAAAAGATTCAGCGGGCCATGCCGGGGACGATTGCCGGTAAAAATATCGCCCTCCTGGAACGCATTACCAGGGCCGATGCAGCAGCTTTGTTCATGGAGGAGTTAAAAATCGACAACATTTACAAGAAGAGTACGATAAAAACTTTCGATACATCCTTCAAGGATCCTGAGAAGGCAAAAAGCGGCATAGAAAGCCCTTCCTCGCCTAAAGATATTGCAGACCATCCTTTAAGGGTGGACATTGAGGGAATTATCGGTATTGGAGTGCGCGGTCTCGAGACCTATCCGGACGGTTTATTTCACCCCGCGGATTTTGTGGATAGAGCCACCTTTGCCATGATGATTGAGGATATATTGATCAAGGTTACGGGAGATAATGTTCTGGCTACCAAGTTTATCGGTCAGGTCTCGCCCTTTCCCGATTTGCGGTCCGATCTTCCCTATTTCAACGCCGTGATGGTAGTAACCTCGCGGGGCATCATGGAAGCAAAGGATTTTACTTCCGGGGAGTTTGCACCCTTAAGCCCCGTCCCAGGCATCGATTCCCTCCTGATTATAAGGAAATTTAAGGAGGAGTTGAAGTTCTTTTAATGAATCCCGAAAATTCATGAAACTCTCATGACGGTGCCCGACACAAAGGAGAATGAAAATTACCCCTCCCCAAGGGGACTGTGTCGTAATAGGGGAAAGGGTCATTCCGAACGGAGGTGAGGAATCTTAATATGTTAATTTCATTAGTCATTAAGATTTCTCGCTACGCTCGAAATGACAAAAAAATGAATTATGACACAGTCTCAAGGGGAGGGGGAGGGTGAAAGGTATTTTCAGATGAAATATCTCACGGAGCTTTTGGATCGGCATGAAATTGTTGACAAAATCTTTTGAATATCGCAAGTCGGAAACCGGCTGGTATGATTTCTGGCTGGAAGGCGGCTTTTTCCGAGCACGGGACAGCGCTGCTGAGAAGCCATATTGCATTGTGATCCCTCCGCCAAACGTAACGGGGACGCTCCATATGGGGCACGCCTTAAACAATGTCCTGCAGGATATCATGATCCGCTACCGGCGCATGCAGGGTTATAACACGCTTTGGATGCCGGGCATGGATCATGCAGGCATCGCAACTCAGAATGTCGTGGAACAGCAACTTGCCGCTGAAGGCATATCGAGACACGATCTGGGAAGAGAAAAATTCATCTCCAGGGTGTGGGAATGGAAAGCAAGATCGGGAGGGGCAATAATTAACCAGTTGCAAAGGCTGGGTTGCTCCTGTGACTGGTCTCGGGAGCGCTTTACCATGGATGAAGGCCTGTCGCGCGCTGTCCGCGAGGCCTTCGTACGCCTGTACAATGATAATCTTATCTATCAGGGTGATTATATTGTTAACTGGTGCCCGCGTTGTCATACGGCGATATCTGACCTGGAAGTTGAATACAGGGAAGAATCTTCTCACCTGTGGTACATACGCTATCCCCTTACCGGTAGCGAGGGCGAAATCATAGTGGCGACCACTCGTCCTGAGACGATGCTGGGCGACACTGCAGTGGCGGTGAACCCCCATGATGAACGCCACAGGGACAAGGTAGGCAAGGAAGCAATACTGCCCCTTGTAAACAGAAAAATACCCGTTATTGCCGATGAGTACGTTTCTATGGAATTCGGCACGGGCGCCGTAAAGATCACTCCCGCCTGCGATCCGAATGATTTTGCCATGGCCGAAAGGCACAAACTGCCCATTATCAAGATTATGAACGGAGACGCCTTCATCAATTCCGAAGGCGGTGTTTACCAGGGTCAGGATCGTTACGAGGCCCGTGGCAATATTATAAAAGACCTGGAGAAGGGTCATTATCTTGCGGGCAGTAAACCATACAATCACAGTATCGGCCGTTGCTATCGCTGTGGAACGGATATCGAGCCGATAGTTTCCCGGCAGTGGTTCGTAAAGGCAAAGCCGTTGGCCAAAGCGGCGAACAACGCCGTCATCAAGGGAAAAACAAGAATCATCCCTTCCACCTGGGGAAGCACTTATTTTGAGTGGATGAACAATATCCGCGACTGGTGCATTTCGCGACAGATCTGGTGGGGCCACAGGATACCAGTCTGGTATTGCGATTGCGGCAAGATAATCGTGACTGTTTCCGACCCGAAGAAATGCCCCGATTGCGGCGGAACATCTCTCAGGCAGGATGAAGACGTTCTCGATACATGGTTCAGTTCGGCTCTCTGGCCCTTCTCCACGCTCGGGTGGCCCGATAAGACAGAAGCGCTTAAAACTTTCTATCCCACCTCCCTTCTTATTACCGGCTTCGATATCCTTTTTTTCTGGGTGGCCAGGATGATGATGATGGGGCTTTATATCATGAAGGAAGTCCCTTTCCGGGATGTATATCTCCATGCCCTTGTGCGGGACGAAAAGGGCGATAAGATGAGCAAGTCGAAGGGCAACAGCATTGATCCCCTCGATATGCTGGACAAGTTCGGCGCCGACGCCTTTCGGTTTACCCTGGCGGCCTTTACCGCCCAGGGCAGGGATGTGCGCATGTCGGAAGAAAGAGTAGAAGGCTATAAATTCTTTGTGAACAAGATTTGGAATGCGGCCAAATTTATCCAGATGAACACTGAAGGTTATCAAGTGGTTGCGGATGATATTGAATTGTCCATAGCTGACCGTTGGATACGCTCCCGGCTGAATTCAACGATAGCCGATGTGGTTTACGGTTTGGATGAATACCGTTTCAATGAGGCGGCGGCTGCCGTTTATCAATTTACATGGCATGAATTATGTGACTGGTATGTCGAATTGGTAAAGCCTGTTCTTTACGGAAAAAGTAAGATCGGCTCAAGAGTCGCCGTCCAGCATACCCTGCTTTCAGTTCTTGAGGCATTGCTGAAGCTGCTTCACCCTTTCATGCCCTTCGTAACGGAAGAAATCTGGCAGTCTCTTATAACCCCTGATAAATCCATTATGATCAGTGAATTTCCCCGGCAAGATGAAACTTATCACGATGAAGATGGGGAGCGCAAAATGGGGGTGATAATTGAGGTCATTACCGCCATCAGGAATATTCGCGGGGAGATGGGCATATCTCCATCGAAAAAACTCCGGGCGATAATCCATACCCAAAAAGATGAAACTGGCGCCATCCTTTTGAGTGGCGAGGACTATATTGTCAACCTGGCTAATCTGGAAAATTTTTCAGTTGTCGCAGGAGGCGAAGAACCAAAAGGCGCGGCAATCGGGGTAGTATCGGATATAAGGATTTTCGTTCTCCTTGAAGGTATTGTTGACATTGACGTTGAAAAAGTAAGGTTAATGAAGGAGATTGACAGGGCATCTAAGGAGATTGCTTTTGTAACAAAAAAACTTTCCAATAGAGATTTCCTGGCAAAGGCTGCCGAAGCGGTAGTTATTAAAGAAGAAGTAAAGTATCGCGAGCTTAAAGAAAGGCATTCGGTTCTGGAAGAAGCCTTAAAAAAATTTCTGGAACTTGAAAAGTTGCCTCGTTCCGTTTCCAACTGAATCGTATAAAATGATGGAGTGAGTGCCAGGAAATAATCATGAAACTCACATGACGGCACCCGTCACAAAGGAGAATAAAAATTACCCCTCCCCCTTCCCCCTCCTTCAAGGGGAGGGGGTGAGGGGGAGGGTGAAAGGTATTTTCAGATGAAAGAAGACCTGATGGCGCAAAAAATAACCCTTCAAAAATTGATAGGAATGGCGCTAAGCGAGGATATAGGTTCCGGAGATATAACTACCAGCGGCGTCCTTACGGGCCGGGAGAGAGGCTTTGCCAAGGTCCTTGCCAAATCGGAGACTGTAGTAGCAGGGATCGACGTATTCAGAGAGACTTTTTTCTATTTGGATTCCGGTATCGGTTTTACTGCCTATGCGGAAGACGGCAGTCGCGTTGAACGCGGCGAGGCGATCGCCGAGCTTCACGGCAATCTGATGAGCATACTTATGGCCGAACGGGCGGCTCTGAACTTTTTCCAGAGGATGTGCGGAATCGCCACGGAGACGCGACAGTTTGCAGAGGCAATAAAAGAGTACAAGGCTAAAATTATCCACACAAGAAAAACCGTTCCGGGTTTAAGAGTTCTCGATACTTACGCCGTTCGGGTAGGCGGCGGTTACTGCCACCGTTTCGGCCTCTTTGACGGGGCATTGATCAAGGAAAATCACATTGAGGCGGCAGGCAGCATCGCCGTTGCCGTCGCCAATGTGCGCCGCCGCATACCCATAACGGTCAAAATCGAGGTAGAGGTCGAAAATCTGAGGCAAGTGGTAGACGCGCTTGCCGCCGGCGCCGATTTGATCATGTTGGACAATATGAGCATAAAAGAGATGAGGGAGGCAGTAACCTTAGTTGCCGGCAGAGTCCCCTTAGAGGCATCGGGCAATGTCAACCTCGCCAATGTAAAGGAAGTGGCCGCCACCGGCGTTGATTACATATCATCGGGGGCCCTGACCCATTCCGTGGTTGCTGCCGATATTTCCCTGAGGCTGGAATGCCGCGATTAATTGCTTCTCTATGTTTATGAACTTCAATGAGCAAAATCTGAAGGCAGCCTTTTCCCGAATGATGATAGGAAAGACACTGTATTTCGTTCCCGAAACTGGATCTACCAATACTCTGGCCTTCAGGCTCGCGGAGGAAGGCGCATCGGAAGGAACTGTCGTCATTGCTGATAGTCAGACAGAGGGCAGGGGACGTATGAAAAGAAAATGGCTCTCTCCTCCGGCGTCGAATCTCTATACTTCCATCATCTTGAGGCCGGAGATGAGTCCGGCACTTGCGTCACCCTTAACCATAACGGCGGGAGTTGCCGTGGCCGAGCTTCTTTCATCCTATTGTCCGGGCGCGGTACATCTCAAGTGGCCGAATGACGTCCTGATTAACGGAAGGAAGGTTTGCGGCATACTTGCATCGGCAAAGACGAATGGCAGGAGAACAGAATTTGTTGTCCTGGGGATTGGCCTCAACATCAACATGAAAAAAGACGATATGCCGCCCGATTTAAGAGAATCTGTCACTTCACTGCGGGAAGAGACTGGCTGCGACTTATCGCGCCTTTCCGTTACGGTAAAATTATTTGAGCAGATGGGAAAATTCTATAATATATTTCTTAATAAGGGCTTTGCTCCCATCAGAGATTTATGGCATGATTATTTTGGTGTTATGAATAAACACGTCGAGGTTGCCTGCGGAGAGGAAATGATCGGCGGCAAGGCCGCGGGTGTCGATGAGACGGGCGCCCTGATTCTTATTGATGGGGATGGGAAAAAGAGGCGGGTAATCGCCGGAGACGCCTTGCTGTTATAGGTTAGAGCTATGCTTTTAGTCATTGATGTAGGAAACACCGATACGGTGCTTGGCGTATATGACAGCGATGAACTGGTTCATGACTGGAGAATCCGCACCAACGTCGACAACACCGTAGATGAATACGGTATCCTGATCTACAACCTCTATAGCGCAAGCAGAATAAGTTCGAAAGCCATAAATGATATCATTATCTCCTGTGTGGTTCCCCCAATGCTTAATATCTTGGAACCTCTTTGCTACAAGTATTTCAATGTCAAACCCATGATCGTAGGTCCAGGGATCAAGACGGGGATGCCGATTTTTTATGACAATCCCAAAGAAGTGGGGGCGGATCGAATCGTCAACGCCGTTGCTTCCTTTAGTAAATATCAGCGCGAACTTATCGTGGTTGACTTCGGCACGGCAACCACCTTTGATTATGTTTCTTCAAAAGGCGAATATATGGGCGGGTGCATCGCGCCGGGCATCATGATTTCCACAGAAGCGCTTTTTTCTCGTACAGCAAAACTGCCGCGCGTTGAGCTCAGCAAGCCTAAGAATATTATCGCCAAGGATACGGTAAGCAGCATGCAGGCCGGCATCATGTACGGCTATGCGGGCCTCGTGGATGGCATTGTGGAACGGATGAAGATGGAAACAGAAGGCAACTCTTTCGTTGTCGCAACGGGGGGATTGGCTAAAATCATCGCCCAGCAGACAAAGACTATTGATGTCGTAGAAGATATGCTCACTCTGGAAGGGCTGCGGATAATCTATAATATGAATAGGATAAGATAAAATAAAGGAGGCCAAAATGGAGAAATATTCAGTAGTAGGTAAGTCCCTTCCCAGGATGGATGCAGCCGTCAAGGCCACTGGAGAGGCTAAGTTCACTGCAGATTTGGCGCTGCCAAGGACGCTTTATGGAAAGATACTAAGAAGCCCTTATCCCCATGCCAGAATCCTTAAGATAGACACCACCAAAGCAGAAAGACTTTTGGGAGTGAAGGCAGTGATAACCGGAAAGGATATAACCGATATCCCTCAGGGACCCATCAGGGCTTCCACTTTCCCTTACTCGCTTAGAGACAAGTTTGCTCTTGCCAAGGAGAAGGTGCGCTATATCGGGGATGAGGTGGCAGCAGTAGCCGCCATTGATGAGGATACAGCAGAGGAGGCCCTGGATTTGATTGAGGTAGAGTATGAGGAACTTCCTTCGGTATTCGATCCCTTAGAGGCCATGAAACCCGATGCCCCAAGGGTCCATGACCATGCGGAGAAAAACATCTCAGTTAAGGCCTCCTTTCATATCGGGGATGTAGAAAAGGGCTTTCAAGAATCAGATCTTTCAATCGAAGAGCACTTTGAGACCCAATATGTCTGCCACGCCCCCCTTGAGCCCCATGCAGTAGTAGCCGACTTTTCTCAATCCGGGGAGGTTGCCTTGTGGATAAGCACCCAGGCTCCCTTCTACGATCAGATAATGATAGCCGAGACCTTGGGGATGCCGTTAAGCAATGTAAGGGTGATAAAGCCCCATGTAGGCGGCGGGTTCGGAGGAAAGGCGGACACCCATTCCCTCTTTCCCCTTGCAGCCCTGCTTTCAAAGAAGGCAGGAAGGCCGGTAATGATTGTGCATACCAGGGAAGAGGAGATCGTCTGCACCTCAAGGCGCCATCCTGCTATTGTGGATCAAAAGATAGGGGTGAAAAAAGATGGTAAAATTATGGCTATGGACTCTATATTCATCACAGATGGTGGCGCCTATAACAGCTTTGGGGCGATCACCATCTACCTTCATGGTGGTCGCCAGAATGGGCCCTATATGATCCCGAACCTCAAATATGAGGGAAACAGGGTCTATACCAATAAACCTTATTGTGGGGCACAGAGGGGGCATGGAGCGATTCAGTGTCGATTTGTTATAGAATCGATGCTCGATATGATAGCAGAAAAGCTCGGCCTCGATCCCTTGGAGATAAGGAAAAAAAACGGTCTTAAGACAGGGGATATCACCCCGAGTAACTACATAATAAAGAGCAGCGGCCATATAGAATCTATTGAAAGGGCATCAGATGAAATTGGTTGGAAGGATAAATGGGGAAAGCTGTCTGAGAGTAAAGGGGTGGGTATTGCCTCTAACTTCTTCGGCTCTGGTGCAGGTTACTCCTTTTTCATCGATAACCCCCCTTCCCATTCAGGCGTAAATATAGAGGCAAAAGAGGACGGGGGCTTTACCCTCTTTACAGGCTCCTCTGACATCGGTCAGGGTTCTTCAACGACCTTGGCACAGATTGCTGCCGAAGAGATTGGGGTGGGGCTGGATCAGATCAGGGTGATAGCTGCAGATACAGCCATAACCCCCCTGGACCTTGGAAGCTATTCAAGCAGGGTGACCCTCTTTGCCGGAAACGCCGCCAAAATGGCTGCATCCCGGATGAGGCAGATACTTTTGGAGGTAGCGGCGGAAAGTCTCGAGGCAAATAGAGATGATCTGGAGGCAAGAGGGGGCAGGATTTATGTCAAGGGCAGCCCTGAGAAGGGTATTTCCGTCTCTCAAGCGATAAAGACATATTTTCAGGAAAGGAAGGAGCCTCTGAGCACCAAAGGTCATTATAACCCAACAAATCCCGTTTCTCCCACTTGGAGTTTTGGGGCCCATGTTGCGGAAGTGGAGGTGGACAGGGAAACGGGTGTGGTAAAGGTGCATAAGGTTGCCGCAGCCCATGACTGCGGCTTTGCCATAAACCCCATGTCGGTAGAGGGACAGATCGAGGGCTCCGTCTCCATGACCTTTGGCCAGGCATTGCTTGAGGAACTCAATATGGAAAAGGGATGGGTTATGAACCCCTCATTTTTGGGATACAGGCTGCCTACAGCGGAGGATATGCCCCAGGTGAAGTCCATCATCGTGGAATCTCAGGATCCGGAAGGTCCTTTTGCGGCCAAGGAGGCAAGCGAGGGGACAAACATTCCTACAATCCCGGCCATAGCTAATGCAGTTTATGATGCCATAGGGGTAAGGATCAAAGATCTTCCCATAACCCCGGAGAAGATTTTAAAGGCATTGGAAGAGAAAGGAGGATGATGAGTTGCCAAGGTTTGAATACCTGGAACCAAAGGATGTAATGGGTGATATTCAGGAGATTTTAGGGGTATGGTAGATTTTTAAATTTGATGCATAATATAATATTAAGGAAGGGGGTTTTTATGAAACAATTGATAGAGTTAAAGGTGAATGGGGAATCTTATGAAGCGGCAGTGGACACGCACCGGACTTTGCTTGAGGTCCTGAGGGAAAATTTGGGCCTGACAGGGGCAAAGGAGGGCTGCGACCTTGGCGCCTGCGGCGCCTGTACGGTCTTGATAGACGGAAAGGCGGTACTTTCCTGTCTTACCCTGGCTGTAGACTCCC
>DATESZ010000165.1:0-2564 GCA_035283845.1 Syntrophales bacterium | reverse complement strand
AACAACGAGGGAAAATGGACTCACCCTTGACGATATCGACTTAATTATTCCACACCAGAGCAACCTCAGGATTATCGAAGCAACCATGGAAAAGCTTGGGTTGCCGATGGAGAAGGCATTTGTAAACATCGATAAATACGGGAATACATCTTCTGCCTCCGTTCCCATAGCAATGGATGAAGCCAGGAAACAAGGACGTCTCCGCAAAGGAAACATTGTTATGCTGGTGGCGTTTGGAGGGGGATTAACGTGGGGGTCTTCAGTCATTAGATGGTAGAGAACATGCGAAAGACTGCGCTCCTTTTCCCCGGCCAGGGCGCCCAATATTCAGGAATGGGTAAGGATTTTTATGAACAATTCAAAGAGGCACGAGAAGTCTTCGATAAAGCCAATGAAGTACTGGGCTTTGATTTGGCGTCACTCTGCTTTCACGGAAAACAGGAGGAACTAAACAAGACGTCCATTTGTCAGCCGGCGATACTCGTAACCAGCATAGCCATCCTGGAAGTCCTAAAAAAAAATTCTTCAATTCAAATGGACACGTGTCTTGCTGCAGGCGGGCTTAGTCTGGGAGAATACACAGCCCACATAGCCGCAGGTTCTTTGACTTTTACGGATGGTGTCCGGCTGGTATACAAGCGCGGCCTGTTTATGCAAGAGGCATGCAATACAAACCCGGGGGGGATGGTTTCTGTTATTGGACTAGAGGATGAAAAAGTGGATCAAATCTGCAATGAGATGAAATCACTAGGAATTATTTGTGCTGCAAATTATAATAGTCCGGGACAGGTGGTTATCTCAGGCGAAAAACCGGTGCTGGAAAAAGCCTCGTTGCTGGCGAAAGAACGAGGGGCAAGGATGGTTGTTCCGTTAAAGGTAGACGGGGCGTTCCATTCTGATTTAATGAGCCCTGCAAGCAGCAAGCTTTCAAGGGAACTTGAGTCGACGCCAATTTCGAAGCCGAATATTCCCGTTGTGGCAAATATCCATGCACACTACGTACGGGAACCAGGCGAGATAAAAGCGTCTTTAGCAAAACAACTCAATAGTCCGGTACGGTGGCATCAATCAGTCTCCATGCTGATACGTGACGGATTTAATCACTTTTATGAAATAGGCCCGGGGAAATCTCTATCGGGCCTTATGAAAAGGATTGACTCTACTCAGGAGATCAAAAATATTGACACGGTAGAGGCATTTAAAAATATGGGAAAATTGAATTAATTTTATAATAAGGAGGTAAAACAGTGTCAGCAATCGAAGAGAAGGTCAAAGAGATTATTACCAAGCAAATGGGCGTAAAAGCCGAACAAATTACCAAAGAAACGTCATTCATTAATGATCTGGGAGCGGATTCTTTGGATACCGTAGAACTGATTATGGAGTTTGAAGATGCCTTTGATATGAACATCCCGGACGAAGAAGCAGAAAAGATCCGGACGGTGGGAGACGCCGTTAAATACATAGAGGAACACAAATAAAATGCAGGAACGACGAAGAGTCGTTATTACCGGTGTTGGCGCTGTTACACCTCTTGGGCTTGAGAAAAAACAAATCTGGTCGGCGCTCTGTGAAGGAAAAAGCGGCATAAAACCCATTACTTCTTTTGATACCTCTGCTCATGAAGTACACTTCGGAGGCGAGGTCAGCGACTTTGATCCAAACAGGTGGTTTGAGGTTAAAGAGGTACGCCGTTTGGACCGCTTCGCACAGTTTGCCGTAGCCGCAGCTATTCTAGCCATAGAAGATGCCGGACTGAAGCTTGACGGTTTCGATCAAACACGGGTGGGAGTCGTGATTGGTTCAGGCATGGGGGGGTTGACAGAACTCGAAACCCAGCATAACATTCTCATCAACAAAGGACCTTCACGGATATCTCCCTTCATGATCCCCAAATTGATGGTCAATGCCGCCCCGGCGCAGGTGGCGATACGATTCGGCTTAAAAGGTCCTAATTATGCACTGGTAACTGCCTGTACTACCGGCGTCAATTCCATAGGAGAGGCCGTTCGTATTATCCAAAGGGGCGAGGCAGACATTATGATTGCCGGAGGCTCTGAGGCGGTAATTACCCCTTTGGCCCTCGGCGGGTTTAGCGCTATGAAAGCCCTCTCCACCCGCAATGATGCGCCACAATTGGCCAGCCGCCCTTTTGATAAAGACCGCGATGGCTTTGTCATTTCGGAAGGTGCGGGAATTGTTGTGATCGAAGACATTGAAACTGCAAGGAACAGAGGCGCAAACATCTACGCAGAGATACTTGGTTATGGTCTCAATGGAGATGCGTACCATATCGCAGCGCCGGAACCTGACGGAAACGGCGCAATGCGGTGTATGACAAGCGCCCTTAAAGACGCTCAGTGCAATCCGGGAGAAATTGATTATATCAATGCCCATGCGACATCAACCCCTGTCGGTGACAATATTGAAATGAAAGCGATAAAGAAGGTTTTTGGGGAGCATGCACCCAAAATCCCCATTAGTTCTACAAAGTCCATGCTGGGTCATCAACTCGGCGCTTCGGGGAGCGTAGAAGCCATCATCTGCGCTATGGTAATCAAGGA
>DATESZ010000164.1:0-17507 GCA_035283845.1 Syntrophales bacterium | reverse complement strand
GATCATGGGCTTTGTTCCCATATTATCCGCCCTGGCCATTGTCAGGGAAAAAGAATCCGGTTCCATCCAGCAGATATTTGCCTCCCCCATTCGCTCCTATGAATACATCGCCGGTAAGATGACTCCTTATGTAATCTTTCTGACCCTTGATTTTCTCATGGTGATTGTCATCGGGTTATGGTGGTTTAAGCTTCCCCTGCGGGGAAGCACTTTGATTCTTTCTCTGGCCACTTTTCTCATGATTTTTGCCACCGTGGCAATCGGTTTCTTTATCTCTACCCTGACCAGAAGTCAGCTTACGGCTCTTTTATTTGGTATTGTTTTTACCCTGATGCCAGCCTTTATCTTTGGAGACACCATCGCTCCCATCGCAAACAGTCCCGAAGGGTGGCGGCTCTATTCTTGTCTTTTTCCCGGAAGGTTTTACACCGGTATTTGCAGGGCACAAATCCTTAAAGGTTCGGGTATTCAAAGTTACTGGGAAGATGCCCTTGCTCTTACGGCCTATTGTATTGCCATTTTCTCAATTAGTGCGTGGCGGGTCAAAAGTAAAAAAATTTAGAGGGGTTTTTTACCATGGGACGGCTTTGGGGTCTGGTCAAAAAAGAGTATATACATTTTTATCGCGACCCGGTGGCGATGCTCCTGATCCTCTACTTTTTTACCGCCTGTATAATTATTTGCGGATATTGTTTCCTGTTTGACGCGAAGCACCTGCATACCGTTATCTATGATATGAATCGTACCTCGACCAGTCGCGATATAATACAAAGATTTTTGTCTACCGAGTATTTTGACCTGGACTGCTTTGCCACCTCGATGGCAGATGTAAAAAAGAGACTGGATAGCGGCAAAGCGAGGGTGGCATTGATTATTCCTCCCGAATTCACCCGCAATTTAGCGGAGGGAAGACCTGCTTCCCTGCAATTCATCTGCGACGGTGGCGATGCCAATCAGGCCGGGCAGGGGGTTGGTTTTGCAAAACGCATTATTGGCGACTTAAACCGGAAAATTATCGTGGAAAGGCTGAATAGTCAGGGGATAGTGGTTTCCCAGATTCCCGCCATAGATGGCAGGGTGAGAACCCTTTACAACCAGGAGTTGAAGAGTGTCTACTACGTGGTGATCTTTCATATTGTCCTTGCGGGCCTGATCGGGGGGCTGATTCTTTCCTCCACGGCGGTGGTGAGAGAGAAAGAGCGGGGAACCATTGACCAGATTTTAGTCACTCCCACCCGTTCATGGGAGCTATTAATTGCTAAAACCGTGGCCCCCCTTACCATCGGTTTGATCGCCACCGTTTTCTCCTTTCTCACTGTATTTTGGTTTGAGGTGCCCTGTAGAGGAAATCCTCTGACCTTCTTTGCTTTTATGGGATTCTTTCTGATCAGCACCACGGGGATTGGTATCTTGATCGGCAGTATCTGTCAAAACATGCTTCAGGCGATCCTTTTATCGGTGGCAACACAGTTCCCCATGGTATTTTTGGGGGGCGTTATAACCCCGTTGGAAAATTTGCCGCCCGTTTTGCAAAAGATAGCCCAATTCCAGCCCCTGACCCACTTTATGATAGCTGCTAACGGTATCTTTCAAAAGGGCAATGGATTTTCGGTTCTCTGGCCCGAGGCATTGAAACTCCTGATAATGGGGGGGGGCTTTTTGCTGGCGGGTTGTATTATTGCCAGAAGACAGTGGAAGCAATAAAATGATTTTTCAATTATTAAAAGAAAAGTACTTCTCCCGGATAATTTTCATAATTACCTTTTTTTTAGCCCTCTATCTCTATAATCACCTCGTTTCCACCAGTTACCGGTATTCCCGGGATACCCAAATGAGAATGGCGGTGGTGAGGAGTTTAGGGGTACCGGCCATTCCGATTTTTGCCCAGTGTTGCACTTCAAGGAACCTGGCCGAAGGGATATATGCCCGCCGGAGTGACTTGCCGGGAGGGTTCTGCTTCCATTCCGATTGCGATGTGGTGGCAACTCCACGGGTTATTTCCGAAAACGTTTATACCCTAAAGGTGATTCATAACAAACCATGAATATCTCTCCACACATAAACCTCTGGTTGATGGCCGCAGGCAACTTGCGCCGTTACCGGGCAAAATCTCTTGCTATTGTAATTCCGTTGATCCTCGTGATGGCCACCGCTTCATTCATGATGTTTACCAGGGGGGGATTTGTAAAGGATGCCGGGATAGCTAAAAGATTTCTACCCGATGTCACCGTTCAGGGGATAGAAGCCGGTAGAGTGGGGAAGATTTCCCTCGCCATAAAGGAGAGGATTGAGGAGATATCCCATGTGAAACGGGTAATCCCGAGGGTCTGGGGATACCTTCCCCTGAAAATTGAGGGGAAGGATACGGCTTACACCATGATGGGGCTGCACCTTGAGCAGATGATCTATGACGGGAATTTACCCTGGACGATCGAAAAGGGTTCCTTTCTTGTTCCGGGAGATCGGAATAAGGCTGTCCTGGGCCAGGGAGTGGCCTTGAATTTTAAGGCCGATGTAGGGGACAGGCTTTTAGTCGAGGATACCCTGGGAAATAATGGTGAGTTTGAGGTGGTGGGAATCTTTAACAACACAGTGCAGATCTACAGCACCGACCTGATTATTGTCTCTCTTCCCGATGCGGGGGAATTCTTCGGCTACCGTAAAGACGAATTCTCCGACCTCCTGGTCTATGCAGACAGTCCTGAAAACGCCGACCTGATTGCCCGGGAAATTGCCGGCCGTTTCAGAAATACGCGTGTGTTGACCGGCAGGGCCTTGACCGATCTGGTAAAGGAGGCATTTGGTCGCCGGGGAGGGACGTTTCAGGCGATGTGGCTGATACTGCTCGAAACTGTCCTTCTCTTAGTCTGGGCGCAGTCAGCCCACATCAGCGTGGACGTGAGCAGAGAGATCGGAATTTTAAAGGCCCTGGGGTGGCAGACGGGAGAGATTATTGAGATGAGGATGATGGAATCTCTGATTCTCGGTCTTGGTGGGACATCCATCGGGATTGTCGCCGGATTTGTCTATGCATTGCTGGGCACGCCGGGGATGTCCGGCTATTGTCTGGGATGTGCCAGCATCTATCCAAAATTTCCCGTGCCGGTAAACTGTGATTTCCGGTCTCTTGCGCTTCTCTTTATCCTCGGCGTCCTGCCCTTGATGACAATAAGCGCCATCCCGGCCTGGCTGGCAGGTGTTGTTGATCCCGATGAGGCGATAAGAAGATAAACGGGGGAGCATTGCTCTTATGATCAGGTTGGAAAAGGTAACGAAAAGCTACCAATCGGGGAAGGTGAAGGTGAGTGCCCTCACAGATGTCTCCCTCGATATCAAAAAAGAAGAGATGGTGGTACTTAGCGGCCCCTCCGGATCGGGCAAGTCCACGATGTTAAATATCATCGGTTGTCTAACCAGGATCACAGAGGGGCGGCTCTGGCTGGCAGACCAGGAGGTATCCCACTTTCCCGACCATTTCCTCGCTGCCATAAGGAGAGGGAAGATCGGTTTCATCTTTCAACAATTCAACCTCCTGAAAGGATACTCCACATGGGAAAATGTATCTTCTCCACTCTTACCGCTGGGTATCTCGGAGAGGGAACGGAGAACCAGGGCTATGGAGCTACTCGAAAAGTTGAATCTCGAAACGCGGGCAGACTTTATGGCCAACGAGCTAAGTGGCGGGGAACAGCAACGGGCAGCCATTGCCCGGGCGCTGATCAACGACCCGGAGATTATTCTGGCCGATGAACCCCTCTCCAACATAGACATGGGACATGCCGGGATGGTCATTGATATCCTGAGAGAATTGAAAAAAAGGGGGAAAACAATTGTTGTCTCCTCCCATGAGCTACAAACCCCGATGGCCGGGCTGGTGGATCGGACAGTCTATTTTGACTCGGGAAAGATACTTGACGGCAGGCGTAATGAATAGATGAAAATGATGGAAGACACAACCATAAGGGAAGAGTATCTATGATCCTGAATGACTACATCGTCACCTATCTTGTCTGTTCATTTTTCTCTCTCCTCGTTGGGCTTGTCGCCGCCGTAAACGGCTTCCATGTCTGGAGGAGGTGGGATATCACCAGCCAGGCGGAAGAACAGTATCGTCTGGAGAAAAGGGTCTATCTGATCATTACCCTATTGTCCCTGGGACTCATCTTGAGATTTCTGATGGTTCCCCTGTGGTTCTGGACCCTTCACAGCATTATCATCTCCATTCCTGGCGCCATGTGTCTTGTGGGGGTGCATAACATCAACGCTCCCCTCTCCTATATTGCAAGTGGTCTGAAACTGGTGATGCTTCCCCTTTACGGGTATTGGTTGTTCCTGAATTACTTGGATCGTAAAGTGGTGACACAGCCCTTTATGAAGCAAAAAACAGTCTTTCTCGCCCCCCTGGGCATCCTGATCCTCCTTGAAACAATTCTCGATGCCTTATTTCTTCTTTCGGTTCCTCCCCATCAGGTCTCCTGTTGCACATCGCTCTTCGATGTTCCGGCAGAGTCTGTCCCCCAGGTTATTCCAGCCTCTGCGTGGTCGTGGGTTGCCGTTTTCTATGTGCTCGTGCTTTTTATCATGGGAGAGATGGTCTTCTTCCTCATTGCCCAGGAGAGAAGCGCTTCTTCTAAAAAAGGAAGGTGGTTTGGGAAAAAATCGCTTCTGATTTCGGAAACACTGATCATCGCCTTTCTCTCTGTCGTATTTATCCAAGCCCTTCATACTAAAATAAGCCCGCTTTTTCTGGGTCTCCCATTTCATCACTGTATCTTTTGCCTGTGCCAGGATGTATGGGATGTCCTTTTGTCCATGAGCATGATTTTTACGGGACTTATACTGTTACTGATTTATTTCTGGGTCGTCTCTCTGGCCGGATACGGGGAGGTTAACGAAACCTTAAGCGGGAAAATGGTAAAACTGCTGAGGTGGTCAGGGACATTGCTGTGTGTGGGGGTGATTATTTTGTCTTTTCACTCGAAAATGCGCATCTAAGTATTCGATTTCCTTATATTCACCTGTGTAGCCATTTTCATTCTCATTTGTGACGAGTACCGTCATGAGAGTTTCACCTGTTAAGAGTTCTTTAAATGAGACACCCTTGATAAAGTAAAAGGGGTTAAGCCGGCATCACCCAACCCCTTTATTTTACTGGTCGGGGCGAGTGGATTTGAACCACCGGCCCTCTGAACCCCATTCAGATACGCTACCAGACTGCGCCACGCCCCGACTTCATCGCACGTGGTCATTATCACCACAGGTGAGGCATGTCAAGGGACAAAAACCCAAAAGAAAAATAGCTTGAAATTTGAGATGCCTTAGGGTACAAAAGCAGGCAGAGGTGAGAAAGGTTAATTATCGTGATATGAAAAGAAATATCAAGATTCTGCTTTTATTCACTTTTTTGCAAATATTCCCCCATCCTTCTCTGGCGGATATATATAAATACGTGGATGAAGAAGGGGTGCTTCATCTTACCAACGTACCCACGGAAATTAACGCCCGGTATGTCTTAGTATTGAAAGAAAAACCGGTGCACTTCACGGCAGGCACGGATATAACCAAATACGACCTGCTTATTACCAGGGCGGCAGAAAAGTACCAGGTAGACTCCGCCTTGATAAAGGCTGTCATCAAGGCGGAATCCAACTTCAATCACAAAGCTGTCTCACCTGTCGGGGCGCGAGGTCTGATGCAGCTCATGCCCGCCACGGCAAGTTACCTTCAGGTACCTGATTCTTTCCATCCGGAACAAAATATTGAAGGCGGCGTCAGATACCTTCGCTATCTTTTGAACCTCTACCCAAACAACCTGCCCCTGGCTCTGGCCGCCTATAACGCCGGCGAAGGGGCCGTAAGCCGCTATAATAACCGGATCCCTCCTTATAGAGAGACCCAGGGCTACGTTACGCGGGTCCTCAATTATTTCAATATATATCTTAGCGATAGCAAATAGTTGTTCATGACCTGTTTCATCTCACAGCATTTCTGTGTAAAAATATTTTTTTATTCTGTCAAATTTTTTCTCTTTAATGCCTCTGATTTCCATCAGTTCTTCTATCCTGCTAAGGCCCCCCTTATTTTTCCTCAGGGCAATAATCTGGGTCGCCGTCTTCTCCCCGATTCCGGAAACCAGAACCAGGTCATCAAAGGTTGCACTATTAATATCCAGGGGCAGTCCCAGGGCAAGTGCCTGTGGGGCGACCATTTTCCCTACCGCAATGGATGGGGAAGAGTCGCCGGTTAGATAGATTTTGTCTCCCATTTTTAGCCTGCGGGAGTCGTTTTGTCCGCTAAATGGCCGGGGAAGGTCGGTCCGGGCGGCGGCCATAAGACAGCAAAGCCTTGCACCCTTAGGCATAAAGTAGATACCGATGTCGTTCCCGTTCACGTTCAGGGCGATCGCCAGCTCCCCCTCTTCTTTATTGCTGAAAGGCACATGAGGATGGTTGGCAGGTGAAAAAAGGGGGACAAGGAGATTAAATACATAGACCAAAGCCGTAATGACAACAAGAGCAATAATACCGTCGGCTTGTTTATTCGTTAGCGGCATTGATCTAAACCTTAAGTAAGATTGCTTCATCTTACCAAAAAGATTGGCAATAATAACCACTACTGGCGGTCTAATCCAAAGGCGTTATGGAGTGTCGTGACTGCCAGCTCCGTGTATTTAGCCTTGACGACGCAGGATATCTTGATTTCGGAGGTGCTGATCATCATAATGTTGATGCCTTCCTGGGCAAGAACGTTAAACATCCTGGCTGCAACGCCGGAATGGCTTATCATTCCCACTCCGATGATCGAAACTTTCGCCACGTCCTCGTCCATTTCCAGACCTCTCGCCCCGATTTCACTGACAACCGTCTCTACAATGCTGCGGGCCTCGTTAATATCTTTTCGGGAGACAGTAAAGGTTAAGTCCGTATATCCTTCCACACTGGCGTTTTGAATTATCATGTCCACTACTATGTTGTGCTCGGAAAGCGGGGTAAACAAACGAGCCGCCACACCCGGCCTGTCGGGAACGCGAACAATGGTAATCTTTGCTTGGTCGCGATCATATGTTACACCGGAAACAACTTCCTTTTCCATATTTTTGTCCTCCCTTGTCACCAAAGTTCCGCCCCCGTCGGTAAAAGAAGATTTAACATAAACGGAAACGGAATATTTTTTCGCAAGTTCCACGGAGCGGGGTTGCAGCACCTTCGCCCCTGCTCTGGCCATCTCTAACATCTCATCGTAGGATATCCTCGAAAGCCGCCTGGCCTTGCTGCAAATATTGGGATCGGTGGTGTAAACTCCGTCCACATCGGTATATATATCACACACATCGGCGCCGAGTGCCGCCGCCAGGGCTATGGCGCTGGTATCGGAACCGCCCCGCCCGAGGGTGGTAATATTATTATCATCATCAACCCCCTGAAATCCTGCCACAACCACTATTGATCCCTCGTTCAGTTCTTTCAAGATTATTTCCGTATCCACACCGATAATCCTGGCCTTTGCATGGGCCCGGTCGGTATGGATCTTAACCTGAAACCCCAATAAAGATCTGGCCTTATATCCCAATTTCCGCAGGATCATGGCCAGCAGGGTTACCGTAACCTGTTCCCCTGTAGATACCAGGGCATCGTACTCTCTCTTATCCGGCTCGCCGGCCGCCTTCCGGGCAAGCTGGATCAGCCTGTCCGTTTCTCCCGACATGGCCGAAAGCACAACCACCACGTCATTTCCGGCTTGCCTGACACGGATAACCTTTTCCGCTACATTCTCGATCTTTTCGAGATTGGCCACCGAGGTGCCGCCATATTTATGCACAACTATCGCCATCCGCTAAAAACCTCCCTTAAGGTTTTACAATCTTAAGTTATTCTCTCCGGGTTATCGGAAAGCATAATTTTTCTTCTGTTTTCATCAAGATAAGTAAGTAAAACAAATAAAGTCCCCTTGGGCAGAGCATCCCTGATCTTTTCCGCCCATTCCACAATGACCACGCCCTTGTCGTTAAAGCATTCATCATAACCTATTTCTTCCAGGTCTCGCGTGCCTGACAGGCGATAAACGTCGAGATGGTAAAGAATTAACCGCCCCGGATATTCATTAATGATCGTAAAGGTAGGGCTGGTAATCTTGTATTCTTCGGGAACGCCGAGTCCCCTCGCAATCCCCTGGGCAAGGCAGGTTTTTCCCGTGCCGAGCTCTCCGGAGAGGGCCACCACATCGCCGGAAAAAAGGGTTTCGCCCAGATTCTTTCCGAATGCATAGGTCTCCTGCGGGCCATGAGAAATGAAAGTAAAATTAGTCATTTGCTGTTCATTTAAGACCCCATTATCGCATCGGTCATGTCAACTACTTTTTTCATGGTTTCCACATCGTGGACCCTCACGATGGAACTGCCGTTCATGATGGAAACCACAACCGCCGCCGCCGTCCCCGCCAGGCGTTCCCGTGGTTCGCCGCCTGTCACCTTACCTATAAAGGCCTTCCTTGACACGCCCGTTAAAATGGGCCTGCCCAATGCCCGAAAACGTCCAAGATGTTTCAGGATTTTCATATTGTCTTCGGCCGTTTTTCCGAATCCGATACCGGGATCGATCATGGCTCTATCAATTTCCACCCCTAAAGACTGAGCGCTTTGCAGCCTTTCACGTAAAAAAGCAATGATGTCGTCGATCAGGGATTGGTAAACGATGGATCCTGTCTGCATAATCTTGGGCAAGCCCCGCATATGCATGAGAATCAAGCCGGCACCCGTATCCGCCGCCACTTTCGGCATTTTTTCGTCAAATCTCATCGCGCTGACATCATTGATGATTTCGGCGCCCATGTTGATAGCTTCCCGGGCAACGGCAGCTTTTGTGGTATCGATAGATATGGGAACGTTTACCTTGTTAGCCAGTGCCCCGATAACGGGCATGGTTCTCTTCAATTCTTCCTCAAGCGTCACAGGATCGGAGCCCGGGCGTGTGGACTCGCCGCCCACATCGAGGATATCGGCCCCCGCCTCGACAAGGCGCATCCCCTCATCCACCGCCTCCGCAGACGTTGTAAAGCGGCCACCATCGGAAAAAGAATCGGGGGTTGCATTCACGATACCCATGATCAAGGTGCGCACCCCGAACGTTATTTCCCTCCGGGAGGTCTTGAAAGAAGGGGTTGCATTCATATTCGCTTTAATTATCGAACTGTAGAAGAGCTTGCTCCGGTCTTTCGGACTGCGTATCTTCTGGAGGGGATGTTTTTAGACCAATGATGGCGTCCAGCTCCGCCGTGTTCAAAACTTCCTTCTCGAGCAATTCGGCAGCCAATCTGTGTAGAATCTCCATGTGGTCGGACAGCAATTTCTTTGCTTTATCATAACTTTCGGTAACGATCCGAGATACCTCCCCGTCTATCTTTTCGGCGGTCTCTTCGCTGTAATCCTTGTGTGTGGCAATTTCGCGGCCTAAAAAGATCAGCTCCTCTTTTTTACCGTAACTTAAGGGTCCCATCCGATCGCTCATGCCCCATTCACAGACCATCTTACGGGCCAGATTTGTAGCTCGTTCAATGTCGTTTCCGGCGCCGGTGCTGAAATCCTTCAATACCAGTTCCTCCGCGGCCCTGCCGCCCAGCAGGATGGCTATGTTAGCCAAAAGGTATTCCCTGTTATAGGTGTGTTTCTCGTCTATGGGCAACTGCTGCGTCAATCCGAGCGCTCTTCCCCTCGGTATAATAGTGACTTTGTGAATCGGATCCGTACCGGGCTGCAATCGGGCGATCAGGGCATGGCCGGATTCGTGATAGGCGGTATTCCTCTTTTCTTCATCGCTGATGACCATGCTTTTTCTTTCCACTCCCATCAGGACTTTGTCTTTGGCATATTCGAAATCGCTCATATTTACCGCGTCTTTGCCCGACCTCGCCGCGTAAAGCGCCGCTTCGTTAACAAGACTCTCTATGTCGGCGCCCGACGAGCCTGGCGTTCCCCGCGCAATAACGGCAAAGTCCACATCATCCGCTAAGGGCGTCTTCTTGCTATGTACTTCAAATATCTTCTCTCTCCCCCTTACATCGGGAAGGGGAACAATAACCTGCCTGTCAAAGCGTCCCGGCCTCAGAAGAGCAGGATCAAGAACGTCGGGACGATTGGTGGCAGAAACGAGGATTACGCCATCATTCGATTCAAAACCATCCATCTCAACAAGCAACTGATTCAGTGTCTGCTCCCTTTCGTCATGCCCGCCGCCGAGACCGGCGCCCCGGTGTCTTCCCACCGCATCGATCTCATCGATAAAGATGATGCAGGGCGCATTCTTTTTCGCCTGCGTAAAAAGGTCCCTTACGCGCGAGGCGCCCACGCCGACAAACATCTCCACAAAGTCGGAACCACTGATGCTGAAGAAGGGGACATCGGCCTCGCCGGCGATTGCCCGCGCCAGCAGAGTCTTGCCGGTGCCGGGGGGGCCGATCAGGAGCAGTCCCTTCGGTATCCGCCCGCCCAATCTGGTAAATTTCTTGGGGTCCTTAAGAAATTCGATGACTTCCTGCAATTCTGACTTGGCCTCGTCGATGCCTGCGACATCGGCGAAGGTAACTTTTTTCGCTTTATCCGTGAGGAGACGAGCCCGGCTCTTGCCGAAGGCCATGGCTTTTCCGCCGCCTGCCTGCATCTGTCGCATGAAAAAAATCCAGACGCCGATTAATAGAATCATGGGAAACCACGATACCAGGACGGTCATAAACCAGGGAGAATCATCCAGGGGTTTGGCAACGATACGAACGCCTTTTTCTTTCAGGAGCGGAATCAGTTCAGGGTCCATAGGGGCATAGGTTTTGAAACTTTTACCATTTGCCAGATTGCCCGTTATGTTTTCCCCTTGAATGGTAACCTCATTAACCTGTCCCTTATCGACGTAGTTTATGAAATCACTGAAGATGATGCTTTCCTGGGCGCTCTTCGGCTGATTAAAGAGGTGATAGACAAAAATGAAGATGAGACTTACAACCAGCCAAAGGGCGATATTTTTTTGAAGTGGATTCAAACTAATTCTCCTTAATTTTGACGGTTCTGTAAAAAAAGAATTTTGCAATCCCCTCAGAAAAATAAATCAGGTGGAAGGCAATGCCGTCAGGTTTTCCATTACAATAAGCGCGTTATATTTTCAAACTATTTCTACCTTAAGCGCCAGCCTTGTCTTTTCCGTGATGCCTATCCTCTGGCTCATCCTTAAGCCGGCAATCCATAGCACCGATTGCCGGTCCACCAAAATAGGAAAGCAATATCTTTGCCGGCGCGGCACTTTTTTATCAATCAAGAGAGATTTTATCTTTTTCGTCCCCGTCATGCCCAACGGTTGTATTCTGTCCCCGGGATTTATATTCCTTATGGCAAGAGGCGGGTACATGGCTTCATAATCCATGAAGGCAATCCGATCCTCCTGTCCCGGAAGGGAGGAGAGGGGTATTTTATCCACAATCTGGAAGGTAATGTTCATCCCAACTTCCTTCACTTCCACGTGACCGGGCACATCTACGGGGTAAAAAAAATCCTGCCTTTCCCTTGAATCTGGAGCAGAAACAACACCTATGCCGGAGGCCATAAAGCTTTCCTTCTGACAGAAGATAAGCAGGTCGTATTCGCGCCGCAGCAAAACACCGCCGGGAAGGTCCAGAGATACGCTTCCCCGCCTGCCCTTTGCCAAATCCACTGCCGCCTTTACATGCCTATATCCGATGCCTTTGCCGGCCTTTGACGTCCAGGCAAGCAATGTCTTTATCAGCCTGTACCGGAGGGCTTCGTGCAATTTAAGAAACTCAGGAACGGGCATCCTCTTTTCCGGATCGTGGCGGAAAACACCCCATCGATTGAGGAAGCCCTCAATCTCCCCTTCCATGTAGTCGTCATTCAGGCGCATAATATCCGCCGTACGGGCCAGGTTTTCCTCCACACGGCTATTAAAGGAATCTTTCAGGAGAGGCATCAGATGGCGCCTGATCCTGTTCCTGAGATACAAGTCCTGAGCATTGGAGCTGTCCGTCATAAAGGACAGCCTCTCTTTTTCAAGAAAGGCGAGAATCTCTTTTCTTGTAATTTGCAGCAGGGGCCGGATGATCATCCCTTCCCGCACCGGCAGCATCCCCCGCAGTCCCTCGCTGCCGCTGCCCCTCAATAAATTTATCAAAACCGTCTCGGCCTGATCGTGAAGATGGTGTCCTAAGGCTATCTTGGTCGCCCGGCAATCTGAAGCCGCCTGTTTAAGGAAGTCGTATCTCAGCTCACGGCAAAGTTCCTCTAAGGATTTTCCTTGCTTTCTCAAACCGGCAATATCTATCTTCCTGCTTATAAACTCAACCCCCATGTTCCGCCCAACCATGCGGACAAAATCTTCTTCCCTGTCCGACTCCTCTTTCCTGAGACCATGATTCAGATGCGCTACAACAAGGGAAAGACCGTATTGATCGGCAATCATGCTGAGGATCTTTAAAAGAGCAACGGAATCAGGCCCTCCGGAAACCGCCGCAATCACGCGGTCTCCTCTGGCCAGCATGCGGTGCTCATCTATGGTTTTTTTTACTTTTGTCAGCACGGCAATGCACCCGGGAATGGCTGGCAGAAACAGATATCAGCAAAACATTGTCTTAAGTTCCCGAAGATACTCACAGGCAAAATCAGGTTTCAGGGAAAGCAGGATGTTCCTGGGGGTAAATCCGTTCAACAAGGCGCAGGATTTGATACCGGAATTCTTAGCCAGATTTATATCGTTTACGCCATCGCCGAAAATAACGGCAAAAGCCGGATCAATGCCAAGGCGTTCCAGAAGGGGAAGTAATATACGGGCATCGGGCTTCCTGAAAGGAGTGCTTCCAACTCCAATGATATCATCGAAACAGCCGGTAATTTCAAAGCTGTCGGTGACCTTGCGGGTAAAATGGTAACGTTTATTCGTAATGATGATCTTTTTCTTGAGCCTATAAAACTCAAGAATATCACGGACATCCGGATAAAGCGTTATATTATCAAGTAAATGTGCGCCGTAATAGGAAACAAATACCTCCGTGGCTTCATCGCGACAATGTTGAAGTTCCTGCCCCAATAAACGCTCCACGAGCTTATCTGTGCCATCGCCTACAAAACTGATGATTTCGTTATCATTCATGGCCGGTAAACCCAAAACACCGCGTGTGTAGTTGACGGCGGAGATAAGGTCAGACGCGGAATCGACAAGCGTCCCATCAAGGTCAAAAATCATCAAATCAACTTTATTCATTTGGTACTGTCAAGATTTATTTATCCTGTTTTTGTGGTAAAGTCTCCTTCAATATACCGATGAATAATACCGGAAATCAGTGTTTGATAGGGGACACCCATTTCAATTGCCTTCTTTTGAATTCCCTGATAGTCGTGGTCATAAAGGCGTATGGTGATTCGCCGGTCTTTCACTAACGTCTTTTTCGCCGTGGCTTTTATAACTTCTATTTCCTTCTTTGATGGTTTGGAGAGCTTCATACTACCTTTCTCGTAGGCATCAACGATAGTTTTTTCTTCTTTGTCATACTTCATGGTGTAAATCCTCCTGCTCTTTCTTATATGCCTTAGTTGCCTTTCTGTTGGGAATAATCGTTTTCAGGAAAACATAGTCATTTTCAACGACATGAGGAACAAGGCAGATGTACTCTTCTACCACAACGAAGTATATTCGTTGCCCTGGGTAGTTTTCTTGGTCTGGATGGTCGGCTATCCTCCATACATCTCCTTGAGAAAGATGAAAGACGATTTTCTCGAAAGAGATATTTCTTTCCTGCTTGAGCCACTCATTCTTCTTTGGGTCCCATTCATATCTCATATTTACAGTGTACATCATTTGTCTGTACAGTGCAAGTTACGACAAGCAGCCTTTTGCCAAGGATAACGCCCCGTTTAACCCGCCGGTGCTTTATCCGGTTGGGTTGGAGCGGTTATATTTCTTCTGCATCAATTCCGAAATCAGTGTTACTTCTTACCATTTCACAGAAAGAAACTTGAAATCGGGGGGGGACATCCATGATGTCTCCAGAATTCTACTAAATTGAAATTGTGTATACTGTCCCCCGAATTCACAATCAAATCATCATTCTCATTTATAATGTTACACAAATAATCTATGCATTCATTTGACCGAGATGCAGCTTTATTTGGAAGAGATACATCGACTTTAGCATTTGGAGAAATCTTTTTAAAAACATGTAATATACCATGATCCCATTCGTCTATTATTTTTGATTCAACCTTTATTTTCTCCTCAGGATTAGTTATTACTGCGCAATCAATATTCATAACAAATCTCCTTTGTAATTATTTTATGCAGCCATTTCTAACCATTGATTATCAGGTCTATTTGCCCTTATAATTATGTTTTCGGGCAAATTTGCCCTGATAATGTGATATTGGTAAGGTTTTCGGGCACTTTTGCCGAATGCCCGTTATCAGCCATATCCGGGCAATAGCTTTGAAAGAAACGTACAGGCCTGACTCGATGTTATGTGAAGAACTTAAACAGCCAAACAATCTCTTGACAGCCCCTTGTCAAGTCGGTATATGCACCCACGGTGGAAAATCATCCAGGGTAATTTTTTGGCTGGGGATGTAGCTCAGCCGGGAGAGCGCGGCGTTCGCAATGCCGAGGCCAGGGGTTCGATCCCCCTCATCTCCACCATTTCATATTTTCTGCCTCTCTGCGGCAAGGGCGAGGCAGATTTTTTTTTCTTTATCAATCCCTGACGAACTCGTAAAAAGTCGCCTTTCCCTCCCCTGGCGGGAGGGCTGTAAATATTTCCTTCCTTATCTCTCCCCCACTTGCTGGGGGAGGCAGGAGGGGGTGAAAGGGAGGGGGAAAATAACATTCAAGAATACGGCCACTTATCACCCCCACCCTAACCCTCCCCCGTCAATGGGGAGGGGATTTCGGACTTTTTACGAGGTCGTCAATCCCTGATAAATTTAATCCTCTGCTGAATGCCAAGGGCCTTTGCTGTTTCTTTTTTTTCTTCATAGTAGTTTTGCAGTTTCTCAAGATAAGCTAAGAGCGCCTTTTTCCATCCTTGAGCGGAGGAAATATCTACGGCCTTTTTCAAAACGCTCTCATCATAATGGCGGAGACGAACAAGCACTCCCAGGGCAACCAACTGGGAAAGCGAATCTTCCATCTTCCCGATTTCTTCAAGGCAATCGGCAGCCCCCGCATTCCGCTTCATCGTCCTGTAAAACCCGTGGTATTGCCCAGGCAGCAGATTTTCATCAACCTGACTTGCTTCCCCTTTCAGAAAGGCATAAAAGGCACGGTTTTGCAAAGAAGGGCTGACATCATTTATCTTCAGATACTCACCCTCATCCATGTCTTCAAGAACCGCCGTCTGCAAAGCCATCCGTATAAGGTGCGTCCTGGCCAATACTTCCAGATCGCCGCTTTTCTTGATTTCAATCAGGACACCCTTAAACTGAACCGCAGCGATTTTTTCCATGCCGCTCAGAAAATTTTTCTTGTAACTCTCCAACTGATTATAACTTGAGCTCAACCAGTCAGGAACGGGCTTGGAGGCGCCGCATCCTGCAAGCAACAAGCAAAAGATAAGAAATGAAACCTTCTTCATGGCAGCTTTATCTCCGGAGCTTTTTTGAAGGGGATTTTTTTCTCTAACTCTCTGGCGAGGTCGCCTATGGAAGTTACAGCGGCATCTATCTGCTCTCGCAATACTTTGAGATCACCGGCGGAATCTGCCGCTTCATTGCTTATTTTATTGATGTTGTCCACGGTTGTGTTCAGTTTTTCCAGTTTTGCCAGAATGTCTTTGAGCGCCTTGATTACCGTTGGCAACGCCCCCCCTTCGCCATAGACCATATCATCGGTCTTTCCCGCCATTTTATCGACTTTCTTCAGAACGGCTTGAACCTGCTCCGTAATATCACTGGTTTGTTTAAGGGCAGCGTGGATGGAATCTATGCTCTCCCTGTCGCTAATGGCCATCTCCAGCAATGACTTCTTTTGTGCAAGGGTGGCAGTAAGTTTCTCCGCATTTGCCAATATCTTATGGACACTGCCCTTGGGGTCGGCCATGTTTTTTGTCAGGGTTTCAATATTGCCGGCGATCTTGTCCACTTTCTCAAGAAGGGGCTGAAGTTTTTTTATAGCCTCATTAATGTCGCTTACAGTCATAACCTCCATTACCTTTGTAGGCGACAGGACGGCGCTTTGCAAATTATCCGTTACGACGACTATGCGCGCAGAACCGATAAGAGGTTTGTTTACAATGAATGTGCTGTCCATCCTGATCCATTTGACATGGCGCGCTGGTATCCTGATTTTTATAATAACACTGCCATCATCGCCGAGTTCGAGTGCGTGCACTACTCCGATCTTGAAACCGGAAAAAACGACAGGCATCCCCTCTGTCAGCTCTTCACCGGATTTAGATGACAAGGTAAAGGTGTAAACCTCGGCAAAAATACCTTTTTTGTAAGCTACATAGCCAATAGATAAAGCAATAAGCATGGTGGAAATAATCAGAAAAAGCCCGACTTTAAGTTCAGTTTTCTGCGTCATCAGTCATTACCATATCTGTTTTTATACCGAGTATAGTCAAATATATAACAAAGGGTAAAAAGGTCATCTACTTTCCCAATGGCCTCAAATATAAAGGATGTATCTTTAAGATAGGGCATTATCTTAAAAGGCCGGTCAATTACTATAACAGCATCGGAAAGCATGACGGCTCTCAAAAGCATCACGCAAAAACGTTCTTCTTCCGAGAGAAAAATATTTTTTTTATAAGCGATGTTTTGAAGGCCATATCGCCTCATGCATTCAATTACAAAGACTTCTGCCTTATTTTCCGGTATATCGCGATGATACTCGTATATTAAAGCGATATTCCGCCACACGTCCAAATTTGATATGAGAGGAATGTCCGCAGATATCATTCCCAGCCGCTGCCCCACTTCAGATTTCACTCTCGCCAGCTCTTTGTCAAGCGTATCCTGGTCGTCAAAAAGCCTCAAATGGATCTTGCAATTAATGTCAGCACCTCTATGACAACGATGGCAATGAAAACTTTTACCATGCCGTTCAGCACCGCAACCGGAATGCTGGTAATTTCATCGGAAGCGTTCAAACCGGAACGAATCGGAATCAGAGTGATAAAAAAACCAAAGGTGGAACACTTTACAATCAAAATAATTATATCAGAAAGCTTGGCCGAATTTAACAAGAGATTTGCATAAGCATCCAGGCTCATTCCGAAAATAAGTTTGGAACTTGCAAATCCCGTTGCCAGAACTACAATGGAGAAAATTCCACTCAATAAAACCACGGAAATTACCCCGGCTAAAGCCCTGGGGAGAACAAGATAGCTGATCACATCTATGTTGAATGCCTCCAGGGTATGCAACTCTTTATTTACCTTCATAGTGGCGATTTCCGCATTCATAGCGGAACTGGAACGAAGGGCAAGAAGCAGGACAGTAATAAAGGGCGCTAATTCCGTTACCACAA
>DATESZ010000163.1:0-8102 GCA_035283845.1 Syntrophales bacterium | reverse complement strand
AAGCATGGCATTGGCGGCCTTGTTGGTAAAGGTGGAAAGCAGAATCCTCTCCGGTTTCACGCCGCTTTCTATCAGGCGGGCCACGCGGTAGGTAAGGGTGCGGGTCTTGCCGCTGCCGGCGCCGGCAATCACAAGGAGCGGTCCACCATCCTCCATAACTACCCTAAGCTGTTCATCATTGAGGTGTTTCTCGTAATCGATCAAATACCGATCCTCCTGTTGTTTCTTCGTTTTGATTCAAGATAGTCCCCTAAGAAACTTCCCCTCCCCTGGCGGGAGGGGATTAAGGGGAGGGGGTGATATAAAGGGAAAACATTACATTTTTCACCCTCACCCTTGCCCTCCCCCGTCACAGGGGGAGGGATAAATAACCTTAAGTTAGCGCCTATGCCCGTCAAGGGAGAGGGAACAGAAGTTTATTACATTAATAACACCGATGCGGAGCATCGGGGTCAGTTGCTCACAAAAAGAAACCGGCTTAAAAAAACCGGCGTAAAAATCTGCCCGTAAGCGATTCTTCACTCCCCGCCACCTCCTCCGGCGTCCCTGAGGCCACAATCCGTCCTCCTGCCGGCCCACCTTCCGGACCCAGGTCAATGATATGATCAGCGGATTTTATTACGTCTAAGTTGTGTTCGATGACCACCACCGTGTTTCCCATGTCCACCAATCGCATGAGGACCTCAAGAAGCTTTTGTATATCGGCAAAGTGGAGCCCGATGGTCGGTTCGTCAAGTATATAAAGGGTATTGCTATTCGTTCTTTTTCCCAGTTCACGGGAAAGTTTGATCCTTTGCGCCTCGCCTCCCGACAGGGTTGTGGCCGACTGTCCCAGGCGGATATACCCGAGACCGACATCTGCCAAGAACAGCAGCCTGGACCTGATGACTGGAACATTCTCAAAGAAGGCAATAGCCTGATGTACGGTCATATCCAGAACGTCGGCGATACTCTTGTCTTTATACCTGATTTCGAGAGTGTCGCGATTGAATCTCCTTCCCCCGCAGACATCGCAGGTAACGTAAACATCGGGCAGAAAGTGCATCTCGATCCTGATCAGACCGTTTCCTTCACAGGACTCGCATCTTCCCCCCTTGACGTTAAAGCTGAAACGTCCCGGTTTATAACCCATGATCCTCGCCTCCGGAAGCCCGGAGAAGAGATCGCGGATATGGGAAAATACGCCCGTATAGGTAGAGGGATTCGAACGCGGTGTCCTCCCTATGGGCTGCTGGTTGATCAATATTGTCCTTTCAACGCCCCCCAGATCAACAATTTTACTTATTTTTACGGTATTTCCCCTCTGGCGATTCAACTTTCTGGTCAAGGCGGCATAGAGGGTTTCTATGATCATGGTGCTTTTCCCCGAGCCGGAAACGCCCGTTACAGCGGTAAAGACGCCAATGGGTATGCGGATGTCGATATTTTTCAGGTTGTGCTCGCTGGCGCCTTGCAGCACAATGAACCTGTCTGCCTTGCGGCGTTTATTCGGAACAGGGATGGCAAGACGCCCTGCAAGATACCCACCCGTAAGGGAGCGCTCTTCTTTACAGATTTCTTCCGGTGTTCCCTGAAAGATCACCTCTCCTCCCGCCATGCCGGCGCCCGGCCCCATGTCGATAATCTGATCCGAGTTCATCATCATATCGGCATCGTGCTCCACAACGATAACTGTATTTCCCATGTCGCGCAGCCGCTTGAGAGTGGCGATAAGCCTAACATTGTCGCCCTGGTGCAGGCCGACGGTAGGTTCATCGAGCACATAAAGGACGCCGACCAGGCCTGAGCCTATCTGGGTGGCGAGGCGGATGCGTTGCGCCTCGCCGCCGGAAAGGCTTCCCGCCGAACGGTCCAGACTCAGGTAACTCATCCCCACGTCAAGGAGAAACCGAAGGCGCTCCCTGATCTCCTTCAGAATCCTCTCGGAAATCAGCCTTTCCTGGACTGAGAGCGACAGGCCGTTGAAAAAGTCCATACATTCCCCTATGGACAGACAACATACCTCATGGATATTTTTGCCTGCCACTTTGACACTTAGACTTTCCTTCTTCAATCTTGTTCCACGGCAGACGGGACATTCCGTGAGGCTGATATATCGTTCCATGTCCGCCCGCACGGCGTAGGAATCGGTCTCCCGGTAACGCCGGTCCAACATGTTGATCACCCCTTCAAAGGGCTTGCTGTAAAAGAATCTCTGCCCTCCCCGGTCAATATGGAATCTTATTTCTTCTGTTCCCGAACCGTAGAGGACGACTTGCCGCACCTTTTCCGGCAAAGAATTGAAGCTGGTGTTAATATCAAAACGATAGTGCCCGCTTATGGTTTCCAGTAACTGATGGAAGTGCAGAGAATTGCGGCCGGCCCAGGGAGCAATAGTGCCTTCCCGGAGCGATAGCTCCCGATCGGGAACAACTAAATCTTCATCAAAGTACATTTTGCTCCCCAATCCCGCACAATCGGGACAGGCCCCGTAGGGACTGTTGAAAGAGAACATCCGCGGGGCAAGCTCCGGGACATTGATGCCGCATTCGGGGCAGGCGTATTTTTCACTGAACAACGCTTCTTCACTGCCCCTGTCCACCCTGACCAGCCCATCGCTCAGGGATGAGGCAAGTTCCAAAGAATCCCGGATACGCTTTCTTATCGTTTCCCTGACAATGAGGCGGTCAACCACCACGTCTATGTCGTGGCGTTTATTCTTATCAAGGATAATATCTTCGCCAAGCTCTTTTTGTTCGCCGTCGATGCGCACCCGGACATATCCATCCTTCTGCAATCTTTTCAGTTCCTTCTGAAACTCGCCCTTCTTCCCCCTGACGATCGGCGCCAGGATGACAATTTTCGTGTGGGGAGTATAGGCAAGAATGCCTTCCACCATCATGTCTATGGTTTGGGATTTGATTTCCCTGCCGCACTGCCAGCAGTGGAGAAGGCCTATCCTGGCGAAAAGGAGGCGGAGATAATCATATATCTCCGTTACCGTGCCGACGGTGGAACGGGGGTTGTGGCTTGCCGTTCTCTGTTCTATGGCAATCGCGGGAGACAGCCCTTCGATCGACTCCACATCGGGTTTGTCCATCTGACCGATAAATTGCCGGGCATAGGTGGATAGGGACTCCACGTAACGCCTCTGTCCTTCGGCATAAATGGTGTCAAAAGCCAGGGAAGATTTTCCGGAGCCGCTGACACCGGTTATTATGACCAGCCTGTCCCTGGGAATGTCAATATTTACGCTCTTCAGGTTGTGCTGTGCAGCACCTTTTATTTTGATATAATTCACTATGATTTTATGTCTATATGGGATTTCTTGCGCAGGGCATCCAGCCATTCTACAAACTTTTTTTCCAGCTTCTGTTCCTCAATCATATTATAAATCTCTTCCCGCACCTCTTCGATGGGTTTAAGTCCACCCCCCTTTCTATCGACGGCCATGATGATATGAAAACCCGTACGAGACTGAATCACACCGCTTACCTCGCCTTTATTCAGGCCAAACGCGACAGTTTCAACTTCCGGAAGCGCCATCCCCTTCTCTACGAACCCCAGGTCGCCGCCGCCGGCAGTTCCGCGGGAATAATTTTCCGCAAGAAAATCAAAAGACTCGCCGCTTTTCAGTCGCCTCTCCACCTCTTCCGCATCTTTTCTGATCTTTTCCTTTGTTTCCTTGTTTGCGCCTGTGGGAAAGGCGAGAAAAATCTGTTTGATGCGAACCGCCGCATTGCCTTCATAATTTGCACGGTTTTTAAGATAGGCTTCACCTATTTCTTCATCAGTCACCAGCACCTTGGACTTGATCTCCCGCCGTATCAGCCGCATCCTGATCATCTGCTCACCGACATCTTTCTTGTAAGATGCCAAAGATACGCCTTCTGCGGCGAGTCCTTTTGAAAAATCATCCAAAGTAATATTTTTCCGGCCGACAATATCCTTTATCGCCGCCATTATGTCCTCATCTTTGACGGAAATTCCGTTTTTCTTCGCTTCCTGCACGATCAGGCTGGTGTCGATTAGCCTGTTAAGGAAAGCCTTTCTCGAGTCTGAAAGAATACTCTCCTTATCCGGCCCCTGATATGTTTCCTCAATCCTCTTGCGGTATGGTTCAAAGGCGCTGTTCAAGTCGGACAAGGTAATGATCTCATCATTCACCACGGCAACGATTTTATCCACTACTTCCGCATAGAGCGGTTGCCCAACAAAAATCAATGCCGCCACAAACCAGCTTTTATATTTTTTCACTCGCCCCTCCCCATTTTTCTGCGCACTTTCCTACCCTAACAAAATCTTCGCCTTTCTTCAATTGTTTTAGCTCAGCGCCCTGAGAAGTCCCCTGGCCTCCCTCAGTATCTCCCCTTTTTTAAGATCCGGCATGGGAACATATAGTTGAAAGTCTGGGGTCAACCTTATCCCTGGCCACTTCTCCCTGGCGAGCTTAACAATCATGGCCGGATCGACGTTGCTTTCCCGGTGAAAGGTGATAACCATGTTCTTTTTATCATAGCCCATCTTTTTGCCCCGTAAACGGTAGAGAAGATTTTTAATCCCAAGCACGTCCAACAGGTTTTCGACCTCGGAAGGCACGAATCCGTAACAATCGGTCAGCTCTTCTCTGATCAGCGCCAGTTCATCATCCGTCTCTGCCATAGACAATCTCTTGTAGGTGCTCAAGCGCCTGCGCACATCGGTCATATATTCTTCAGGGATAAAAGCGGCGACTCCCAGGTGGATTTCCGGCTTCGTTTCCTCTTTTTGTACCTCCTCCCCCCTGATTTCCCTTAAAGTCTGTTCCATAAGCTCGGTGTATAGTTCATATCCCACCGCAGATATATGACCTGATTGAGAAGTCCCCAGGATATTTCCCCCTCCTCTGAGCTCCAGATCGTGGTAGGAAATGCGAAAACCGGAGCCGTGTTCGGAAATATCGGTGATCGCCTGAAGCCGGCGCCCGGCGTCCCGGGACAGCATCATGCCTTTGGGAATCAGCAGATAGGCCTTCCCCTCTTCTTTTGCCCTGCCTACCCTGCCTTTGATCTGATAAAGCTGCGACAGACCGAAACGGTCGGCCCGGTTGATAATAATGGTATTTGCCGTTGGGATATCCAGCCCGGCGCCGATGATCGTCGTACACACCAGGACATCGTTCTCCCCCCTGACGAAGCCGGCCATCGTATCCTCGATCTCTTTCGCCTTCATGCGGCCATGCACCACGCCGATTCGCGCTTCGGGAACAATTTTTTCCACAAAACGGGCCATGGAGTAGATGGATCGCACCCGATCATGAAGAAAGAAGATTTGTCCGCCTCTCGCCAGTTCTTTCCGAATCGCCTCTTTTATCAGGTCTTCATCAAACTCCACAAGATAAGTTTTAATGGGGAGGCGATCCTCCGGCGGGGTGTTGATGACGGTCAAATCCCTGATTCCTACCATGGCAAGATGCAGTGTACGGGGGATAGGCGTTGCAGTCAGGGTAAGAACATCGACGAGGGTGCGTAACTTCTTCAATTTCTCCTTATGCGCCACCCCGAAACGCTGTTCTTCGTCGATGACAACCAGCCCCAAATCTTTGAAAGCAATATCCTTCTGCAAAAGACGATGGGTGCCGATCACGATATCCACCGTTCCCTGTCTGATCCCTTCGGCAATGCCCTGCTGCTGCACCTTGGTCTTGAAGCGGTTCATGACCTCCACGCGAAGCGGCCAGTCTTTCAACCTGCGGGAAAAGGTCTGATAGTGCTGCTCCGCCAGGATCGTCGTCGGCACGAGCACCGCCGCTTGTTTCCCCTCCATGGCGGTAATAAAGGACGCCCTGAGCGCCACCTCGGTCTTGCCGAAACCCGCATCGCCGCAAATCAACCTGTCCATCGGCTTCGCTTCGGCCATATCAAGTTCCACATCCTCTATGGCCTTGGCCTGATCAGGCGTCTCTTCAAACTCGAAACCGGAACAAAATTCATCGTAAAGCCCGGCAGGCAAAGAAAAGGAATGTCCCTCCATCACCTGTCTCGTGGCATAGATGGCAGCTAATTCCTCCGCCACTTCCCGCAGGGATTTTTTTACCCGCTCCTTGACCGTATCCCAGGAACCGCCGCCGAGTTTATCAACGGGAGGGGCATAATCAGCGGGACCGATATACCGCTGGAGAAGGTCGAGACGATAGACGGGCAGGTAGAGTTTATCGCCGCCCTGATACTCCAAGAGGAGAAAATCGTTTTCCAGGCCCTCGACGACTAATTTCTGCAAGCCCCGGTAAAGGCCGATGCCGTGATCGGCATGCACTACATAGTTTCCCTCGTTTAACTCGCCAAAAGACTGGAGAAAATATCCCTCCCGCGTTGGTCTTGTTTTTTTCCTGGTGATCTTTCTGCCGAATATCTCTTCCTCCGTGATCACAACCAGGTTCAATAAGGGAAAATGGAAGCCAGCCGAGAGTCTGCCGTTAAGCAGGACGAGACTTTCCTTCCCCAGGCGCCGGGCCGGCTCGGCGAAAAAGCACTGAGGCGACAAGTCCTGGCTCGCACGAAGGTCATGCTGAGCGAACAGGTGGGCCATCCGTTGCGCTTCTTCCGGACCGACGCACAAAAAGACCACCGAAGATCCGTCTTCAAGGCGTCTTTTGATATATTCCACTAAAAAACCTGCGTTGCCGGCATCGGAGGCCGCCGTAGCCTTCCCAATCCCCTTAGGGATAATGTTTTTTTCTGTGCTTAAGTTTACATGGGGGAAAGGCGCCTCTGTCTCACCTCCACTCAGGTTTATGCCGCCAATGTAAATCTGCGTGAAATCTTCAAATCTTTCAAACAGGCGCTCTCCCACAAGATAGGAGGACTCTTTTTCGAGGTAAAATATTCCCTCCCTTTTTGCCTTTAATAAGAAACCGTCGATCTCATTCTCTATTGCCTGTTCAGTCTGCCTCAGGGCGAGAGGATCGTCAAAAACAAGCAGGGAGTCATGGGACAGGTAATCTAAGAATATCCCCGGAGATTCCGACGCCTCTTTACTGCCATTGCCTATCGATTCATAAAAAAGGGAAATAAACAAGGGGTTTACAGTTTGCACAAGGCCATTGGCCACCGACTCGGCTATGCGGTTTTTGACAAGCCCGGAAAGTTCCAGTTCGTTGGCCCGGCGCCGGACATTGGTGACGGCCAACTGCCTTCTATCGGGAGTAAGGATGATTTCACCAGACGGAAAAAGCGGGAAATCGCATATTTCCCTGATGGACCGCTGTGTGAGGGGATCAAAAGTCCTGATCGATTCCAGCTCGTCTCCCATAAATTCCAGACGCATGGGATTTTCTTCTGTGGGGGGGAAGATATCAATGATGTTGCCCCGCACGCTGAATTCCCCCTTTTCCTCCACCAGAGAGACCCTGCTGTATCCTCCGGAAAGCAATTTCGCCGCCAGTTCATCCAGCTCGCGCCGGTCCCCTAAGGAGATGGTTTCCAGATAATCCATCAGCGCCTTAACGGGCAAAACCTTCCCCATCAGCGCCTTGAGAGGCACAACAAGAATTGCCGGTTTCTGCCGCAGCAGGCGGCAGAGAATTTCCATCCGCAGTAACGCCGCGTCCTTCTGGAAAGCAAAAATATCTGTGGAATGAACATCCGAAGGGGGATAGAGAAATACCTGATCTTCACCAAGAAAAAAAGAAAGATCCTGGCAAAATACACGCGCGTCTTTTTCCGTGGGACAGATTACAGCTAAAGACTTCGTGATCTTCCGGAAAAGAAGGGAGAGAAGAAATGATTTTGCCGATTGTTGAAGACCGCCAATGCCTACTTTCCTCTCCCCCCGGCTGACAAGGTCAAAGAGGTGATCGAGGGAAGGACCGCCGCTAATGCTTTTTTCTCCTGTTTGCTGCACTTATTGCTGCCGAACCTAAATTTATTTGCCCTTTGCCGATACTGTTTCGCTTTTAAGCGGGAAGATAATGTCTCTATGACAACCTTGTCAAGATATTTCTGGGTAAAGATTCAGTCTTGAGTGGCGGAGATTTATTATAAGCAAAGAACCAGTTATGAGCGGAGGAGGTTAATTCCAAAGACGAGGAAGAGCTTTACAGCGTATAAAGATCGATTCCTGCAATGTTTTAGGTGCTTTTAGAT
>DATESZ010000162.1:0-12383 GCA_035283845.1 Syntrophales bacterium | reverse complement strand
ATCTAAAAGCACCTAAAACATTGCAGGAATCGATCTTTATACGCTGTAAAGCTCTTCCTCGTCTTTGGAATTAACCTCCTCCGCTCATAACTGGTTCTTTGCTTATAATAAATCTCCGCCACTCAAGACTGAATCTTTACCTTGGGAGGTGAAACTCTCATGACGGTACTCGTCACAAATGAGAATGAAAATGGCTACACAGGTGAATATAAGGAAATCGAATACTTAGATGCGCATTTTCGAGTGAAATAACATGGACATAGTGGTACTGATAAATCTAATACTATGCGCACTGATAGTGGTCTTTGGTGTTGTTGGTTTTAAGAAAAGCAAAGACACCTTGCCTCTTTTTATTGCCATAAGCTTCGGCTTGTTTGGCATCGCCCACCTGTTAACACTTTTAGAATTAACAGAAGGCATAACGGGTCTCTTAATAGCTATTAGAACGCTTGCCTATTTGCTCGTCTTATATATTGTATATCGAGCGGCATTCAGGAAATAGCTAAATAGCAGGCAACCGGTAAGATTGGATATCGCTAATAACGATTTTGCCAATAATCGATGCTTTTCTTTCCTTGAGCTACTAAACACATATACAATGATCAATTGTTCACCTGATTAATTCTACCCTCAACAACTGTACCAACGCGCTGAAATACTGCCCATCAGACGTGTCAATGGTTTGGGGCATCTATATCTCCCAGGCTACCCCTTTTCGGCCTCCTCCCGCAGCCTTTGCACCCTTTCCACCACCGGCGGGTGGGAGTAATAGAACTTTGCGTAAAAGGGGTGAGGGTGAAGGTTGGCGAGGTTTTCCCTGGTGAGTTTGATAAGGGCGGTGGCAAATGCATCGGGCGCACCGAAAAGCTCGCAGGCGAAACGATCCGCCTGCCATTCGTGCCGCCGGGAGAGCCAACTGAATAACGGGGTGAAGGGGAATGTGACCAGGGAACCGAGAAACGCGAGGATCACCAGTTGCGCGGGGAAAGAAGCCTGCGTCAGCCCCGCCAACCCCGGTAGCCCGCCCCACTGCAGGAGCCGGAAAGCGAGGTAAAAGGCCACAAACCCCCCTGCCTCGGTCAGAATGAGCCGCTTCAGGATATGCCCCTTTTTCCAGTGACCCAACTCATGGGCGAGGATGGCAAGAATTTCCCGATGATTCATCTGGGTGAACAGGGTGTCGAACAGGACGATCCGCTTCACCGTGCCGATTCCGGTGAAATAGGCATTGGAGTGGCGGCTGCGGCGTGAGGCGTCTACCTGCATGACCCTGCTGACGCGTACCCCGGCCTTTTCCGTCATGGCACGGATTTCTTCCTCCAGACCCCTTTCCTTAATCGGCTCGAACTTGAAAAAGAGCGGCTCGATGACCGAGGGGGAGATGTACAGGAGAAAGACGGTGACGGCGGCGAAGAAACCCCATACCCAAAGCCACCAGAAGCCGGGGCTCCAGCGCACGAAGGCAAGCGCCCCCGCAACCAGCAGGGTCAGGAGGATAAGAGAGATTACCGTCGATTTGAGCAGGTCGGTCAGCCAGAGTTTCGGGGTCATGGTGTTGAAGCCGTAGCGGTTTTCGATGCAGAACGTCCCGTAGATGCTAAACGGGATGTCCAGCAGGGTCTGGGACAGAGTGAGGAGGAGAAAGAACAGCACCCCGCTGGCCACGAACGAGCCGGAAAAAGATGAAACCCAGCGGTCATAGAAACCGAGCAGGCCGCCGAACAGAAAGACCAGCAGCAGGATATTGTCAACCACCGACTCGACCAGTTCGACCCGGCTCTGCTCCAGTGTATAGGCGGTTGTCTTGGCAAGGATTCCCGCGTCTATCGCTCCCTCGAAGCCGGATGGGACTTCCACGCCGTGCAGCCTGAGATGGCGCAGATTGATGGAGCGTAGCCAATAGCCAACGATAATGACGAAAAGATAGAGGACGAGCAGGATAACCTTAGCAGTCATGGTCTTTATGCTACATGGATCGGACGCAGAAGTCGAGGTTGAAGATCAGTATCCTGTTTTATGAGCATTCTGTGTAGCCGCACAGGCGGCAGACTGCGCAGCCTCCTTCATGCTCCACGGGGCCGCCGCATTCGGGGCAGGCGCCGATGCCGGGGACCGAATTTTCCACCTCTTCACAATCACCGGCAGCGGCAAGGTGTCCCTGGATAGCCTTGGCAACCGCGTCGGCGCAAGATAGAACCTTGGAATCTCCGAATCCGGAAGGCTTGTGGCAAGAGATGCCGAGGAGCTGTTTGATTACCTGACGGTACTGAACGCCACTGCGCCAGGAGAGGGATACCATGCGGCCGATGGCCTCGCACTGGGAGGCAGCGCATCCACCCGCCTTCCCCATGGTAGTGAATAATTCGAAGAGACCTGTCCTGTCTTCGTTGATGGTTACATATAAGGGGCCGCAGCCCGTTTGCATCTGATAGGTCCACCCCTTTAGGGCTTTGGGACGGTCCCGTTTGACAGCCTTTTTGTCCTCCACTGCCGGAGCTGCTTTCTCCTCTTTCTTGCCGGTAGAGAGTACCTGTTCATCACGGGAACCGTCCCGGTAGATGGTTACCCCCTTGCAGTCAAGCTTACAGGCAAGGCGATAAACCTTTTCTACATCCTCCACAGTGGCGCCGCTTGGGAAGTTGACGGTCTTGCTTACCGCGTTGTCGGTGTGGCGCTGAAAGGCGGCCTGCATCTCTATGTGCACCTCCGGAGTGATGTCGTGGGCGGTAACAAAGATGGCGCGAATATCTTCGGGGATTTCCGCAATATCCTGGATGGTGCCGTGCAAGGCAATCCGTTCCATAAGTTCCTGGGAGTAGAATCCTCGTCTGCGCGCCACTTCTTCGAACATCGGATTGACTTCGACGAGTATGTTATTGTCCAGTACCTGGCGGACAAAGGAGACGGCAAAAAGAGGCTCAACCCCGCTGGAGGCGTTGGCAATAATGGAGATGGTTCCCGTGGGAGCGATGGTAGTGATGGTGGCGTTGCGTATCGGCTCCAGCCCCGGTCGGTCGTAGATCGACCCCTTGAAATTGGGGAAGGGGCCACGTACGCAGGCTAACTCGCGGGAGGCAGTGTGTCCTTCGTCGTTGATGAATTTCATGAGCCGTTCCCCCATGGCGGTGGCTTCAGGGCTGTTATAAGGGATGCCGAGGAAGATGAGGAGGTCGGCCCACCCCATGACGCCAAGGCCGATCTTCCGGTTGGCACGGGTCATCTCCCGGATCTGGGGAAGAGGGAAGTTGTTCATCTCGACGACGTTATCCAGGAAGCGTACCGACAACTTGACGATTTCCCGCAGGTGATCCCATGCCACTTCGCCGTTTTTAAACATCTTTCCCAGGTTGATGGAGCCCAGGTTGCACGATTCGTAAGGGAGGAGAGGCTGTTCGCCGCAGGGGTTGGTGGATTCGATTTCCCCAACCAGCGGGGTGGGGTTGTCCCTGTTGAGGCGGTCGAGGAAGACGATTCCCGGCTCGCCGTTTTGCCACGCCTGATTGACAATGCGTGAGAAGACTTTGCGGGCGTTCAGAACACCGGCCGGCTCACCGTTGCGCGGGTTTATGATGGCGTAGTCGGCGTCCCTCTCCACGGCCTCCATGAAGGCCTCAGTGATGCCTACGGATATGTTGAAGTTGTTGAACTGGCGCTGGTCGGCCTTGCACATGATGAAATCCATGATGTCCGGGTGGTCAACCCGCAGGATGCCCATGTTGGCGCCCCGCCGCGTTCCTCCCTGCTTGATGGTTTCGGTGGCGGCGTCAAAAACCCGCATGAAGGAGATGGGACCGCTGGAGATCCCCTTTGTGGACATGACCACGTCGTTGGCCGGTCGCAACCGGGAGAAGGAAAAGCCTGTGCCGCCGCCGGACTTGTGAATCAGGGCGGTGTACTTGACCGCATCGAAGATCCCCTCCATAGTGTCAGCTATGGGCAGGACAAAGCAGGCAGAAAGCTGGCCCAACTCACGGCCGGCGCTCATCAGGGTCGGTGAATTGGGGAGGAATTCAAAGTTGGTCATCATCCCGTAGAACCGTTCGGCTAAGAGGGCGGTATCGGCTTTCTTGTCAAATTTGCGATCGGCGGCGGCGATGGTTTCGGCCACCCGGCGGAACATCTCCACCGGGGCTTCCAGAACTTTGCCGTCCTTGTCCCGCTTAAGATAGCGTTTTTCCAGGACAGTCAGGGCATTTTTCGAAAATGGAGGAAATTCTGCTGTCTTTTTTGCCTTTGCCATGGTCTTTTCTTCTCCTGGTCATGTGGTCATGCGGGTGTGGAAAGTACCGGTAATCGTCGGAATGATACCACATTTTGTGGTGTGCTGAGAAGTAAACCACAAGATGTATTGCAAGTCAAGAAAAAATCATGGGATTGCCCGAGGATTTAAATGAGGTGGGAAAGGGTGCTTTTTTTAAAGTGTTTTTTTACTTTGCTGCTTAAATCTCTCAGGACATCGTGTCGGGTCAAATCATAATGAAGCGGCGTAATAGTGATCATGCCGCTCTTGAGGGCGCAGGCATCGGAATCTTGAGCTTCCTCTGCAGAAAATTGCGTCTCTCCGGCGAGCCAGTAGTAGATATTATCCCGTGGATCGGTCCTTTTATCAAAGTTTTCCATGAGTCTTGCCCGCCCCTGTCTGGTTACGGCAATTCCTTTAATCTCATTTTCGGGCAGGGCCGGGACATTTACGTTGAGTGTCGTGCCCTTAAAGGGGAGGTTATCTATCATGAACGCCGCCATCTTCCTGGCAAAGCGCGCAGCGAATGAAAAATCCGCATCTTTATGGGTGTCCAGAGAAACGGCAAGGGAGGGAATCCCTAAAATAATCCCTTCCGTGGCTGCCGACACTGTGCCTGAGTAGAGGACATTTATGCCCACGTTTGCTCCCCTGTTGATTCCCGAAACGACCAGATCGACGGGACCGTCCGATAACTCCTTGATGCCTATCTTGACGCAGTCCGCCGGTGTTCCCGCCACTGCGTACCCTAAGAATCTACCGTTCTTGGCGGCACGCCGGACCATGAGCGGGCGGAAGAGGGTGATGGCATGTCCCACGGCGCTCTGCTCCACCTCAGGCGCCACGATCAGGCAGTCCGCGTCTTTTGATAATTCTTCATAAAGAACGCTTAAGCCTTTGGCATAAATGCCGTCATCATTGGTAAGAAGGTATCTCATAATTGCATAAAGCTATCCAAATAAGGGTTTTATTATTTTTACGCATCACGCACTCTATCCTGCTTCCGATAATATCTACTTTTCCCCTTAGTCTATCAAGATCAGTCCAACCGCAAAAGGCGTGTGCCCTTCTGGATAGTCCTGCGGGTTAGCGCAGTATCCCCACATGTAGTGACTCCATCCCAGCCGGTTCGCCAGTTTAATGAAGTCCACACAGAAGATTTGCTCAACGCTGGGCTTGGCGATGGTGGGGAAGCGGCAGATACCGATTTTGATTTCCTGGCAGTGATCAAATCCTTCACAAAGACTCGTAAGGCAGGGGCCAAAATGGCAGTTGATAACAAAGTAATGGCCATCATAATAAGCAGCGCTTTGCACCACGTCCCCCATATGCCAGCAATAACGCTGCATGGAAGCCAGCCGATGCTGGCCTTCTTTGGTTTTTATTTGTTCTAAAAGTTTAGGGCCGGTTATATACTGCCTTCCCTCTTTAGGAATGTCCACCCGATAAACGATCGCCCAGGTATAGGCATTAAGAAACTCCCCGGCCTGTTGAAAGGTTCCGGTAAAGTGCGGTGGACAGCCTCCGCTTCGGCCATAAAAAGGGCATTTCGGAGAGGAACATTTTAAAAGCACCCGTGGGTCTTGAGGGATGTCACGGACATTAACGATGCGGGCATCGTTGGCCCCATGCTGCCTGATGAGCTTGATATATTTCTGGAGGTGAGCTTGCATCTCCTCAGGAGTGCAGGGAATGCGGGCAGTGGGCATCCGGGGGATTTCCTCGGGGGCGGGGATCCCCATCTTGGGTGGCTGATTATCAAACATTTTTTTCAAGACTTCGGATTTCATGACATTTCCCTCCTTTCGAAAGTAACTCTCTCATGGCTTCCACATTAACCCCTTATTTTTTTTGATAAGGCATTGCTTTTTGACGGGGGAAGTATAGGCAGAACGGACTTGTATGTCAATGAGATAATGGCCACAAATTGTGGGAGCAGTGCCGATGACGTTGGAAGGGATGTGTCCTGGCGCCCGTCCTATCGGGAGATCGATCCCTTTTCGGCCATTTTTGATATTGACATTCGGGATATGGAAAGATAGCATATAGAAGTTTTTTTGGAGATATGAAGACGATGATGAAAAATACATTGGAGAATCTGAGCAAGAAAGAGCTGCTGAAGGTAATAGAAATGTTTTCCCTGAACTGGCTCACAGTGGATGGATTGTGGTTTACCTTGGTGGAAGATAAATATGGACTTGAAGCAGCCCTTGAACTTGATCTTAAGATGTGGCAACGCCAGGCATTAACGGAGGCTCGGAGAATAAAAAAATATATGGGAATAGAGGGAGGTGGAATAGAGGGGGTGTTGAAGGCACTCCGTTTTATGACTTTTGACCCTGCAATGCCATTTGAGTATTCAGTGGATGAATCGAATCAGGGTTGCGCTTATCTGTGGATTACCTCCTGTCGCCCTCAGGAAGGGAGAAGGCGAGCTGAAAGAGGCGAGTTCCCCTGTAAATTGATGGGAGTTGCTTGTTATGAGATCCTGGCGAAAACCATTGATCCGACGGTGAGCGTGGAATGTGTTTTTTGCCCACCGGATAACCATCCATCTGATACATGGTGTAAATGGAAATTCACTTGTTAATCTACGATACCTCTCTTCTCACACCCGGAACAACTGGCCCATCTTGCGACCGAGGAGGAGACCGGCGATAAGCAGGGAAATGGCCAGCAGGGACATGCTCCAAGCTCCCAGCGCACTCGCCATGAAGGCGCCGTCTTCAATCCGTCCCATCAATTGATAAATCGCTTTGGTTATGGGGAAGTACTGCTCTTTTACGGCCAGGATCAGGCTTTCGCTCACTTCCAGCATGGCGAAGGAAAACACCAGAATAGCGCCCGCCACAATATTAGCGCTCACGAGGGGCAGGGTAATTTTCCGCACCGTCCGGAACATGCTGGCGCCGAGATTGATCGCCGCTTCTTCGAGGGCTGGACTGATCTGGAGAAATCCGCCGTAGGCCGTCCGTACCATGTAGGGCAGGCGCCGGACGGAATAGGCTATCGCCAAAAGCGGCATGGGGTTTATCCGCGGATCGAGCGCCGTACCCGCGAAGCAGGCCAGGTAGCCGAAGGCCAGCACCAGCCCTGGAATCGCCAGCGGCAGCATGACGGCCGCATCCAGCAGGTTGACACCCCGGAATTTGCGGCGCGCTAAAAGATAGGCAATCGAAACTCCGAGGATGATGTCGAGCATCGTACTGATGACGCTGAGCAGAATGCTGTTTTTGATGCTCGGCAACGTAAGATTGTGCCCCAGCGCTTTTTCATAGTACCCGAAGGTAAAGCTTTCCGGCAAGACCGTCATGAACCATTTTTCCCGGAGGGAGGTCAGAATGACGGCGATATGGGGGAGGCAGGCAATCAGCACCACGCCGGCCACGGCGAGCATGACCAGCAGCCCCGGCACCGGCCCCAATGTCTTCTCTGCCGCTTCGGAGCTACCCTTGCCCACTGTTTCATAGCCTTGCGCGCCAAATAATTTCTTGCTGGTCAAAAAGATCGCTGTCGTAATGACGAGCATCAGCACTACCAGGGTGTGGCCTTCCGGATTGTCGGCCAGATCGGTGGCCCGATCAAATATCTGTACGGACATGACGTTGCGGTATTCGAAAATCAGCGGCGTTCCCAGGTCCGTAAAGGCCCACAGCGCTACCAGGATGGCGCCGGCAAAAAGACCGGGCATAATGAGCGGCATGGTTACGCGCCGGAAAGTGCGGAAGCGGCCCGATCCCAGATTCAATGCCGCTTCCTCCAGAGAAGGATCGACATTCACCAGGGCCGCCGAGGCGTTCAGATAAAAAATCGGATAAAGATGCAGCGCCTCCACGATGACCACACCCCAGAAGCGGGCGTCCCCCAACCAGTCGATGGGCGATACAATCAGGCCGCCCTGCATCAGCAGGAGATTGATCGAACCGAAGCGGGCCAGCAATTGGCGCATGCCGATGGCGCCGACAAAGGGCGGCATGATCATCGGTACGAGCAAGAGGCCGGTCAGCAGTGCCTTGCCGGGGAAGCTAAAACGGGTAGTCAGCAGGGACAGAGGTATGGCCAGCAGGGCGGTGACCAGGGTGGTCGCCAGCGCCAGCCAGAAGCTGTTCATCATGGCCGTGCGACTGGCCGGGTTGGCAAGGATATGGCGGAAATAGGCCGTTGAGAAATGGCCGGAGGAGAAAAATGCTTCCCGCAGCACATAAAAGAGCGGATACAACAGGAAGATGCCCAGAAATCCGGTGACCACAACCAGAAAAATGGCGGTACTTTTTTTCATGCGTTCCCTCCCCCTGCGGTGGGCAGGAGCAGGGCGTCTTCGGCCATGAAGCTCACCTGCGCTTGTTCCCCTTTTCTGATCCCGGCCGGGGCACTGATGGCCAGCGCCTTGAGGTGAGTATTGACGGCTTGCAGAAGATATTGTTCCGACTCGCCGAGAAACAGGATGTTGTCCACGGTCACGGAAATCCGGTTTTCTCCCGCCCCCGACAGGCTGAGTTTTTCCGGCCGCACCAGGCAGCAGACGGCGGCTCCGCTTTGCATCTTCTCGTTGGCCAGTCGCCCCTTAAATACCCCGAGCGACGTCCGGATCGTACCGTGCCGTTCCCCGGTTTCGATCAGTTCGCCCGGGATCAGATTGGCTTCGCCGATAAAGGTGGCCACGAAGATATTAGCCGGAGAGTGATAGATGGCCTGCGGGGTCCCGATTTGCTCTACGCGGCCCATGCTCATGACGGCGATTTGGTCGGCCATGGTCAGCGCTTCCTTCTGATCGTGGGTGACATAGATCATCGTGACACCCGTTTCGTCGTGGATGCGGCGGATTTCCTGTCGCATCTCCAGCCGCAGTTTGGCGTCAAGATTGGACAGGGGTTCATCCAAAAGCACCGCGTCCGGCTTCACTACGAGCGCGCGGGCCAGGGCGACCCGCTGTTGCTGGCCGCCCGACAACTCGTTAGGCTTGCGGAACTCGTAATCCTCCATGTGGACGCCCCGCAGCGCCTCCCGCACCTGCACACGCCGGTCCGAGCGCGCAACGCTCCGCTCTTCGAGACCGAAGGCGACGTTCTCGTGCACGTTCAAGTGCGGCCAAAGGGCATAATTCTGGAAGACCAGGGCGGTATTGCGCCTGCCGGGGGCCACCGCCTTGAGCGAGCGAGCACCGAAGAGAATGTCGCCAACCTCGATGTCGCAGAAACCGGCGATCATCCTCAAGAGTGTGGTCTTGCCGCAACCCGAAGGGCCGAGCAGAAAAAACAGGGAGCCGGCCTTGATTTCGAGGGATACGTGATCGACGGCCAGCGTTTTTCCGAACCGCTTGGTCACGTTTTTCAGTATGATGTCGTCCATTTACCTTCCTGCGATGCCTGTATACCGTTTCCTCGCTTCCGCCGACCACTGCGTCCGTACCTTGGCTCTCTGTTCAGGCTTCAGCCATTCTTCCCCGGCCAGACGCTGGCCTTCCCCTTCCGCAAAGGGCGGCCGCGTCAATTCCCGGATCAAGGGATCGTCAAGCGCCCGCTTGCGCACTTTGTCCCACGCCGCCGCCAGCTCTCTGTGATTGTCGATAATTACCGAGCCGATCAGATCGTTCAAGAGTGTCCAGCGCTGCGAACCTTTCTCGGCATTATAGACAAATCCTCCCTGCCATTGGAAGGGATCAAAAGGTACGGCCGTCTTATTTCCGAAGGCCGTAGCAAAGCCCGGTATGACGGGCATGCGACTCAGTTCATAATCCTGCGGCCCGTCCGGCACACCTTTGCGGAGCACCCAAAGCTTCTGTCCGGCCTCAGAAAGGGTGAACTCAATGAACTTCGCCGCCAGATCCGCATGGGGGGCGCCTTTGAGCATGGCAATACCGTCGGGAGTGATCACCGTCAGCCCCTCCGGGAGGATAAACCCGATCCGGTCGGGGCCGGCTTCCACCACCTGGCGCCAGGCATACACGTCGATGGCCAGGCCGCAGGCAATTTCACCGAGGGCGGTATCTTTGGGGACATCGCTGCCGCCGCGGGAGAAGTTGCGGACGTTTCCCCCCAGGCGGATAATAATGGACCATCCCTCTTCCCAGCCGTAGGCCTGCAGGATGATTTCGTAGGCCATGTGCACGCTGCCGCTCGAACGCGGATCACCGGAACCCACCCAGTTGAAATAACGCGGCGAGGCCAAATCAGCCCAGTCGCGCGGTTCCGGCAGTTTCAGAATTTTCAGCACCTTCTTGTTGTGGATGATGCCGAAACCACCCAGGCAGGCGCCAAACCACTGACGGTCCCGGTCGTAAAGCTCAACGCCCGAGAAGGTCGGCGGAATCCGGTCTAAAACATTAGACGTAATCAGTGCCGGCTGGAGGAGCCCTTTTTTCTTAAACTGCAAATAGGGATCCACGCCGCCGCCAAAAAAAAGATCCACCTTTATTCCCTGCGGGGCGCGCTTGAATTCCGAACGGACATAGCGCACGGCATCGGAGGTGCCGCCCACATCCAGCCATTCGACATCGGTTTTGTGGCCCAGTCTCTTTTCGGTCCACGCGGAAAAGGCGCGGCCGAATTCACGGCGGATTCCTTCCCAATGGGGAGAAATGATGACCAGTTTGCGGGCGCCGACGGCGTCCTGCGCTCGCCGGCCCGGCTCTTGGATCGGCACCGCCCGATGATACAGGAATGGAAGAGCCAGAATAGCGATAAACGCCACACCCAGGAAGAGTAGGAGCATTTTATGCGCTAACCGGTTGTTCACTTTCTCGGCCATAGAATCTTGCCTTGGTACAATCATCGAATGGCTCAGTGGGAAAGAATAGCCTGTCGTCTTTTATTGAAGGTAAACAAAAAGGCAAATAATGTCAAAAGAAATTGAAGTCAGTATTATGGAAAAATGAGTTTATGTAGCAGATTTCAGTTGATAATGAGCGGGTATGATCTTAAGCATTCAGGTGATCAACTTAACATGCACCGCTTTGGATTGATATGCTATTGTACATTAATAATTATTATTGGTGGAAACCACCTCAATACGGCGATTCATCGAGACTTCATGAGAATAATCCCATTATATTCAACTTCCGATTCAACAGTATAATCATCCCATCCTTGTGTATGTTATCGTAGTTGCCTTGCAGCAGCGCTTGGTCTGATCGACGAATCCGAGCGTGAATTTCCCTTCCGGTTTTTGGAAGATATCCAATCCGCGGCCAAGGATGATTTTCCATCCCGTATCGGCTTCGACCCAGCGGTCGTGTAAGCCTGTTTCAAAACGATAGGTAAGGCTGATGCGATCTTGTGCAAGGCTTTCTTTGAGCTCCTCCAGCTTTGCCGAGGCATCTTCTTCCTGTCTTTTGGTATCGGACCCCGTCACGAGTTCGATCGCTAATCCTGTCTCTGAAGAACTTAAGCTCTCACAGAAATTAAGAAAATTGTGAATTTGATAGTCATAACGGATAAAGGGGTCAACCAATTTGATAATTTTTGCCCCTTTCAAGTAGGGGTTGAACAGTCGGACGTATGAAATCCCGCGCTGTCCTTCGTTAATGTTTAATGTGGTCTCAATAGGTTTTCTGTCTGGCGACAAGCTGTCAGCCGGTTCAGCTACTTTTTCTGGCTCAGGTTTTTCTTCGGGATGAGACATCTGAAAATCATCCGGCTGTTCACTCTTTATCGTGACCCATTGATATTCTTGATCCAACCTGGCTAATTCATCCCGAATCTGTTGCCGCATCCGAACAGCCGGATTGACGCAATACTCGACAAATTCTTCATCTGTAACCTGCAAATCGGGGAACAATAGTTTAAGAAAGCCCTCGGCAATCCGTGCAACAGCCTTGTGATCGCGCATATCATCACAGGAGGGAAGACGCATGCTATGGGAGACATAGTCTGCATACTGAAGATCACTACGCAACTCATGGAGGACTTCGCTGAAAAAGTCTCCTTTGAACCCCAGGCTTTTCGAAGGCGTATTTTTCGTGATGCGCGGCATAAACCATCCTTCAAGCAGACCATGCAAGCGATCCACAAAAGCCGATTCCTGAAGGGATGAAGGCAGTTCCTTGAAAATGCCATTTGTTTCATAGAGGGGCCGTCTATCGGGGCCAATGGTAATATTGCCCAGAATGGCGAAGCCGCATTCGGCGGTACCCATGTCTCCGGTG
>DATESZ010000161.1:0-4417 GCA_035283845.1 Syntrophales bacterium | reverse complement strand
TCTGCCAGTATTCGGAGCGTGACAGTCCTAGTACCTTCTTGTCGATTTCCACGATGGCGTTCAAATCCCCTTTTCTCAACGGTCTGATCTGAGCATCCTTGATCTCATCCATAACTCATCTACCTCCTTATCTGCAAATACCGTGAATCGGTTCCCCTCACGTCGGGATGACGGGGAGAAAAGCCTCGTTCTGTTCCGGACAACTGTACCGGTCTTTCAGGAAGCCCGGTTAACGTATAAAAGTTTTTTACAGCACGGAGCCTCAACTTAGCTGAACAAACCCTCTTATGGAGGGCTTGCACTTCATTCTTGCTAATCCACCGGCCTCCTCCTATGTACACCGGCACATTGGCTGCTCACCGTAACCCTTGGTCATGACGATCTGCCATACCTGGATATGTCTGGCGCGAAAGGCGCCGGCGCTGGAAAGCAGGTAATATTCCCACATTCTCTTGAACGTCCGGTCGAATTTTTCCGCAAGGCCGGGCCACGCCTTCTGGAAACGGTCGTTCCAGGCAAGGAGGGTTTTTTCGTAGTGGAGGGACAGATTGTGGAGGTCTTCGATCACAAAGAGCCCTTCTACGGCTCTGGCGATCTGGGCCATACTGGGCAGCATCCCATTGGGGAAAATATACCGATTTATCCAGGGATCAATGCTGAAACGTGACACATTGCCGCCGATTGTGTGGAGCAGAAATATCCCACCCTCTTTAAGACAACGGTGGGCGATTTTCACAAAAGTCCGGTAGTTTTTCTGTCCCACATGTTCGAACATGCCGACAGAAATGATCTTGTCAAAACTTCCCCGGATTTGCCGGTAATCCTCATGGTGGACGTTCACAGGTAGGTTTTTGCAGAATTCACGGGCATACCGGACTTGTTCCTCCGAGATATTAACAGCCGTCACGGTACAGCCGTACGTTTCGGCGGCATAACGCGCGAAGCCGCCCCAGCCGCAACCGATATCCAGGATATGATCCTGGCTCTGGAGATTGATTTTCCGACAGATGAGTTCCAGCTTCTTCTGCTGGGCTTCCGCCAGATCGTCTGTCCCTTGAAAGTAGGCGCAACTGTACTGGTTGTAAGGATCAAGAAAGGAGAAAAAGAGCTCGTTTCCGAGATCGTAGTGCCTGCGGGCGATGATCCCCGCCCGGGCCAGTGACTGAGGATTGAAGATACGTCTGGAGAGATAGAGCAAGAGTGTATGCAGGTTCTCTCTGATCTTCGCCTCCAGCTTTTCCCCGAGCAGCCGGCAGATGAATCCATCGATCCGGGAACAATCCCACCAACCCTCCATGTAGGATTCTCCCAGTCCGAGGCTGCCGTCTTTCAGCAGGCGGGAGTAAAGACGCTCGTTCCGCACTCGGATGTCCCAGGGATTGGGGCCGTTGATCTGGACGCCGGTTTCGGAAAACAATTGTTCGACCATCTTTGCTTGCGTATTCATTGCCATCCCCCTTTATTAAGATTTGATGACGTTTTATTTCTGCCTTTGAAGGTTAACTGCGCTTATCACGGTACTTTTCCGTGCGGCATTTCCATCTCACTGCGTGGCAACTGTTTGCGTTCGCACTTGGGTAAGGAAATAGCTCCGCCGGAACCAGAAAGCTACGTTTACCAGGCCGATCATCACCGGCACTTCCACCAGGGGGCCAATCACTGCGGCAAAAGCCACGCCGGAGCCCAGACCGAAAACAGCCACAGCCACGGCGATCGCCAGCTCGAAATTGTTGCTCGCCGCCGTAAATGCCATGGTCGTGGTCCTGGCGTAGTCTGCTCCCATTTTCTTTCCCATGAGGAAGGAAACAACGAACATGACGATAAAGTATATACCCAGCGGAATGGCGATGCGCACCACGTCCATGGGAATGGTGACGATCAGTTTCCCTTTTAGGCTGAACATCACGACAACGGTAAATAGGAGGGCAATGAGCGTTATGGGACTGATGATCGGGACAAAGCTCCTATGATAGCGCTCCTTTCCCACAAGCTTTACGCCGATCAGGCGCGTCAAGACTCCGGCAATGCAGGGGATGCCCAGATAGATGAAGACGCTCTCGGCAATCTGGCGGATGCTTACTTCCACGATGCTTCCGGCAAGGCCAAAAAGCGGCGGGAGAACAGTAATGAAAAACCAGGCGTAAACACTGAAAAAAAGCACCTGAAAGACGCTGTTGAACGCCACGAGACCCGCGGCGTATTCAGTACTTCCCTCGGCCAGCTCATTCCAGACGATGACCATGGCAATGCAGCGGGCCAGTCCGATCATGATCAGACCAACCATGTATTCCGGCTTGTCGGGCAGGAAGACAATGGCCAGGACAAACATCAAGGCCGGTCCGATGAGCCAGTTCTGCACGAGCGACAGCCCCAGCACTTTCTTGTCCTGGAATACTTCCGGCATCTCCTCGTACTTCACCTTGGCAAAAGGCGGGTACATCATCAAGATGAGTCCAATGGCGATAGGCACATTCGTGGTCCCGACCTGAAACTGATTCATGAATTGCTCAACGCCGGGCAGGAAATATCCCAGTCCTACACCTAACGCCATAGCCGCAAATATCCAAACTGTCAAATAACGGTCGAGAAAAGATAGTTTTTTACTGATTTCCGTTGCCATAGTTACCTCCATCTTTTAGTTCGTTTGAAAAAATTTCAGAAGCCGATCCTTGATTTCATCCCGCACCCTGCGGAAGGCCGCCATGATTTCTTCCTCGCTTCCCGCAGCCGTCACCGGGTCGTCGAAGCCCATGTGGATCTTTTTTACACCACCGAAGAACAGTGGACATTGTTCGTTCGCGCTGTCGCAGAGCGTAATGACGTAGTCAAATTGCCGGCCTTCAAACTCGGTCATGTTTTTGGAGCGCTGGGCAGAAATATCGATGCCGATCTCCGCCATGCTTTGAATCGCACGCGGATTTACAGAAGTCGGTGTTGTTCCCGCCGAATAAGCCTCGATTTTATCCCCCAGTTCGTGATTGACGAGGCCTTCCGCCATCTGTGACCGGCAGGAATTTGACGTACAGATGAATAGAACGCGCTTTTTCATAAACTTTCTCTTCTGTTATTTTATTAAGCATTGAGCCAAGGCTTTCCTGTCCATCATGGTGTTACTCCGTTGCCATCATCTGCAGCTTATCGGGTCTTTCTGTGCCAGCCAGGCATCCAGTTTCTTCAGGAGAACGGTAGCATCTTTTCGGTCCGCAAACTGGGACCGGAGTGTTTCCAGAAAGGCCCGTGCAAAATCATCTTTGACAGGCCGGAGCGAGTAATAAATCCAAAGCCCGGAGCGCCGGTCTGACACCAGGCCTGCACTGTACAACGTCCGCAGGTGCCGGGAAGCCTTGGATTGGGTGATTTCGAGCACCGCCATGATGTCGCAGACACATAATTCCTGGCGATTGAAAAGGAGCCAAAGCATCTGCAAGCGGGCTTTATCGGCAAGGACTTTGAAAAACGAGGCGGATTCTTTCATGAAGAACCTCCAAAGATTTTCTATTCGTATAACCGGTTTAACAAATATAGTCAAGACAAATATATTATCGCCCCAGATAACGGTGATTTTTACAGGATTTTGTATTTGTACGGCGTGTAAAACTTGTGAACGGTCGGCATCCGCGAATTAAGAATTAATTTGCGCTTTGGACCGGTGGCCACAATCACTTCGCATCCCTGAAATCCTATGGCCTTGCGCATATATGCGCCGTGACCTCCCTCCGACAGGATCTGACTATGTCTTAATTTCCCATCGGCCAGATCGACGAGCAGTTGTTCGATGCGTTCTCGGGTGATATCGCGGGTGTGGTATTCAAAAAATCCGGCAAGCTCTCTTCCATCCAGGGCCGCGCCAACGGTATGCGAGGTTGCGATATCAATACCATTATCTTTTGTTTCCCCAACGCATGGAGGTCGAGGGAAGCGCCGAGAATGGCCGCCATGCCACTGTCTATGAGATAGGCCTCATCGGCAGGCAGGAGATTACAGCTCGCAGCAATGGATTTGAGGCGGTTTAATTGGGCTGGGACCTCATTTTTTTCATATAGTGTAGCCTGGGGATAGGGATTATCATCCAATGCGGTTCTGAATATCTCATGGCGATGATCCAAGTGGGATACCTTCACCGGTGCTACGCCATGATCCTGGGCGCAGATGCCCACAACATCAAAACAGAAAGGGACCCCGAATCCCTCCACGATATGCTGTTCATAGAAAAATGGATGCCATTCGGTGATTTGCCGATATGAAGAATGGCGCCCATACATTTCAAACTCGCTTATTTCGGTTCCTCGCTAAAATGTATGGGTAATCCGATTCAGGACATGATAGATACCCGTCATCAAAAGATAGAGGAGGTTAAGGCGGACCACTATGAGAGATACGGAACTATTTCAGTTGGCATTGGGTTTGACGTCGCCAT
>DATESZ010000160.1:0-9449 GCA_035283845.1 Syntrophales bacterium | reverse complement strand
TCCACAAAAGCCGATTCCTGAAGGGATGAAGGCAGTTCCTTGAAAATGCCATTTGTTTCATAGAGGGGCCGTCTATCGGGGCCAATGGTAATATTGCCCAGAATGGCGAAGCCGCATTCGGCGGTACCCATGTCTCCGGTGGCCCTGCGATAACGGCCGCTTTCCAGGTACATTTTAAGCGCCGCCATTGCCTCCCCGGCCGCATCCGTGTGGATCTTCTGAACCTCATCAACAACGACCACGTCATATCGGGGCATCAGTCCGAGCTGTTTGCTCTGACTGTTAAAGAACAATGTAGGTGCGGACAGTTTTCCTCCCGGGATAACGGCGGCATACCGACTGATGTTATCAAAAACAAAGGATTTTCCCGTACCTTTAGGGGCAAGCTCGGCCAGGTTGATCCGCGGCTGAACCAAGGGAATGATGCGGCTAAGCAAAAGCATCTTCTGGGGAAGGGTGTGCGTGTCAGGATTAAACTGGCAGCTCGATATCAGTAAATCGATCCACTCCGGGAGAGTGAAATGTTTACGACATTCCCGGAAATATTTCAGATCCACCCCGGGACTCTGAAACGGTTTGAAATCTACCATCCATACCTGTCCCTTTTTGACTTCTTCGCCGTCGGGCGGGACATAGCGCAGGGTGCCAAGTCCCCACATGCCTGTCTTCAGTAGCATCTGATTTTCATCAATGATGCCCTTTTGAATCATAGCGCTATTTGTATCCAGTACAGGAATACTCAATTCATGGGTATTCCTGGCAAGGTTGACGTTGACCCGAAAGTCGTCAATAATCTTAACTTCTTCTTGTTCCTTCAAGCGATTGAGGAGGATGTTTTTATCTGCCTTCTGCGGCAAATAAGAGGATACAATCTTGATAATTTCCTCACGTCCGTCTTCTGTCAATACATCTTCTGCAAGGAATTGGCTGATGATCCATTCACCCACATACACGGGGATAGCTCGTGCCCCGAAACCGGCTTTTGACATCAGGCCCTTATTGATGACCACCTCTCCGTAGTAGTCTCTCGCTTTTGTTTCAAATGATTTCATTGCCTTGCCTTTCCTATTATAGATCCGTCAAACTGAACCCGCCCGTTAGAGCTGATCGGAATTCCGCTAAAGTTTCTATTTCCATAACCCTCTCTTCTCCGGCTATTTCATAGACGCATTGCACTATCAGCGATTCCTGACTGACGGCCGATTTGTTGAAATAACAATCCAATTGAATGGTCGTGGCTTTCTCTTTTATCAAGACGGGAATTACCTGTCCTTTAATCTCCGCGATAGGTTTCATGACCGTCATGCGCAGAATTCGGATATCTTCCGGATTAGGGTTCAGCATCTCTATCCTTAAAGGAGTGATCCGCTGAATGTGAAAAACCGCTTTACCAGATGCAGTATCCACTCTTAAGTCCGTGAAACGTGCTTTCGGCGCATTCCAGGCCGCCTTCACAGCTTTAAAGAAAGCCGCCGGGACGATCACCTCTTCCGGCGTGGCGCCCCCGTGGGTATATCCCTTCCCCCCCTTACCGGCGCGAACGGTATGGTGGCCCCGTGGAATAAAGAAGACATTGTCGCCGATCGTAAAGGGTGGGATAAAACGGTATCCTAAATCCCAAAGATTTGCCGGCACTGTATCGGCGATGCCTTTTTCGATCACGGCAAAGCGGCGGCGTTCATCAGAAAATAGTTTATTCAGCGTCTTTGACTCGAATGTCTGAGCTTCACTATCCAAGATGAAACAAGCGCCATGGTCTGTCAGGACATAGAGACCGAAAGATTCTCTTTGGCCTGGGCAACGGTCCAGAAGTGCGGCGACCATGTCGCTCACCCTCATGAACAATCGATGGAGTTCACCCTCATGGGTTTCACCTTTCGCTTCCGGATCGCCATGAAGGATCTCATCGCCGGCAAGTAAATTGAGGTAAAGAACCGTCGGCTCGGTGGGCGCTGAGAAATCAGCAAGCTTTTTTAGATCCGACAAATAGACGACTTTCTTGCCATCCCAGTCATTAGCTGCTCGTTCCTGGAGGAGCGCGTCATAAGACTTTGGCGGGGGGTTCCAGACCCCGCTGAACAGAGCTGGTTTTACAAACTCCGTATCCGTTGGCAGGGGCGCAAAGCGATACGCCAGGGCATGGCGATGTAAACCGGTTTTCCGCAAGGTTTCTTCAAATATAGGCCAGAATGTTACCGGAAGCCCATCAGCCAAGATGATCAACGAAAGCGATTCCCTGCGGATAGAATCGCGAAAAGAATGGAAGGTATGAATCGAGCTGATTTCAGCGTTCTGATGAATAGCCGCATAATCTCGGATATACCAATCCGTAAATAATCGCACGGCCTCTTCCACTTCTTCATCATAGTGGCCGTTTTTCGTCTGCCAATACCGATACGGCAAGTAGGAATCTACTGCCCAGGCTGCCCACGCCGATGGACTATTCAGCGAATCCTTCTCCGGCAGAGCCGGTTTTTGCGGCACCACCAGGTAATCAAGGGTTGTCAACTCGGTAGTTTCTAACCCAGTACATTGTCGGAATTTTTCCTTCACGGTGATAATATCTTGCGCTGCAGGGGCAAACCGTCCAGCCTTCAAAAGGCTTTTTACCTGCTTGAATTCCAAAATCAGCCGTCCTGAGGCAACCTTAACTACTTTTTGAAAGGCATGGCTGGAATCAACTTCCTGAACGATGTCCTTAAAGAATAATGCTATTTGTATCGCCGCTTCTTCAATGGCTAAAAGCTCCAGGGGAAGATCCTTCAATAACGCCAAAGGGATGCTCCGTAAAATGTTTGCCTGTTGCAATGATACGACATATTCAAGAAGTTTAGGAGGGTATGCTCCGAGCAGCGCATAAAGGCTCATATCCCGCCATAGATTTTCCGCCCGACTGATAAGCACGGGTATCAATGCCTTTTCCCAATCCAGATCGGCATGCGAAAGCCAGATTTCCCCTTGCTCACGCAAACAACGGGAAAGAAGAGGATAACGATCAAATACACTTTGCGCTTCCTCGCGGTAAAGAGCGGGCAGTATTTCGGCAATACGGTTTCGAGCGAATTGATCCCCGCGAAATGAAGACCCCAGGAGATGGACCAGGAGCGCTTCTGCAAAAGGGCAGAGCTTTTCATTCTTTACTTCCAAATCGAGAAGCTTTTGCGATACAACGTCCTCATCCGTTAACCATTCCGGCAAGGTAACATTCCACGTCTCAGAGAGGATGAGACGTGCTGTTTTCTCAACAAAATCACAGGGCAATTGGATCTGCTCGCAAAACTGCTGCAACCAGGCAAAGAGATAACGCTTCCGTACCCAGATTTTCAGGGATTTATTCTCGGATACTTGAGCGATAAGGGCGTGACAGGCCTTCACGTAACCCGCATCCCCCTCTGCCAGGAAAACGCCCTCAGGGAGGGCATGGCTATAGTCGCCAATGTAGCTGATTTCAAATTTCACGAATCACTCTTCCCCACCAGATTTTCATGAATGGCCTTTTCCAGCTTTTCCCTGGCTTCTGTGGATAGCAGGCCCTGTGCAACGCCATGTTGCAAAAGTGACTTCAGGACGGCAACTAAACCCTCGCGACTATCGGGAAACTTAAATGAAGCTTTTCTGTTTCCAAAAAGATCCCTATCCACGGCAACTTCGTATTTTTTTGCTTTATTGACCACCTCAACGGCAACTACATCGCTTAAGTTGCCGTGCTCGTCCCGAGCGCGCATTTTTACAATGACACTTGCCTTTTCTTTAACAAAATCGGAAAGGTCCATTTTTTCCTTGACGTGTAAGGTAGCTTCTGAATTTTTAGGATCTTCCCCTGTGATGGTGTAGATCATTTCTGTGGCGCCTTTAGGTACGGCAATAACCGGCTTTTCACCTTCGCCAATTTCATAAGTTTTTTTGGCTAACTTAGGAATGGGAACCTCGGGTTTGGCCTCATCTATTAAGACCTTGGCCTGTTTAATTTTTGCCACGTAATCCGCTGTTTGGACAGTCGTCCAGTCTGCCACCGGAGTAAATCCGTACGCCTCGGGCAGTTTCTTGTAGAGGCGTGTCTTCATGTCATCAGATTTGGCCAGTTGTGCAAGCAACCCGTAAGCTTCATCTTCATCATATTTCGATGGATCACGCTGGTTTGGGTTCAACCCTTTGTACCACTTATCAAGAGCGGCCTCGCATTCCACGACATCACCCGTTGCATCAAAGACTTCACAAACTGCCTGGGCAATGGAATTTTGAAGACTCTGAAGCCCGGCATCAAACAGTTTGACATCGGAGGCGAACGCCTTGCCAATGGCCTGAACATCCTTTTCCAAAAGATTATCTCCGACGGGCTCATTGCTGTACAGGGATGGCAGCCCATGCAAAATAAGATCAAAGCGTTCAATGTGCCCAGCATCATCAAGCAATGCTTTCAACTGCTTCAATCTCGGCTGTTCTTTTTTTTCATAGAGATCCACAATCCTGGCTGCCTTGGGAAGTTCGCGCCACCATGTCTTTACCAGTTCTACCGTTTTTTCAACGGAGCGGACTTCACCGTGCTTCAGAGCCGGCGCATGAACCGCCTTGGCAACAACATCCACCAATTTGCGCTGAGCTTCTGAAATCTGGAAAACCTCCACAACGACCTTTGTGGCAGGGTCCGCCACAATTTGAATGACATCTTCATAAGTCCTGATATTTTTTTCTATTGTTTTCGTCGTGTCGGTATATATTCTCAAGCTCTCACCAAAAGCGCGGAGCACATGCGCAAGCGCAAGAGTCTGGGCTGTCCCGCCGGCGCCATACGGCGGTTTCCCGACATCGCAAAGGAAATTGCCCAATGCCAGCATTTTGCCTGCCGGCAGGCTTTTGAGCTCCGTGCACAATGCCTTCAGCACAGGGTAGTTATCTGAAATCTTACCGGGGTCACTTTCACACTCAAAATACGTTACTGTTCCTTCCTTTCCAATCATTCTTAGTGCGCCTGCGCCCTTTAGAAGAACCTTCTCTAAGTAGCGCTTTTCTCCGTGATTATCAGGGTTCCCATTGTCAATCATCACCCGATCCGATTCGAGCAATACCTTGACTGCCTGTTTCAATGCATTGTTCTTGCCTGTTCGCCATTTATCGTCATGGCAGGTATTCAAGTCGGGGTGACTTATGCGACAGCGTTTCTTATATATATTTTCGCAGAGCTGGTCTGCCGGGCGGTGTGGCTGAGGAGGCTGGTCCACCAGAACCTGCTCATCCTTCCCATACCAGCATGCCCTTTCGCCACTCGTGATGTCCCGGAGTATCTGTTGCAACTGGACACGGTAACCGTCCTCGCCGTTTTCAAAAATATCGCGCAATCTTGACTCCGTCTGTGCACTGATCTTGACAGCCTCATTCGGAGGCAAGTAATAACGGCAGGCTTTAACACGCAGCAATGTATCGAGGAAGGGCTGCGGAGCGTGAGGAATCGCGACGGCTATGTTCTCGTTGGGAACGTCTTTGACAGCGTTTCTGGCAATCTGAATATCTGTCTCGTTCTCACAAAGGGCATAAATAACTGTTCCTTCGCTTCTATTCTTATCTTTGGCTAAGTCCTGCTCACATTCCTGCTGGATATCCTTCCAAAGCTTTTCTCCAATGTCCTTCGGGCGAACAAAACGCCTCTGAAACCTTTTGTCCTCACTGAATGCCAGGTTAAACTGCTTGGCATAGAGGAAGTCAAGCTCCTGGGGATCACCAGCCTCCGCAAGCAGGGCTTCGATCTCGTCTTTGGGGTGGAGAGACTCCTCAGCCAAAAAGCGGTCAATGAGGTCGTAGGGGTCTTCTCCTGTGCCTGCAGCAAGCTCGTATGTTTTGGATTGCTGCCGGAAAAATATCGCCCCGGTCTTCACGAGGGCCTTCAGATGACTCTCCATCTTTTTCTTTTCCGCTGCGGAAAGACAGTAGAGGCCAAACTGTAGATTCTCCAGGTTGGTAGGAATTTGACAAAGCTCATAGATGAGGATGGTTCGTAGGATTACCAGGCGCTCGTCCATCAGATCACCGAACATATCTCCGTCGCCGGCTTTCCGAAAGGCTTCAACACTGGCTAAGTAACCGTTCACGAGCTGGCGCTGCCGCTCACGCAATTCTGTATTTTTCGGTGATAGCTCCTTCTGAAAGAAGCCAAATAGTTGATCCACGGCATAGAGATTAAGTTTGCTGCCGCTAATAGTGATATCCGACTTCTCGATGAAATCGGCAAACGACCCTTCCGCACCGCCGACATCCCCGGAAAAGAAGGTGAACGTGCTGCGAGCGTCCGATCCTATCTCGGAAGAGAGTTTCAAAAGACAAGCCAGCGCCATTGGATGCATACCGTAGATATCTTCCAGGACCTTTTCTCGGATTTTCTTCATGTCCTCAAGCCAGGGGAAAAGTTTTAGAGAGGTGCAAACCGGCAGGAATGAGTCAAACAGGGTTGTTTTCGGTTGTATCTCATGCTTCCATATCGCGGAGTCCTTTTCCACTTCCACAATGGCGCCGATGATCTCCTCAATCCCTTCGTTTAATAGATCCACCTGGGTTAAACGCGCGCTCATCACAGCCGCATCGTCCTTGCTGTAACGATCCGCATAGGCCTTAAAATCCTTATGAATGCAGCCGACGAACATGATATTGGGCTCATTCTTACAAAGGGTCTCCATGAAGCCCAGGAGAATGTCTTTCGAATATGCCGCCTTTTCGAGCGTGAAGCCAAACTCGTCATAAAGAATGGCAATCCCTTTAAATCGTTCCTTGAACTCTTTATTTTTAATCAAATTCCTGATGATGGGGATGATATTGCCGGACTGTGGTTGAAAGACCAATCCCCCCATGATCTCCTGAAAGGCTGTGTGAAAGAGGTTTAATGTGTCCGTATCGAATTCCTTTAACCGCGACCTCAATTGCTTCACCGATATGCCAGGGGCCGTTTTTGCCAGTGCTTTCTCAAAGTCTTCAAAAAAATTCCGAACCCCTTTGCCGCCTTTTTTCTCCCACTCATCGAGAATCCGCAGAACTTCATCGAATTCCGTTTGCAACTGCGCGTCAAGCCCCATCGCACGGCAGGCATCAAATATCGCCTTTAAGACGACTTCTTCAAAACGTTTTCCTGAATGATAATCACAAATGGCTACCAGGTACTGGCCGTCCTTCCGGACATTTCTGAGCATCTTGGCCTTATTGGGATCGAGTTTTTCATAATTGCTGTAAAATCCTTTCACCCCCGGATCACCGCTGGAACGGCTGAGGGAATTGGCCAGCATGAGGGAGAGATGGGACTTCCCTGTTCCATAAGAGCCGCTGAGCAGGTAAAATTTTCGGTCGTTCGACTGGTACAACCCCTGGCAGATGCGCTCGAAAGCAGCCCGATGCGACTTGGTTGGACGATACATGGCCATGCGATCGTCATTTTCCTTTGCCTCTTCGTAGGCGCTCTTCAGGTTCACAAAGTTGGCGTACCCGGTCTTCAGTTTGACGACATCAGAAATTTTAGCCATTTTCCCTCCCAGAGTGGCATACTCACTGGATGAGTTCTTTATTCATATTATGTCTCCGAATTAAGTAAAAAATTCAAAGGCCCATAAGAATGCGCAGGCGATCCTCAACCTCCGTCAGGGTGTGGGAAGAAACGGCGCCCCAGCGGCTGGTCAGCCTTTCCGTTGAAATGGAACGAACGTCTTCACATTTGATGTAACTCGTTTCCTTGATACCGGCCTCCGGCGGATCGATGCAAACATGGGAACGAATTCCTTTTGATTTTGTGGTCACGGGCAGGACGATCACAAGACCCGCAGGACTCTGATTGAAAAGGTCGACCGAAACGACCAGGCAGGGCCGTTTCTCCGCCTGTTCGTGGCCACGGGCGAGATTGAGATCTGCAAGCCAAATTTCGCCGCGAAAAGGGTCTGTTGCCGTCATGGTCATTCACCGTCAGCAAGGGTGACGTCCCAGGCAGTCCGTTCTTCCTCTTCACCTTTCCAGCCTTCGACATTATTTCTCAATGCGGCAAAATCGTTGTACAATCCTTCCAGAAACCGCCGCCGGCGGTAATTCTCGATAGCCTGATCGACGACATACTGGAGGGATTTCCCTTCCTCCCGGGCCAGTTCACGGAGCATTTTCCGTGAAGACTCACTGATTCTAATCGTTGTAGATGGCATATTTCATGTCCTTTGTGATGTGTTCATAATACGATACAATATTATCTACAAATATGAAACAGGAAATTTGCAACGCCGCACATCGCCAAAGTCTTCTATTCACCAAACTCTTCAAGCTGCGTTATCCAATTCACAATAATACATTGGCTTTATCACAAGACACACTCAATCTGGAAAAAGTCTCTCAAATTCCCTGGGGCTGATGATGCTTGTTCCCTTCACGCAGAACGTTTTTCGATTTCTCCATCACTTTTTATTTTCGTCCCGATACGAATTACTTCCATGATCTACCCTATACAGTTTATATTGCCGGAAAGTAACGACTGTCATTCCCATAAATATTTTCATTCTTTAGATGATCGCTGACATGCCGGATAACCGGAAATTTTACTTGACACTTGCTGGCTAAACCGGCTATATTTCCTACCGGATAACGATACATCGGTAACCATGATCAAGAAAAACCCATGATTGAGACGATCAAGCCCATAATCCTGGACTTCCAGGAAAGCCGGCTGGAAACCGGGGTGCCCCGGCGCCTGCATATCGAGACTGTTCATGGCAAAGCCGCTGTCTGCATCGGAGTACGCCGAAGCGGTAAATCGACTTACATGTTCCAGGTCATTGCAGGAATACTTTCAGGCCATATTGTTTCGGGACCTGGTCGAGCGCCACGACGTTTCCCATCCGAGGGCGGTGTCCGATCTGGCACACTGGCTGCTAGACAATACGGCCTCCCTCTACTCCGTCAATAGCCTCACGGGGTATCTCAAATCGCTGGGGCACAAGGCCCCCAAGTCGGCAGTGTCGGATTACCTGGAATGGTTCGAGGACGCCTATTTCCTGTTCACCGTGCGGATATTCGACGCGTCGCTCGCGCGCAGCAACACCAACCCGAAAAAGGTTTACTGCGTCGACCATGCCCTGGTCAACTCCGTGTCATCAGGGATTTTGGTCAACTCCGCGCATCTCCTGGAAAACCTCGTGTTCACAGCGCTTCGACGATTCCACCCGGGAATTTACTACTACAAAACGAAGACCGGCAGAGAGGTCGACTTCATCGTCCCGGTGCGCGACCACGCGCGGATGCTGCTCCAAGTGTGTGAGTCGCTGGCCGAACCGCAAACGAGGAAACGGGAAACGGCTGCTCTGAGCGAGGCGATGGCCGAATTGGGCCTGAAAACCGGAACGATCGTGACCAGGAACGAGGACGAGCGAATCGATACCGGCGGCGGGACCATTGAGGTGGTCCCGGCATGGCGCTTCCTGCTCGATCTGCCGGAATCG
>DATESZ010000159.1:0-14207 GCA_035283845.1 Syntrophales bacterium | reverse complement strand
TAGCCGGTTACGGAGCCACAAGTGACGCCTTTCACATGACTATGCAACCAAAAGACAAGATACAAATATCCAAGTCAATGCGTTTAGCAATAGATGATGCCAATCTTGATATTAGCGATATTGATTATATTAATGCTCATGGAACGTCAACATTGGCGAATGATTGTGGGGAAACTAAGGCAATAAAGATGGTTTTTGGAAACAAGGCGTATAAGATACCAATAAGTTCAACTAAATCAATGACAGGGCATTTAATGGGTGCTGCCGGTGCAGTAGAACTTATAGTATGCCTTTTAGCGATTAATAAAGGCGTAATCCCTCCAACCATTAACTTAGAAAACCCAGACCCTGAATGTGACTTAGATTATGTTGCTAATAAGGCCAGACAGAAAGAAATTAATACTGCCATTTCAAACTCCTTTGGCTTTGGAGGAAATAACTCAACTATCATAGTTAAAAAGTTTAACAACTCCTTTAAAAATTAACCAATATATCCCAAGTTCTTAGTTCGGGAGGAGGTTTGCAATTGTTTTAAGTTTTTTATTTACTTTTTACTGGCAACATAAAATTTGGGGAGGGCCATAATGCAAAATTTCACAGAAGATTCAATCAGAGAAGCACTGCGAGAAATAATATCACAGGAACTCAAGATAAAACCCAAAGATATATCCGATGATTCGGATATCGCGAATGATATCGGCGCAGATTCTGCCGAAATGATAAACATATTGTTTGGTATCGAATCGCATTTCGATGTGGAAGTTTCTAATGAAGAAGCAAGTAAAAATTTGACAGTGCAAAAGATGGTTAATCTGTTAAAAGAAAAACTTGAAATGAAATCTGCAAATAGGACTAGTTGATTCCACTTTTCCAAGAACATTTTCAAATAGTCTTGTCTGTATCTCTTGTCTCTACCAAGAGAAAATATGAAAGGACTATGAGCGTGAAGGTATCTCAAGAAAATTCTGGGCAACTTACGACAAATGCAGGGTTATAAATACTGTTCAATCTGCCTATCTAACGGGCTCTTAGGCCAAACACATGCAGTTGTAATCCTTGTTAGTAAAGGTCCTGGGTGTAACTCAGCCCTGTAGAGCGTGGCGTTCGAGACGCAAAGAGAACTGGTTTCCGCAAGTCAAGGTGTAACAGCATAATACATTGCCACTCCTTTTTTACATCAAAATTTGACTTGCCTCAATTGTCCCAATTTGTACGATTTTAGATGAGTTCTACCCACTTTTTGCCCACCTGAGATTTGTCGTAAGTTGAGTAATATCACTTAACTGAAAATGTTGTTTTATGGCCTAAAAATCTGTAGTATACTCCTCTGTACAGGCGTCACGGGGGTTTTATATGGATGCCGCCGATAGACGGCTCAAGAGCCGCCACAACTTGGAGAGAGGGGGTGTTAAGCCATGGCAAAGGCTAACAACGGCGCCAACCTCGGATTCGAGGAAAAGCTCTGGGCTGCAGCAGACAAGCTGCGGGGGCACATGGACGCCTCCGAGTACAAGCATGTCGTACTCGGCCTAATCTTCCTGAAGTACATCTCTGACGCCTTCCAGGAAAAATATGGGGAACTGGAAGCCAAACAGAAGACCGAATACACAGACCCCGAGGACCGAGACGAATACGCTGCTGCTAATATCTTCTGGGTGCCGAAAGAGGCCCGCTGGTCCAGACTCCAGGACGGCGCAAAGCAGCCCACCATCGGAAGGCTCATTGATGATGCGATGGTGGCCATCGAGAAAGAGAACCCTTCGCTAAGGGTGTTTTGCCGAAGGACTACTCCCGCCCTGCCCTCGATAAACACCGCCTTGGCGAGGTAATCGATTTAATCGGGACTATCGGACTTGGCGACAAAGAGAACCGCTCCAAGGATATCCTCGGCCGCGTCTACGAATATTTCCTCGGCAGATTTGCGGCCGCAGAGGGCAAATCAGGCGGTGAGTTTTATACGCCCCGGTGCGTGGTCAGGCTTTTGGTAGAGATGATAGAACCCTACAGAGGCCGCGTCTTCGACCCCTGCTGCGGCTCAGGCGGCATGTTTGTCCAGTCCGAAGAGTTCGTGACCGCCCACGGCGGCCGTGTGGGCGATATCAGCATCTATGGTCAAGAGTCCAACTACATCACCTGGCGTCTTGCCAAGATGAACCTGGCCATTCGCAGCATTGACATTAACCTCGGTGGCCAAAACGCCGACAGCTTTCACAACGACCTGCACAAGGACCTCAAGGCCGACTTCCTCCTGGCCAATCCGCCGTTCAACATGAGCGCGTGGGGCGGTGAACGACTGCGCGAGGACGCTCGCTGGAAGTACGGCATCCCTCCGGTCAACAACGCCAACTACGCATGGATTCAGCACTTCATCCACCACATCGCGCCCAACGGCATAACAGGGTTCGTGCTGGCCAACGGCTCCATGTCCACGAGCACCACCGCAGAGTTTGAGATTCGAAAGAACATAATCGAGGCTAACCTTGTGGACTGCATGATCGCACTCCCCGGTCAGCTCTTCTACACAACGCAGATTCCGGCCTGTCTGTGGTTTATTTGCCGGAACAAGTCAGGCAAACCCTCACCCGGCCTTCGGCCACCCTCTCCCAGTGGGAGAGGGACTAGAGGTGAGGGTTACCGAGACCGAAGGGGCGAGGTATTGTTCATTGACGCCCGCAAGATGGGCTACCTGGTAGACCGCGTCCACCGCGACCTTTCGGATGAGGAGATTGCAAGGATTGCCTCAACCTACCATGCATGGCGTGGCGAGAAGGGGGCAGGCAAGTATGAGGATGTGCCGGGCTTCTGCAAGGGCGCAAAGACTGAGGACATCAAGGAGCATGGCTATGTACTCACACCCGGCCGCTACGTAGGGGCCGAGGAGGTCGAGGCAGGCGGCGAGCCGTTCAAGGAAAAAATGGATCGGTTGACGGCTCAACTCCGCCAGCAGTTTTCCGAGTCGGATAAGCTCGAAGCAACCATCAAAAAGAACCTTAAGGAGTTGGGGTATGGCGTATAAGGGATTTAGACCTCTGCAAAACTACTTCTTTACGGGCTCCCTAAGATTCTCGTTTTTGTGGGAACGACAAAATGAAAAATTCGTAATTCGTAGTAGCCGCAAGCTTTAGCTTGCGCACGCAGGCTTTAGTCTGTATATACGCAGGTTAAAACCTGCGGCTACAAGAACGACATCTAGAGCCTTTTGCAGAGGTCTCGGATTATAAATTGAACCTAAAATTGCGCAAAAGACTTGTTGCGCGACTAAAAAGATTGCAATTCAAGGCCCTAAAAAACAGAGTATCGAACTAACCCGGAAGCAGACCTCTTATCTTACTGGATAAACACAAAAATCTTGTGTATAGTAAAACTGGTTTCACTTTACACTAATTTATTAATTGCTTTTTAACGTTACACAAAATGAAACCCTTTATACCTCAAAAACTTCCGTTGAAGGAGGTAAAATGGGAACCTCTTATCCCATTGATCGGGAGGGCAAACCGTTCCATTGCCAGCTACGATGGCGTACTCTATGGAGTTCCAAATCCTGATATTTTGCTCTCGCCTTTGACGACACAGGAGGCTGTGCTCTCTTCAAGGATTGAGGGTACACAGGCAACTTTCGGGGAGGTGCTCAAATTTGAGGCTGGAGAGGAACCGGAGCAGGAATCCCGCAAGCTCGATATCAAGGAGATCATCAATTACCGCAGGGCACTACGTCGTACAGAAACGGAATTGGGAACTCGGCCTTTTAACCTGAATCTCCTTCTCGAACTCCATGCCATTCTTCTTGACAGCGTACGTGGGAGGAACAAGGGACGTGGACAATTCCGTAAGACACAGAACTGGGTCGGTCCACCTGACGCTCCGATAGAACAGGCTGAATTTGTGCCTCCAGGCCCAATGCTTGTTATGGAGTATCTTGATAACTGGGAGAAATATTATCATACGGACCGCCCCGATCCACTCGTTCAACTTGCTATTGTTCATGCACAATTTGAGATTATACATCCGTTTCTTGACGGCAACGGCCGTATTGGCCGCATACTTATTCCCATTTTTCTTTACGAAAAGAAACTGCTTTCCCGCCCGCTGTTCTATCTTTCTGCGTACCTTGAGGGGCATAGGGATGAATATATCTCCAGCCTCCGCGCCATTGGCAAGGCGGAGGACGCGTGGAACCGTTGGATCGAATTCTTCCTGAAGGCCCTCGATAAGCAGGCGCACGAGAATGCCGCCAAAGCGCGGGCAATTATGGAGTTATACGAAAAGCTGAAGGCGCGCGTTATTGATCTTACCCACTCGCAGTACGCTGTGCCCCTTCTTGATCAGATATTCGAACGGCCTATTTTCCAGAGTACCCACATGCAGTTTCCCACAGGTGCTAAGCCGAGTCGGCAGGCCGTCGCACATTTACTTCGCACGCTTCGAGAGGCGGGCATTTTAAAGGTCATCAAGGAAGGTAGTGGCAGGCGCGCACAGATCCTAGCACTTGCAGAGCTCATAAATCTGTGTGAAGGGAAAACGGTTGTGTAAGGATGACCGATGGAATGGGGTTTTAATAATTAGGGTTTTCAGGGAGAAAGAGGAAAAATGACAGTGGAACCGCAAAAACAGCTTGCCGAGTCGGATAAGCTCGAAGCAACCATCAAAAAGAACCTGGAGGCGCTGGGGTATGGTAGGTAATAGATTCGGCAACTTGAGGCGCCAAATTGGAACATCAAGTTTTCAGGAGCTGAGGCATGACGGATAAACATTCTATTATCCCCATGGAGCGGATTGAAAACCGCATTTATTTGTTGCGCGGCCATAAGGTCATGCTGAGCACTGATCTTGCGGAACTTTACGGGGTTGAACCGCGCGTTCTGGTTCAAGCTGTAAAAAGGAACATTGAGCGTTTCCCTGAAGACTTCATGTTTCAGCTAACCAAAGAGGAATTTGACAACTTGAAATCACAGATTGTGACTTCAAGTTGGGGAGGCTTGCGCCGCGCTACTCCATATGCCTTTACCGAACAGGGCGTAGCTATGTTATCCGGCGTTCTGAACAGCCAAAGAGCCGTTCAGGTAAATATTGAAATCATGCGGGCGTTTGTGAGGCTCCGCCAGATGCTTGCCTCGAATGCGGAATTGTCACGTAAGCTGGATGCCCTTGAGAAGAAATACGATGCGCAGTTCAAAGTGGTCTTTGATGCAATACGGGAGCTTTACCCCGTTAGAGATTTTAGACCATGTTCTACACTTATATAATTCAGAGCACGAAGGATAAGCGTTTCTATACCGGTTCAACCGGTGATTTACGGAAACGCTTGAACGAGCACAACACGGGCAAGGTGTTTTCGACAAAAAACAGAGGCCCTTTTGAACTCATATATTATGAAGCCTGTTTGAACGAGCAGGACGCCAGGGCCAGAGAAAAATATTTAAAAACCGGAATGGGGAAGCGATATCTGAAAAACAGGCTCAAGCGTTTCCTATCTCTAACGGGGTAGATGAAGCCTCCCGAGCCGAAGCGCGGACAGATAGGCTTCCACAGGAAAAAGGAAAGAAAATGATTCCACATGAAGCGATTATAAAAAAGAACCTGGAGGCACTGGGGTATGACTGATATATCGGCATGGATTAGTGTTGTTATCCCGATCGGCTCGCTAGTGGTAGCAATTCTTGCCTTTATCACAAGTCATCGTACCCAAAATCAAGCTAACCGGACGCAAAGCCAACTTGTAGAGATACAAAGCAAACTCGTAGCAATCGAGGAGCAAGAACAGATTGAAGCCAAAGAACAAGTTAAGATGGCGGAGCTTCGAGCTGGAATTGGAAAAAGTGGAAAATCTAGCTATAAGCTTTGGATTAGAAATAACGGTCAGGCTGAAGCTCACAATGTAACAGTATGGTTGGGTGGAAAGCCTTTAAAGGAGCACTGTGCACATGTCAGTAGAAGCGATATCCCTGAACGCATTGGACCTGACAGCGAGGTTTCTTGTCTTTTGGGACTTTCGAAGGAGTGCTTTCCACCCTTTGATTTTAAGGTTACTTGGGATGATGATTTTGGAAAGAATCGGAGCTATGGAACAACACTTACATGCTAGTGATTTTCAAAACCTGCTTCCAGAGGTTGGGTTCTTGGAGATTGATACGGTTTTTTATCAAAATCTGGAGATGCTGGGATGGTAGCAATCGGAATTTCAGAGTTCAGCTTTGGCTTTGCATTTCTTGAAGAACAAATAACTCGTTGTAGAGACAGATTGCGATGCGCACCCATTCTACCGAGTCTACGAGAGGAGGCTGTCAAGGGATTTGATGCACATCTACCAACACGAGGCATTGACTTTTATTATCAGTTCAAAATAAGTGATTACCTTTGGTATTGGAATGCAACTTATATAAGTAATGGGACATACCCTGGGCCTTATTATAGATTTTGGGTTGATAGCAATCAGCATCGAAGACTTTTTCGGCTATCGCAGCACAAGCATTATACTTATTACGTTGCTCCTCGCATGAGGAATAGAGAAGAATTTGATAATGCATTTCTTACAAGAACAGTTACCCCTCGATCGGTTTTGGTTCCCGTCCGTGATTGCGGAAACATCATAAAAGATACAGGCCACTGTATTACTTTGCCTGAAAATAGTCGAGGCTGGGAATTCCATTCCGAATCCAACCATTTTGAAAGCGAGATTAACGGGGAGAAATTAGAAATTTTCATAAAAGAAAGTAAGCAACATTGGCAACCTATTGATGACAAGTTTGCTCACGAACTTGTCGGCGAATTATGGGGGCTTGCCGAAAAGACTTTTGAGTGGAAGGGACTTCAATACAAGAAAGAACTTGAAGCTTTTTATCATCAGTATCAAAAGATAATGAGAAGAGACTATACCGATAAACTATTAATGGCGGCGATGATATCTTCGTTCTTTTTTGGGGCAAACTTAATATTGGTTGGAGAAAAGGAATGATGCAGCAGAAGGTGCTGGGATATGGCGGGTGAGTGGCAGGATAGTACCTGGGGCGATCTCGCCACCCTTGAGTATGGCAAAGGGCTGCGTGGCTACCAGGAAGGAGGGGGACCTTATCGCGTGTATGGAACAAACGGGCCTATAGGATGGCACAATGAGCCTCTCTGTCCATTTCCGAGCGTTATTATTGGTCGCAAAGGTGCATACCGTGGTGTTCATTTCTCGCCAGAACCATTCTTCGTAATAGACACGGCATTTTACCTGAAGCCCAAGGCTGACATTGACATCAAATGGGCCTACTACGAACTTTTGACGCACGACATCAACAGTATGGATTCGGGCTCAGCAATACCTTCCACTAGTCGTGAATCCTTCTATAAGCTTCCTGTACGTGTGCCACAAAAGAATGAGCAGCGTGCCATTGCCCACATCCTCGGCTCGCTGGACGATAAGATAGAGCTTAACAGGAAGATGAACGAGACGCTGGAGGCTATTGCCCGCGCTTTGTTTCACTCTTGGTTCGTTGCATTCGATCCGGTGCGCAGAAACATAGCCCGTAAGGAGCGCGGGCAACCCTCACCTAATCCTCTCCCAAAGGGAGAGGACCCCTCACCCCCATCCCCTCTCCCAGGGGTAGAGGGGAGAATGCATTATCGGGGAGGATATGATTTCTCCGGGCTGGTGGATAAGGCACGGGAATTACGCAATAAGCAGACCCCGGCTGAAACAATATTGTGGGAGATGCTCCGCGGCAGGCAATTTATGGGCTTGAAATTCCGCAGACAGCATCAGATAGGTGATTATGTCGCAGATTTCTATTGCCATGAACACCAGCTGGTTATTGAGCTTGACGGCGGGATACACAAAGAAAAAATCAAAAAAGACAAAAAACGAGACGAATACCTTTGCTCAATGGGATTTACCGTTCTTCGCTTTCCGAACAATCAAGTTTTGGAAGACCCGCAGTCAGTCTTAGAGCAAATAGTCGCTTATTGTGTAGAAGGCGGGGGTGAGGGTTCATTCCCTCTCCCTGTGGGAGAGGGTCTGGGTGAGGGGATACTCCCTTCTCCTTCTGGGAGAAGGGCAGGAGATGAGGGATGCGTTGAAGCATTCGACGCATTGTTCCCAGATAGTTTCGAGGACTCAGAGCTTGGCGAGATTCCGAAGGGATGGAGGGTTGGTGTGATCCAAGATTTGGGTGATGTCATCTGTGGCAAAACACCTCCCACAGCTGATAAAGATAATTACGGGAACGATGTTCCCTTTGTGACCATCCCCGATATGCATGGCAAAGTATTTATCACAAAGACAGAGAAAGCATTGTCCAATAAGGGAGCATCAACTCAGAAAAATAAATTTCTCCCGCCACTTTCCATATGTGTAAGTTGTATTGCGACTCCTGGGCTTGTCGCATTGACAAGCACATACTGCCAAACCAATCAACAAATCAACAGCGTTGTCCCTTCAGACCCTAACACATCTCTTGTCTGCTATTTTGCTTTGCGTGGACTCGGCGAACGTATTCGATCTCATGGGGCAGGAGGATCTGTACTGCTAAATTTAAACAAGGGCCAGTTTAGTGCGCTGAAGGTGATTGTGCCTCCAGACAAAGAATCAAAAGCTTTCCAGGAGATTGCACTTCCTATTCTTAACAGAATTCTGAGTAACGAGAGAGAGTGTGAAACCCTTGCCGCCATCCGCGATGTGCTTCTGCCCAAGCTCATCTCCGGCGAACTGCGGGTGACTGACGCAGAGAAGTTCTTAAACAAGGTTATTTGATGTATATAAAAGGAACTCACACCCACATCGGGTTTGCAGATGAGTCTCATTACAACAAGGGAAGATACCCTGCTCTTGCTGTAGTTTCGCTAAAGAAATCCAGTTATGATCCAGTAAAAAAGCAGATATGTGCTTTATTAAAAGAATCCGATGTTAAAGAGCTTAAGTGGGAGAAAATAAGAGATGCTAGATACCATTTTGCCGCAGAAAAAATTTGCAGACTCATCGTCGAACTTGCTTGTCAAAATACACTGAGGGTAGATACCCTAATCTGGGATATAGAGGATTCCAGGCACAATATTAAAGGGCGCGACGATTTAGCAAACCTTCATAGGATGTACCATCATCTCTTGAAGAATATTCTGCAGAGTAGATGGGATAATGGTGCGATATGGATTTTACATCCAGATGAACATACGGGGCTTAGCTTTGACAGTATACAGTATTTTCTTAAGATGACACAAGGAGAACTAACCCCTGCAGATAGAGACCTATTTTCTAATAAGCGACCTTCTATTGTTTGGAAACAATATTATCATATAGTGGGTATTGAGCCTGTCAAAAGCCATGATGAACCCCTGGTTCAGGTATCTGACATGTTTGCCGGGCTAGCCTCTTTTTCTTATGAATGCTTTACAAAGTTCAAAAGATGGAAAGAATTTAACTCACCTCAAGGAAGACTCTTTGGTGAATATCGTAAGGAAGGAATAGAAAACGGAATTAGTAATTCTGAAGAAGTAAGGTTTGCTATTTTAAACTTTTTAAATGAAGAATGTAAGAAACGAAGAATGCGTGTAAGCCTTGACTCACATTGTGGTCTTAGAACAAAAGACCCTAGTTATCCAATTAACTTTTGGTTTTACGCACCACAACATGGATTGGATAAAGCACCTACGAAGGAGTACGTATGAGTTATTTGACAGAATCTACTGTCGAAGATACTACCCTTTCATGGTTTGAGGACCTCGGCTATGAGGTTCTGTTTGGCCCAGATATAGCCTTTGACGGCCCGGAACCTGAGCGTGAGCCGGCTGCAAACTACTCGGACGTGATTTTGTCCGGGAGGCTGCGTGAGGCCCTGGCAGCAATCAACCCAAATATCCCTGATATGGCCCTTGATGATGCCATACGTAAGGTTACACGGACAGAAAGTCCAAGCCTTATCGAGAACAACCGCCGCTTCCACCGTATGCTGACCGATGGGGTTGACATTTCGTATATGGCCGACGGCCGCGAAGTCCATGACAAGGTATGGTTACTTGACATTGAAGAGTTGATGAACAACGACTGGCTGGCGGTGAATCAGTTCACCGTTGTGGAAGGACACAAGAACCGCCGCCCGGACATCGTGATTTTTATAAATGGCCTCCCGCTCGCCGTCATCGAATTAAAAAATCCTGCCGATGAGAAGGCCACCATTAGACATGCATTCAATCAGCTTCAGACCTACAAGGAGGACATATCGAGCCTCTTTGTCTTTAACGAATTGATGGTCGTTTCTGATGGACTCGAGGCGCGCATGGGAACGCTCACAGCCAACTGGGAGAGGTTCATGCCGTGGCGGACTATATCAGGGACGGATTTTCAACCGCCGCTGATACCCTCACCCTATCCCTCTCCCACCCCCTCTCCCACTGGGAGAGGTAGGGGTGAGGGTGCAGAGCATGGGAGAGGGAATGAGGGAGAGGGGTTCGCTCGTAAAAGCGAATTGGAAGTCCTGCTCAAAGGTGTATTTGATAAAAAAAGGCTCATTGACCTTGTCTTAAACTTCATAACTTTCGAGGACGACGGGGCGCAGGTAGAGAAGAAAGTGGCTGCTTACCACCAGTACCACGCAGTCAATAAGGCTGTTGATTGTACCATATCGGCCTGCGGAATTGAGGCCGAACCAAACCTGCTTTATGGCAGGTTTCCGGCGCCGGAAGAAGTGGACCCATTCCTGGTGAAAGAAAAACCCACACCCTACGGCCGCAGCGCTAAGCAATTCGGCGACCGCCGTATCGGCGTTGTCTGGCACACACAGGGCAGCGGTAAGAGCCTCTTGATGGTGTTCTACGCTGGGAAAATCATCCGGCACCCGGCCATGAAGAATCCTACCTTAGTGGTAATTACTGACCGCAACGACCTGGACGATCAGCTCTTTGGCACGTTCTCCGGTTGCAAAGACCTGCTTCGCCAGACGCCGGTACAGGCGGAGAGCAGGGAGCATCTCCGAGAGCTGCTTCAGGTGGCGGCCGGAGGCGTTATCTTTACCACCATCCAAAAATTCTTACCCTCACCCCAGCCCTCTCCCAGTGGGAGAGGGGGAAAGGGAGAGGGAGGGCGTCAGCCCGTGCTTTCCGGGCGCGAGAACATCGTTGTCATCGCTGACGAAGCGCACCGGAGCCAATACGATTTCATTGACGGATTTGCCCGGCACATGCGGGACGCCCTGCCTAACGCCTCGTTCATTGGCTTTACCGCAACTCCCCTCGAACGCGATGACAGGAGTACTCCAGCGGTATTCGGTAATTACATTGACACCTATGACATCCTTCGCGCGGTCGAGGACGGAGCCACCGTTCCCATCTACTATGAGGGGCGGCTGGCCAAGATAGAACTCCTGGAAGAGGAGAGACCGAGAATTGATCCGGAGTTTGAAGAGGTTACCGAAGGTGAGGAAGAAGCTGAGAAGCAGAGGCTGCGAACGAAGTGGGCCCGTTTGGAGGCCATGGTTGGGACGGAAAAACGGGTCGGGCTGGTCGCAGAAGACCTGGTTTCGCATTTTGAACGCCGTCTGGAGGCTATGGATGGTAAGGCTTTAATTGTCTGCATGAGCCGTCGAATCTGCGTAGACATGTATAACGCGATCATTAAGCTCAGGCCTGAGTGGCATCATCCCGATGACGACAAGGGAGTCATCAAGATTGTAATGTCGGGTTCCGCCTCGGATAACCTGGAGTGGCAGCCGCATATCCGTAACAAGGCACGCCGGGAAGGATTGGCTAAACGGTTTAAAGACCATAGTGACTCTCTGAAGTTAGTCATCGTCCGTGATATGTGGTTGACGGGTTTCGATTGCCCGCCCATGCATACGATGTACGTGGACAAGCCTATGAGAAGCCACGGGTTGATGCAGGCTATTGCCCGCGTGAATCGGGTGTTCAGAGATAAGCCTGGTGGACTTGTGGTGGACTACCTGGGTCTGGCAGATCAGCTCAAGCACGCTTTGGCAGATTATACGGCCAGTGGGGGGCGGGGCAAGGCAACGATTGACCAGGAAGAGGCCGTGGCTCTTATGCTAGAGAAATACGAGATTGTGCGCAATATGTTCCACGGTTTTGACTACATGACGCTTCTTAGAGCCAAGCCTGCCGAGAGAATAGCAGGCATTGCGGTTGCTATGGAACACATCCTTTCCTTGGAGGACGGCAAGAAACGTTATCTCCTTGCAGTTACGACGCTTTCAAAGGCATTTGCCTTGGCCGTGCCGCATGAGGAGGCGCTCAAGATTCGGGATGAGGTGGGGTTCTTCCAGGAAGTTAGGAGTGCCCTTGTAAAAGCCACAACTGAGAACGGAGGGAAGCCCCAGGAAGAGTTGGATACTGCTATTCGGCAGTTGATCTCCAAAGCTATCACTTCTGATGAAGTTGTTGACATCTTCGCTGTTGCTGGGCTAAAGAAGCCGGATATCTCTATCCTATCCGACGAGTTCCTGGCGGAAGTCCAGCAGCTTCCATACCGCAACCTTGCAGTTGAGCTCCTACAGAAGCTCCTGAAGGACGAGATTAAGGTAAGGATGAGGAAAAACGTAGTACAGGCGCGGTCATTTGCAGAAATGCTCGAAGAGGCGATACGGAAGTACCAGAATCGCTCTATCGAAACGGCCCAGGTTATTTCAGAGCTGATCAAGCTTGCCAAGGACATGAGACAGGCGCAAAAGCGTGGAGAAGACTTGGGACTTACTGAAGATGAGGTTGCATTCTACGATGCCCTTGAAGTTAACGATAGCGCGGTGAAGGTACTGGGTGATGAGACCTTGAGAGCCATAGCACAAGAACTTGTCGCCACCGTTCGAAAGAGCGTAACTATAGACTGGACTATGCGCGAAAATGCCAGATCTCAGATTCGTGTTATCGTAAAGCGCATCCTTCGTAAGTATGGTTATCCGCCCGACAAGCAGGAGAAGGCAACACAGACCGTATTGGAACAGGCGGAAGTACTCTGCAAGGACTGGGTTGATGGTGACGACTAAGAAACATTACGGGTAGAAATTGAAAGAACGTATCAGGATAAAGGATGGAGCTATAAGTAAAATCTTGAATCTGGGCAAGTCAAGCTCGACCCTAGCGGATACTATATATTGAGTCCAGTTTTCAACGCCAACAAAGTCCAGATTCGACTGCTAAACTACAATAAGCAACATTACCGCATCATCAGCACAATTACCACCGGACTCTAATCTTTGTTGACAATCCCGCTTATATAATTAAACTTATAACCGGCTATTGTAGGGGCGTAATATATTACGCCCCTACTCCAGAATTTTGTATTTTTCAGGGCTCTCTTGTAGCACTCAACCGGGTGGAGTTATGTTTATAAGGACTGTAGATACCAAAAGCGGCGGAAAGACGCACCGTTATCTGCGGGTTGTTGAGAACTACAGGGACAACGGGAAGATAAAGCAGCGCGTACTGTGGAATCTGGGGAACCTGGATAAGATAAGGCATAAACTGCCGGGGCTCTTAAAATCCCTGGGCAATCATTCCGGTGAGAGGCTTGTTTCACTTAAAGGGCTGCGGGCGGAGGCGGCGAAGGAGTACGGGAATATACTCCTTTTAAGGTCGGTGTGGAATAGACTCGGCATCGGGGGAATTCTTGATAGGAACAAGACTGCAGAGAGAATGCGGCCCTATCTGATGACCGCTACCTTTTACCACTTGCTGAACCCGAGTGGCCGGCCCCCCCTCACGGAATGGTTGGACAGGGTCTATATCCCGGAGCTGACAGGTACTTCGCGTCCGGGTAAAGTTCGTCTTACCAAGAGATTTTTCGGCCTTTTAGAATATCTGGGAAGAAACGACAAGGGCAGGGGGCTGTGTATCGTATCAAAGACTTCCAGGATAGGGTCTGTGGACTTTTGCTATATAACCAGGCTCAGGATGAATGCCCTTGGGGTGCACAGCAAGCCTTTGAGACGGAAAGAACCCTTATTGGCAATCCTTACCAGGGGTGGTGTTCCCTGGGCCTACGGTGTATATGACGGGAAAATCCCTCTGGCATTCGTGCAAGATATGCTTGCCGATAATCGTCTTGGACAAAATCCCAGGAAGAAAAAGACGACCTTTGTAACCCGTGGACAGACCATCGGTAACGGTGTTACCAATTTCTTTAATAGAGAAGGGATCCCCTATACAGCCTTTGTTAGTACGCGGGATAAGAGAGGTACTAAAAGACCCGTTTATGGAATAGGCAGGGGATATGTTGCTCACGGAGT
>DATESZ010000158.1:0-27586 GCA_035283845.1 Syntrophales bacterium | reverse complement strand
GTCCTACGCTTAAAGTCTGATGTTACCACCAGACCTCCAAGGACTTGCTACCCGGTGGATGGCCATCCTTCCGGGGCGGGATTCACACCCGCTGAATTACACGACCTTGCCCGGCCGCACAATAAATCTGTCCCCTTTATTCTCCATCAAGCCATGCTCCTTGAGTCTTGCCGTGGGCCGTCGAGTCGTCGTATCGCAACTCTTTCTCTTTGTATTCATTTATCGTTCTGTTTCCGAGGTCATTCGCAGCAGCTTCAAGAGCTTTGCAACTAGACATTTCGCCCAAAGAAAGTATCTTTCTATCAATCGCAGTGGCAGCTTCTTTTCCAATGCTGTAGTGACCTTGTTCATGAACGCGAAGTGCGGATAAATATTTTTCGAACTGACTTCCTTGCGTGGAGTTAGCCCCAACCAGCTTAGGCAGATGAATATTGCCAGTTAACTTGGTGGTGACGCTGGAAATTCTGCATTTGCCATCCGGCTTCTCAAACCATCGAAAGTTCCAATTAACATGCCAGTTTGTATATGCGTGCAAAATTTGGCTGCTTTGTCGGTAGGGTGACGATGCATTCAATGTGCTAAGCAGCGGACGAGTCGGATCGGCATTTGCTACGTAAGAAGTATAGACAAGATTCTCGGTTACTTCTGCGCTTGAAGTTCGCGCTATTACCAGGAAGCAAAGTAGCAACAGTTTGCGCATGTGAGACCTCCTAACGGGGCGAGCTGAGCGCGTGCCACCTAAGATGGCGTGTTCACACGCCATTCTTAGGCGGCTAAGCGCTCCAGCGATTGTTCGAAAGGCCACCTCCGGTGGCCTGAAGAACAGGCGCTGGCGAAGCAGCTCGCCCCGTTCGCGGCGCGCCGGAGGCGTGCCGCGAACATATATTGGACAGAAAAAATATATTACAAAACATTTGACTAAAACAAATTATTCAACCATATAAGGTAAATAGTGCATATACACCACCTCCTTCAGGAAAAACCTTGGACAAATTCAACAGGTTGTGATAACGGTTTAAAAAGTGATATAATAATTCTGTCCAGCATAACACCCTAAATTGTAACTTAACTACTTGAATTGGATATATTTTATGAGCGATTATTAATGCCGTTGCAGGGGCTTTCCGCGACCGGGTGGTTCCCGGCGAGGTTGATCGGCTTTTCTCCCCCCTGGTTGATGCCCTGAAAACAGAAATCCGCTGCCGCCATTACTCGATCCGGACCGAGACAGCCTATCTTGATTGGGTGCGGCGGCATCATATCAATGAAAACCTCGTGCAGAAGGCCGTGAAAGAGGCAACCTCACGGGCAGGTATAAATAGAAAGGTAAGTTGCCACACCTTGCGTCACTCCTTTGCTACGCATTTACTGGAGGCATGTTATGACATCCGCACGGTGCAGGAACTGTTGGGACATGCGGATGTCTCTACCACCATGATCTACACACATGTACTGAACAGACCGGGACTTTCGGTCAGGAGCCCGGCTGATTTTGAATAGCAAGCTTATTGTAATTCCTAACCTTGGAACTTGTCAATGAAAAGAGACGCCTGTTTTATATGAAAATGCCCCCCTCCCTGTACCCCTCCCCCTCGACGGGAGAGGGAGGGATAGGGGCGGTTTTCATCCTTCGTTGTGCCCACGCGCGGGCATGGGGGTTGAAGAAAAATTCTGGGTGGCTTGATTCGGTCCATGCGCAACGACTTAGAGCCTTCAGCCTACAGCCTAAACACCTGAGTAGTTACATCGATTTTTAAATTAGCGCAGCTTTCGCTGCGATTACCCTCTAACCGCCTGCCATGGGGGATAGCAGGTCTACTATAGCCCCCGGCGATAATACTACTTTATTATGATCCTCTCTTACCTCTTTGCTGTCAACCATAATCATTAATGGGAACCGGCTGTCTCCCGCCGGTTTCAAAATCCTCTCCATCTGCGGTCCATAGGCTTCAGCCATATAATTGATGAGGTCTGCCAGCGTACTTCCTTCAGGTCTATCCAGGGATAAGGGGTTCTTCGGAACATGTGGGATCAATAAACCGTAAAGCCTTACCGAGATATCCATAGCCTTCTCTCGCGATCAGGCCGCTTGGCCGGGTATTTGTTTTAAATCTTTGATTGCCCAGGCGAGCTTTAGCCTGGTGAGGGTTTCGGGGGTAGGTATACCTTTTTTATCCCAACCCCTGGAAGCATAATACTCATCCAGCATACCTTCCATATCATCTACCTTATGCCCCTGAGAGGCCCCCCTGGCGAGCATTTCTTTTTGAACCCGTTCCGGCAAGGAATCATCTTTACGGCTTAAACCTGCCCTCAGGTTAAAAAGGCGCTCAAGGTTAATTGTTCTCTCTGCTGCATCTAATAAATATTGGGGATTCTGGAATTCCTGGTAGCCGGTGGCTGCTGCTAAAAGCTGACCCAGGATTTCCATGGATAACCACCCAAAAACCCCGGGGAATGTGCATCCTATTCCCAGTTCCAAGACTGCCGTCAAGTTTTGATTAAAACAAGTCAAATTACCTTTTCCTGTTTCGGCAAAACGATCCACCTGATAAGGGATAGGAACATTGAAAATTTCCTGGAAAGCATATCCGTAATTATGATTCGCACCGGTAGTTGCGGTGGCCATGCTCAAACCCTGGGCCTTGGCTCCCCTGGGGTCATAGGCGGGAAGCTCCTGTTTCTTGCTGGTCATGGCGTACTGCTCGGCGCCCCGGCCGATTTTACGCGCTGCCCGATAACTGCCTTCGGCCAGGAGATCGCCGAAACCCTCGCGTTTGCCTATCTTTTCTAATAGGCTAATCATGGCATCGGTATTGCCATAGGAAAGCTCCAAACCGTCAGTGTCCTGTTTGGTTATAATACCCCGGTTGTACAGTTCAAAGGCAAAGGCGATGGTAGCCCCGGCGCTGATGGTATCAATGCCCAAGTCGTCGCAAATCTTATCGGCTACCAGAGAGGGCTCAACGGCCGTAGAGCCTATATCGGTAGTAAAAACCCAAATGGATTCATATTCCGGTCCTTCGGTTTCTGCTCCCCTGTATCGGGGATCCTGCGTCTTGCGCACCTTGCCACACCTAATGCTACAACTGTAACACCCGACATGGCGCAGGGTATAGCGGTCATAAACGTCTCCGGAAATATCCATAAAGTTATCCGGCGGCCCTTCCTGGAAATTCTTGCAAGGCATAAGTCCGGTAGCTGCCATGCCTTCCGCCATGGCCGTTCCGTATTTCTGAAAGTGTGGGTACATAGGGTCCGCCTGCATGGTATCAATCTGCTTTTTGACTACGGATTTAAAGGTTTCCTGATCGGCCAGTTGGATGTTCCTGCTGGCCTTGACAGCAATCGCTTTGACATTTTTCGATCCCATCACGGTGCCGACCCCACCCCTGCTGGCAGTGCGGCGTTCGCTCTCAATTACGGCGAAGCGGACCAGCTTTTCCCCGCCAGGGCCGATCACCGCGCTGTTAACCTTCTTATTCCCCTCTTCGTGCCATTTCTTTAACAAAACCTGGGTTTCCCAGGTATCTTTACCCCAAAGTTCGGAGGCATCCCTGAGCTCTGCTGTCCCGTCGTCGGCCAAAAACAGGTAGACGGGCTTTTCTGCCTTCCCCTCAAGTATTACCATATCCAGACCGGCAAATCTTAAATAGGCGGCAAAATCCGCCCCGCCTACGGCCCTTGTAAACCCGTCCGTCAAGGGGCTCTTGGTGATCACCATCCACCGGGCTACCGACATGGCATTGGTTCCCGCCAGAGGACCGTTAAGCACAAACAGCTTGTTCTCGGGGCCAAGTGGATCTGCCCCCGGGTCTACTTCGTCGTAAAAATACTTGACCCCGAGCCCTCTGCCCCCGACGAAATCTTTCTTGATTTTCTCTGGAATGCTTTCCCTGGTGATTTTCCCTCTGGTAAGATCAACCCTTAACACCGTGCCGCCGTGATTATTAGCCATCTAATATACTCCTTTCGTGTCTGTATAGTAAGTTTTCTATGTGCGCACTCATAATAGGCTTGATCGTACTCATATTGGGTGCATACGTCAAGGTGTTTTTTTCTCCACGAATCATTGCAGTTTTTTGATATTTATTGACAACAAGGAATATAGGATATGGAATAATATCGTCTCCCGTGTTATAAGCCTGCACAATGGAATAAAGACAAGAATCTTTTAGGGAATTTCCTATAAATATAGAAGAGGGCGGCATGTTACTACCGAGAAAGCTTGCCATAGCCATAATAGTGCTGTTTTCCATGCTGTTAATGGGAACAATCGGTTTGCATTATCTGGAGGGATGGGGTTTTTTTGAATCTTTTTATGCGACCGTCGTTACCCTTTCCACTGTCGGGTATGGCGATTTTTTGCCTCGCAGCAAAGAGGGAATGCTGTTTACCGTTTTTATCATCATTGTCGGCGTCGGCACGATGCTGTACACTATCGGGCTCGTCACGGAAACGATGATCGAGGGGCGGTTGAAGATCATCATGGGCAGGGGGAGATTGGAAAAAATGATAAAAAATATGAATAATCATTACATCATCTGTGGCTGCGGTCGGATTGGCAACCTCATATGCCGGGAACTTGCCGGTGAAAAAGTTGATTTCGTTGTTATCGACAATAATCCGGAGGCGATACAGAAAATTGAAGAAGAGGGTTTTGTTTACCATAGAGGCGACGCCACCCATGAAAAAACCCTTCTGGCCGCAGGCATAAAAAAAGCCAAAGGCATTGTGTGCGTGCTTTCCAGTGACGCGGAGAACCTCTATGTAATCCTCACAGCCAGGGAACTTAACCCCGACATCTTTATCCTTTCGAGATCGGAAGGTGAAGAATCGGAGCAACGTTTGCTCAGGGCCGGCGCCAACCGTGTTGAATCTCCCTACATGATGGGAGGGATGAGGATGGCCATGGCCATTTTGAGACCAGCCATGCTTGATTTTGTCGAGATCACCACGATGAGGCAGAGCCTGGAGTTGAGAATGGATGAAATTTCCATGTGTGAAGGTTCAAACTATATCGGCAAATCGCTGGAAGATTCAAATATACGGCAAAAGTTCGGCTTGATCGTTGTCGCGGTGAAGAAAGAATCGGGGAAAATGATTTTTAACCCCATGGCAAAATATGTTATCGAGAATAATGACAAACTTATTGCTTTGGGAGAAGCGGACAATATTAATCAATTTACTAATTCCTGCTTGATATAATTATGATGATGATTATTCCTAAGGAAAAACGGCTGCTTTATTATCGGATATTTGTGTATTTGTTTATTTTTTTAATAATTCCTCAAAAACTTGTGGCGGAGGAAGTGATAAAAAAAGGAGATTCGCTGAATTTAAACAAATGCCTCGACATTGCCCTGAAGAAACATCCGCAGATCATCGCTGCCATGAACAGTCTTGATGTATACAAAAGCAGGGTAGGTCAGTCCAAATCCGATTATTATCCGCAAATTAAATGGAACAGCGATTTGAGCAGAACTTCATTGCCGGGAAAATCTCCCGTCTCTAATGAATATTCCAGCAGTGTGTCGTTAAATCAGAATATCTTTGATTTTAACAGAAGGGGAACTCAGGTTGACATTCAGAGACTCTATCTCGACTCGTCCCGTGCCGACCTGAATGATGTTATGTCTAATATTAAGCTGGGGGTAAAAGAGGCTTATTATGAACTGCTGCGGTCCCAACGAAAGAGGGATATAACTGCCGAAACAGTAAAACAGTTCGAAAAACACCTGAAAACGGCGAAAGGTTTTTTTGATGTGGGCGTCAAGCCAAAATTCGATGTGACCAAGGCGGAGGTGGACTTAAGCAATGCCCGCCTTAATCTGCTGAAGGCGGAAAATGTCGTCCGCATCGCCCTGGTGACCATGAATAACGCCATGGGCATGCCTGATGCGCCTCCCTACGATGTGGTGGATGATGTCGTTTATCAGAAATCCTCTCTGGATTTAGGCGAATGTTTGGGAAAAGCCTATATTGCCCGCCCCGATCTTCAGTCTCTGCTTTTGAAAAAGGAGGCGGCGCAAAGGGCTTTGGAGCTTGCCAAAAAAGATTATTATCCCGTATTATCAGGGAAGGCCGGCTATGGCTGGTCCGGAGATGATTTTCCTCTACAAAGCGGCTGGAACATCGGCGCTACTCTTGATTTAAACCTTTTCACCGGATATTCGACAAAATATAAAATAAATGAGGCCATGGCCAATCTGGAAGTTTTACGGGCCAATGAAAAAGAACGGCGGCAAACGATTCGGCTTGAGGTAGAGCAGTCCTATACGAATCTTCAGGAAGTGCCAAAGCGTATTCTAACCGCAGAAATAACTTTGCGGCAGGCCGAAGAAAACCTCGATCTTGCCGAGGGACGGTATAACGCCGGCATTGGCGATCCCCTGGAAGTAACGGATGCCCTTGTGGCGCAGAGCAATGCCAAAACGGCTCTCTTCGGGGAGCTTTACGACTACAAAATTGCTGAAGCGAAGTTGGAAAAGGCGATGGGGGATAATTGAAAAAGATCATTATCGGTATAGTTATCATCGCCTTCGTCGCCGGAGGCATTTTTTTGGCTACGAGGGGAAATAGCGACTTTCAGAATTTCAAGACGGAAAAGGTAAGTCGCGGTGACATCAGGTCAACGGTTACGGCAACAGGCACGGTCAATCCTGTAAAGACGGTGCTGGTGGGAACTCAGGTGTCTGGAACGATTAAAACCCTGCATGTCGATTTTAATTCCTTTGTCAAAAAAGGTCAGTTGCTCGCGCTGATTGATCCTTCGACATTTGAAGCGCAGGTTGATCAGGCGAAGGCCAATCTCTTTTCCGCAGAAGCAAACGTGGAAAAGGCCGAAGCCGCTCTTCTTGAGACGAAAAGGGCCTTGGTAAGAAATAAAGCGCTTTTTTCATCCAATCTGATTGCGAAAAGCGATCTCGATACGTCCGAGACGAATGAAATGTCCGCAACAGCGCAGCTTAAAGCGGCGAGGGCGCAGGTCGAACAGTCCAGGGCGGCGCTGAGGGTGGCCGAAACGAACCTGAGATATACCCATATCATTTCGCCTGTTGATGGGATGGTTATATCAAGAAATGTAGATGTCGGACAAACGGTGGCGGCAAGTTTTCAAACCCCCACCCTTTTCAATATCGCCCAAGACCTATCCAGGATGCAGATAGATACTAATGTGGACGAAGCCGATATCGGCAGGATCAGGCTCAGTCAGGCGGTAGAATTTACCGTAGATGCCTATCCTGATAAAACTTTTAGAGGACTGGTATCGGTAATCAGAAATGCTCCCATTACGGTTCAGAACGTGGTCACCTATGATGTGGTCGTGCTCGTTCAAAATCCGGAATTTATTCTGAAACCAGGAATGACTGCAAATGTGGCCATTATCACGGCCACAAAGAAAGATGTCCTCAAAATACCGAACGCGGCACTGAGATTTCAAATGGATCGGGGGACAAAAGCTGGTCGGACGCCTGAAGCGGAGGCGCTTAAGGGAGGCAAACCTCGGGAACGCAAAGGTCCGGGCATCTGGCTATTGGAAAACAAGACGCCGAAACGGGTAATTATCTCCCCCGGCATCAGCGACGGAAACAATACCGAAATCGTTGCCGGCAACCTGAAAGAAGGCGATGAGGTAATCCTTTCTTCCACGGTGAGCAAAAACAAACAGGAAGTTCCTCTGAGCAGGGGGTGGTTCCGTTAGTATGGCCCTGATTGAGACGGATGGACTTTGCAGGATTTATGATCTCGGCGGCAGTTCCGTGCGCGCTCTTTCTGAAGTCTCCGTTACAATTGAACGCGGTGAGTTCGTGGCCATTATGGGGCCATCGGGGTCCGGTAAGTCAACCTTCATGAACGTGCTGGGCTGTCTTGATAAACCAACGACGGGACGCTACCTTTTAGACTCTGTAGATGTCAGCGGCCTGAACGGGGACGAGCTTGCCTTAATCAGAAATAAAAAACTCGGCTTTGTTTTCCAGGGGTTCAACCTCCTTTCCCGGACATCAGCGCTGGAGAATGTGGAGCTGCCCATGCTTTACGGCAATGTTCCCGCCTCCGAGAGGAAACGGCGGGCGCTTACGGCGCTTAAGTCTATGGGCCTTGATGGCTGGGAAAAGCACCATCCCAATCAGCTCTCCGGCGGCCAGCAGCAGCGCGTGGCCATTGCCAGGGCGCTCGTAAATGATGCGCCCCTCATCCTGGCCGATGAACCGACGGGCAATCTCGATACCAAGACAAGCAGCGAGATTATGGAACTTTTAGTGAAACTTAATCTGGAGGCTGCTATAACGGTTGTTCTGGTAACCCATGAAGCGGATATCGCCGCCTTCAGCAGGCGGATTATCAAATTCCTCGACGGTTGCATTGTAAGTGACGTAGTGGTTAAAGAAAAATGATAAATCTCCCCTCCACCTTTAAGATTTCTCTGCGGGCGCTCCGCGTCAACAAGATGCGCTCCGCCCTCACTATGCTGGGTATTATCATTGGCGTCAGCGCCGTGATCATCATGCTTGCCGTCGGCACCGGGGCTAGTAAAAAGTTATCGGAGCAGATATCCAGTATCGGCAGCAACCTCCTGATGATTTTTCCGGGCAGTATTACCACCGGCGGTATGCGCATGGGCAGCGGTTCCCAGTCCACCCTTACGTTAGCTGACGCTGAGGCCATCAAGCGGGAATGCCCAACCGTTGAAGAAGTGGCGCCCATCCTTAACGGCGGCGCTCAGCTTATATATGGCAATCAGAACTGGGCGACCAGCGTTTACGGTACTACGCCGTCTCTCCTCTACGTTAGGGATTGGTCTTTATCGGCAGGCAGAATCTTTAACGATCAGGAGTTAAAAGGCGCCTCGAAGGTCTGCCTGCTTGGGAAAACTGTCGTGGATAATCTCTTCGGCGACATGGATCCTCTGGGCAAAATAATAAGGATAAAGAAACTGCCCTTTACGGTAATCGGTTTATTGGCGGAGAAAGGGCAATCACCCATGGGTCAGGATCAGGACGACACGGTATATATACCGATAACCACCGCTCAGAGAAAAATCTTCGGCAGAGGGGGCGGCGGCATCACCGACATGGTACGGTCGATTATTGTAAAGACAAGAACGACAGAAGATCTGGACCCGGCGACTGGGCAGATTACCGATTTGTTGAGGCAAAGGCACCGTATCGGAACGAACCAGGAACAAGATTTTACCGTGCGCAATCTTACCCAGATGATGAATGTGGCGGAACAATCAACGCAAATTTTGACACTTCTTCTGGCGGCAATTGCTTCCGTCTCCATGCTCGTCGGCGGGATCGGGATCATGAACATCATGCTTGTATCCGTAACAGAACGTACAAGGGAAATCGGCATCAGGATGGCGGTAGGGGCCATGAGCTGGGATATACGCCTCCAGTTCATTATAGAAGCCCTGACCCTTTCCCTGATCGGCGGTGTAACAGGTATTATCATCGGGTGTGCCGCCGCCAAGGCCGTGTCTGAGATCGCCGGCTGGCCGACCATTGTTTCCCCCTTCTCAATTTTTTTTGCCTTTGGTTTTTCCGGCCTGATCGGCATATTTTTTGGTTTCTATCCGGCCTATAAGGCATCCCTTCTCAACCCCATAGATGCCTTGAGATACGAGTGACAACTATACATATTTCAGGGTTCAATTATTTACCATTACCGCCCCTTGGATTTTCATTTGTAGTGCTAGAAAATATATTTGGAATCAGGTATCAACAGCATTGTGAAAATCATTGTTGATAACCTTGTTGACAAGTATGCTAACCATGCAAAATAAGCCGTTTTATATCGGATTGAGCAATAATTAGGCAATAGGTAAATCATATTTTTTATCAGCATGTTACAAGTTATGCCGTGTAAATCTAATGGTTTATTTGCCTGTAAGTTCGGTTATCAACCGTGAGAATAAAAGTGTGCCAAAATATGCTGATAATAGGGCTATATTTTCGAGTTACCCCATTGCCCAAACACCTGGTCCTCGTTGGCCTATGAGCCAGTCATAATTACCCAGGGACTTGGAATTCTATAGATTGATAGTACCGTTCATGATAAAATGACTTTTCAGGCGGGTATCGCAAGATACTAACCGAGCGGTAGTGATATTGTGAGAAAAAGGGGGGAACCATGGACGAGAAAATCTGGTGGAAGTGCAATGGTTGCGGCTACCTCATACAGCAGGATGTTGGCAAATTAAACCCAAATCCCTGCCCGGCTTGTAAACAGGATTGTACATTTACTAATGTTACCTGTTACAAACCTGAATGTGGTGGCCCACAATCGGGCAATTATGACCCCACACTTTGATGGGTGCCGTGGTGGATGAACTGAACTCCCCTACGCCCTATCGTTTGCCCTGAACCCCATATCCCCCTAAGTGATCTTCCTACAGAAACACCTTGTAACTGATGTTCAGAGCCTTCCCAAGGCGCTTCGCCATTTCCTTGCCGATGGGACGTTTGCCGTTTTCCATCATTGAGATATGGCGCTGAGGTATGCCAACAAGTTCGGAAAGCCGCTTCTGGGTAATATCTTCCCGAGACCTGGCGCTGCGCAGATGGACACCCGGCAATTTCTCAACCTGCTTTTGCACCTTTCTTGAAACCATTTAGACTATTGCCCAGCTATTAGGTAAATATTGCCGCACATAGTTTCCGGGCGGCAATATTTATCCATTGAAATGGTTGTTGATCTGAATATACGATACCTGTCAGTTTTATATTAAATGTCATTAAATCAAGCCACTACACCTTAAGTGATCTCAATGAAAACCTTGGCATACGGAATGCTTCAAAAACAATGCGTGGAAATTTATCCAAAACGTAAACTATCTTAACATATTGAATATATAGCATATTTAAGAGAAAAGCGAGCAGTGTCAATAGCTAAACTATCTTCTCACACAAATGTCTATCAGGCCGGCGATCACCGGGTGGGTGCAGAGCAATTACGCAATGGTTTCGGGCGCCTTTTGCAATCCATCCAGGATGGCAATTTGCCGGCCGCCCAAAAGGCGTACAATGATGTAGTGCAAACCTTCCCTGATTTCTTCAAGACCCTGAGCGATAAATTAATAAATGATTACAAAGCGATAGGTAATGCTCTCGCTAAAGGCGACATAACTGAAGCACGGCATGCCGTTGTCAAGCTGCAACACGATTTGCAGAGCATCGGACGGACCCGCACACTGCAGCGCCCTTACCATAATCTGGATAGCGCCCGGAAACAAGCTGCACACTTCGGTACTAATCCCGGCGGGTATAGTGAAAACGGCAAGTTGCCAACTATTGGCGCCAATATAGATATAAAGATATAATAATGAAAATGATAGAAAGGTGGGAGCGTTAGTATGCGAGCTATCGTGCAGAGAGTGGATAGTGCCGGCATATTTGTGGATAGCCGGCATATTTCTTCTATAGAAAAAGGGTCATTGGTATTTCTCGGTATTGAACGCGGAGATGATAGGAAAGATGCCGATTATCTTCTGGACAAGGTAATAAACCTGAGGATTTTTGAAGACGAAATGGGGAAAATGAACCATTCGCTGCTGGATAAATCATATGCAATGCTCGTAGTTTCACAATTCACACTCTTAGGGAACTGCCGTAAAGGAAGAAGGCCATCTTTCGTATCGGCCGAAGATCCCGAAAAAGCCAAACCGCTTTACGAATACTTCATCTCCAAATGCCGGGAAAAAATCAAAAATGTGTCAGGCGGGGAATTTCAGGCTATGATGAAAGTGCAACTCATAAATGACGGCCCGGTGACAATACTTTTGGACAGTAGAAAATCTTTATAGGCCACTACTGCAGCCAGTTGCCTCATAATGAAATGTTACCGAAGGGAGTATGGGAGATTCTCTTTCCCTTGCGTTGTTAAATAGAATTGTTTATATGGAAATTTATGTTTTTACAAATAATTGCTGAGGAGAAAATATGAGACTACGGATGATTCTGGCATTAGTTTTAAGCATTTTTTTTATAGTAGCGTTAGCATATGGGGAGGATACGTTAAAGGACAAGGTAGATAGAGTAAGTTATGCTCTTGGCCTGGATATTGGGAGTGATTTGAATCAACAGTCAATTGAGGTCAACACAGACATCCTCATGAAGGGAATAAAGGACGCGCTGTCAGGTGGAAAACGGCTATTGAGTGATGATGAGATCCGCGAAACAATGGCCACATTCACAAAGGAATTGGTTGAAAAGGAGGCGGAAGATCGGAGGAAATTGGTCGATAGAAACAAAAAAGACGGTATGGCGTTCTTAGCAGAAAATAAAAAAAAGGAAGGGGTTAAAACGCTTGCAAGCGGCTTACAGTACAAGGTGATTAGTGAGGGGAACGGTAAGAGTCCGAAGGCGACAGACACTGTAACCTTAAATTATCGGGGTACGCTTATTAATGGGTACGAGTTTGACAGCTCCTACCGTCGCGGCGTGCCGTCAACTCTACTGGTAAATGGTGCGATATCGGGCTGGACGGAAGCCCTTCAGTTAATGAAGGTGGGCGCAAAATGGCAACTTTTCATACCGTCAAACCTTGCCTATGGAGAAGAAGGTACTGGTAATATGATCGGACCAAATGCTTCACTTATCTTTGAGGTGGAGTTGATCTCTATAAAGCAGATGCACTAGTCCCTATCTTTAGACGAATGGTAATCATAACGCAATTATAAATGAAAGTTCTTGACTTGTGTAGCCAACGACTTTAAAGATATTAGCGAAACCAATCAAACAATAGGAGGGGTTATGCCATACAAAGACTTGAGGGAATTTATTGAGGCCTTGGAGAAGAGTGGTGATTTACAACGGATAAAGAAGGAGGTGGACTGGAACCTTGAGGCGGGAGCGATAACGAGAAAGGGGTGTGAGGAGGTTGGTCCGGCGATATTGTTTGAGAAGATTAAGGATTATCCGGAAGGATACAGGGTATTGGGTAATACCCTTGCGTCGTTCAGGAGGCTTGCCATAGCCCTTGATATGCCTCCGGATTCGACATACACAGAGATTCTCAATAGATATGATGAAGGCAGGAAGAATCCAATTAAGCCGGTTCTTGTAAGCGATGGTCCATGTAAAGAGGAGATTCATATAGGCGATGATGTAGATTTGTATAAATTTCCTGCTTTAATAATTCATGGCGGGGATGGGGGCCGATATCTCTGCACATGGCACGTAACCATCGTGAAAGATCCTGATTCAGGGTGGGTAAATTGGGGCGTGTACAGGGCCATGATCCATGATAAAAAAAGATTGGGTGGGATTATTGAGCCATTTCAGCATATTGGAATGATATATGCGAAATATGAAGAAAAGGGAATTCCTATGCCCTTTGCTATTGCCATAGCTCCGGAGCCAGTTACAACCTTTATAGGGACAAGTGGCATTCCCTATGGGACAAGCGAGGCGGATATTGTAGGAGGGGTCAGGGGTGAACCTTTAAGTCTTGTAAAGTGTGAGACAAATGATCTTCTTGTACCGGCTTCATCAGAGATAGTTATAGAGGGTGAGATACTTCCCTACGAGAGGATGGAAGAAGGACCATTTGGAGAATATCCTGGTTATCGGGCATCTGGTATATCACCAAAACCCGTATATCATGTGAAGGCAATAACTCATAGGAAGAACCCGATACTGACAGCATCGAATATGGGAATGCCCATAGATGATTGTGATGTAGCGATGAATATATCTTGGGCTACAGATGTAAGAACTGATCTTATAAAAGCTGGTCTGCCCATAACAGGCATATATATTCCACCCGAGAGCTGTGCCTTTGCCGTTGTTGTCTCAACAAAGACTCCCTATTCAGGGATGGCAAACAGGATAGCGAGTTGTATATGGGCAAATAAGAATGGGGCGCAATTACCCAAGGTTATTGTTGTTGAAGATGGTGTGGATCCTACGGATATGAGAGAGGTCTTTCATGCATTTTCAACAGCCCATCATCCCGTAAGAGGAACGCATACTCTATCAAACACACAAGGCCATTCTCTGATGCCTTTTCTATCAGAGCATGATAAAACTCATGGCATTGGAGCAAGTGTAGTTTATGACTGTACATGGCCAAAGGATTGGAGCGAGGAGGAGATACCGAAGAAGGCATCATTTAAGGATATATATCCAAAGGAGATTCAGGAGAGGGTATTGAATAATTGGAAGGAATATGGGTTTAAGGGTTAATGAAACGTGAAAATCCCCCCTTACCCCCCTTTGGTAAATGGGACGGTAGGCAATACAATTCTTTGGCCCTGTGCCAGCCAAGTCGGGGGTGGCAGGGTCATAAACATGGGGTGGGTGTCTATGATTCACTTACAGGAAAATATTTCCGGATTTATAAAGGGGTTAATTAGGTCGACACACACGTGCTAAGATGTTCTTTATTGTATCCGAGTTTAAGCCCAAGGTGCTTAGGTTGCACCTTTCATAAGGTGTCAGGCCACAAGACAAGATCAGTTTTCGAGAGATGTAATATCGTTTCCGATAACGACTTGAAACTTGCGGTACAGGCACAAGAAACTTACCTTCGGGCACAATCGGGCACAGTCACCAAAATTGACCAACAAATCAAAGAGCAATCAAATGCATAAAGCACTTATATATCAGACATTTAATTGGTGCCTGGGGCGGGAATCGAACCCGCACAGCCTCAAGGACCGAGGGATTTTAAGTCCCTTGCGTCTACCAATTCCGCCACCCAGGCAACCGTGAGGAAGCCTTATACTTAAAATAGTATTTCTTGTAAAGTCCTATTCCCATTCCTTCCCGGTCAACTCAAAGGCCCCGGCAAAGTATTGACGGTCGGTGCGCTTACACATAAATATGGAGCTCTATCTTCTGTTCTGCACAACGTCATCCGCCACTACGTCTGGAAGATGGTTGATTTATGCAAGTATCCGTACAGACGACGCGTGATATCCGGAATATCCTGAAAATGGTCATCTATGGTCAAGACGGCAAGGTTGTAATCGAGCGCCAGCACGGCAATGAGGATGTCGTATCAGGTTTCCTTTTCAAAACAGAACTTTCCCATATTTTTCGGCGGGGCAATGGGATAACGGCCATTATAACATGCTAAGCAGAAATTATTCGCCTCCATGCCCGTTGCTTCCACCATGCCGTCAATGGAGAGGTAGTGCAGGGAATCGAGGCCGATAAATTCGGCAATCCCAACAACATTTTCATTCTGGGCGGCAATGAGTTCCCCTTTGTGAGAAAAATCGATCCCGTAGGGACAGGGATATGTTGTCGGCGGGCAACTGACCGCCATGTGCAATTCCTTCGCGCCGATTTCCCGCAGGTGCTTTACCCGGTTACGGCTCGTTGTTCCTCTGATGATGGAGTCTTCCACGATCAGGACTTTCTTTCCTTTTAACAGGGGTCGCACCGGGTTCAGTTTGACCCGGACGCCAAAATTCCTCATTGCCTGGCTCGGCTGAATAAAGGTCCGCCCTATGTAGTGATTGCGGATCATGCCCATCTCAAAGGGGATGCCGCTTTCTTCAGCATATCCGAGCGCTGCGTAGTTCCCTGAATCCGGAAAGGGCATAACTAAATCCACATCTGGGCGATATTCTCTGGCAAGATGATACCCCAGGCGCTTCCGGCAGAGATAGACATTCCTGCCGAAAACCTGGCTGTCGGGCCTGGCAAAATAGATCAACTCGAAGATGCAGTGGCTGGGCGCTAATTTTGGGAAGGGCCGGATACTGTGCAGTCCCTGGTCATCAATGATGATGATCTCGCCGGGTTCTACATCCCTCAGATAGGTCGCGCCGACCAGGTCAAAGGCGCAGGTTTCCGAGGCAATCACCCATCCGCCGTTGAACTGTCCGAGGGCCAGCGGGCGAAAACCACGGGGATCGCGCGCGGCGATCACCCTTTCCCGCGTCAGCATGACAATGCTGTAAGCGCCTTCGATCCGGCCAAGGGCATGTACCAGAGCCTCCTCCAGGCCGTTTTTCAGATGGGCGGCCAGCAGATGTACTACCACTTCACTATCCATGGTAGACTGGAAAATGGAACCGCGATTTTCCAGCTCCGCCCGCAGCGCATAGGCATTAACGAGGTTCCCGTTGTGGGCAAGGGCGTAGTATTCATCGCCATGATGCGCCAGAAAAGGCTGGGCATTGGAGATCACGGAAGAACCAGTGGTGGAGTACCTCACATGGCCTATGGCCAGATGACCCGGAAGTTTGGGGAGAATGTCCTCCCGGAACACCTCTGAAACCAGGCCCATACCTTTGCGCTCCAGGACCTGGCAGCCGTCTGCCACGGCTATGCCGGCGCTTTCCTGCCCACGATGCTGGAGCGCGAAGAGGCCGAAAAAGGCGACTCGCGCCGCGTCCTCGTGGCCGTAAACGGCGCAGATCCCACATTCCTCACGCGGTCTGGTTGAATAAGAAAGCGTTTCGTCCATTAGTCACTACCTCTTATAAATTGGATCTCTCCAAATTTAAAATTCCCCTTCCCCTGGAGACTGTGTCATAATTCATTTTTTTGTCATTTTGAGCGTAGCGAGAAATCTTAATGACTAATGAAATTAACATATTAAGATTCCTCACCTCCGTTCGGAATGACCCTTTCCCCTATTACGACACAGTCTCCTGGTGGGAGGGGATTAAGGGGAGGGGGAAAGAAAGTGTTGCGGTTCAAAAGGTTTTCACCCCCACCCTTGCCTTCTCCCGTCGAGGGGGAGGCGTTGTTTGACTTTATGATATTCCTGAAGCGGCGTAACCTGCCACTCTTCCTGCTGCAAGGCGGCGATAGCTTCACTTAAAGCCCTGGCGCCGGCCAGAGTTGTCGTGTAAAGGACATTGTACACAAGGGCGCCGCGGCGTATGTGATAGGCATCAATGGTAGACCTGCGACCGACGCTCGTATTGATAACGAGCTGAATGTCGCCGTTTTTGATGTAATCCACCGCGTGCGGCCGTCCTTCGCTGACCTTCATGATGGTTTCTGCCGCAACTCCCTGTTCGCGAAGATGCGCCGCTGTGCCTCTCGTTGCCCGGATGTGGAAGCCCCGTTCCTGAAATGTCCGGGCGATGGGTATGATTTTGTCCTTATGGGAGTCATGGACACTGATAAAGACGCATCCCGAACAGGGCAGCGTAAATCCCGCCGCCATCTGCGATTTGGCAAAGGCAAGACCGAAAGAATGGTCTATGCCCATCACCTCTCCCGTAGATTTCATTTCCGGTCCCAGGAGAATATCCACGTTGGGAAAGCGGTTAAACGGGAAAACCGCTTCCTTCACGGAAACATGCGCCCGTTGCGGCGCTGAGGTAAACCCCAACTCATGCAGCGTTCGTCCCAGCATCACCTTGGTGGCCAGTTTGGCCAGCGGCACGCCAATCGCCTTGCTGACAAAGGGAACGGTGCGGGAGGCGCGGGGATTCACCTCGAGGACGTAAAGGGTCCCATCTTTGATGGCATACTGAATATTCATGAGACCCACAACCTTTAGTTCATGGGCGATCATCTTTGTCTGGAGAGCGATGGCGTCTAACAGTTCCCGGGAAAAGGTTATGGGAGGCAGCACGCAGGCGCTGTCCCCCGAATGGATGCCCGCTTCTTCTATATGCTCCATGATGCCGGCCACTACGGTTTCCCTGCCGTCACTGATGGCATCCACGTCCACTTCTATGGCGTCTTCCAGAAACTTGTCGATGAGGATGGGGTGGCCGGGAGAAACGGTCAATGCCTTTTCCATGAATTGACTCAAGGTATTTGAATCGTAAACGATCTCCATGGAGCGTCCCCCCAGAACATAGGAGGGCCTGACCAGGACGGGATAACCGATCCTCTCGGCAGCCCGTATCGCCCCGGCAGCGTCTGTGGCCGTGTCGTTATCCGGCTGATTCAGATTGAGCAGTCGCACGATCTCCTGAAAGCGTTTTCTGTCCTCGGCGCGGTCGATGGCATCGGGTGATGTTCCCAGTATTGGCGCCCCGGCTGCTTCCAGCCCCTTGGCAAGATTGAGAGGAGTCTGGCCGCCGAACTGGACGATCACGCCGTCGGGGTTTTCTCTTTTTATAATGTGCAGCACATCCTCCATGGTAAGGGGCTCGAAAAAAAGCTTGTCCGATGTGTCGTAGTCCGTGCTTACCGTTTCAGGATTGGAATTGACCATGATACTTTCATAACCCTCTTCGCGCAGGGCAAAGGAAGCGTGGACACAGCAATAGTCAAATTCAATGCCCTGGCCGATGCGGTTTGGGCCTCCCCCCAGGATTACCACCTTTTTTCTGGAGGACGGTTTCGCCTCATCCTCCTCTTCATAGGTGGAATAATAGTAGGGGGTATAGGCCTCGAATTCGGCGGCGCAGGTATCCACCAGTTTATAAACCGGCGTGATGTCTCGCTCGAAGCGCAGTTGGCGAATCTCCGCTTCCGTCCTGTTCCATAATTCTCCCAGACGGCGATCGGAAAAACCCCAGCTTTTCGCTTCCCGAAGAAGATCATCCGACGGAGCAGAAGCGGCAATAATCCCTTCCGCCGCCACGATCTCCTGCATCTGAGAGAGAAACCAGGAATCTATCCGGGTCAAGCGGTGGATCTCGCTAATGCTCATGCCCTTTCGAAGTGCGGCTGCAATGTAAAACAGGCGCAGGGAATTGGGCTGCGACAGCCTCGTTTGCAGGAACTCTTCCTGGCTGGAATCATACATCGACAGCGGCATAAACAGACCAAATCGGCCTATTTCCAGCGACCGTACCGCCTTTTGCAGGGCTTCCTTGAAGGTGCGGCCTATAGCCATCGTTTCTCCCACCGATTTCATGGAGGTGGTAAGCACATCTTCCGTTTCCGGGAATTTTTCAAATGTCCAGCGGGGAATCTTTACAACGCAATAGTCGATGGTAGGCTCAAAAGAGGCCATCGTCTCCTTGGTGATGTCGTTGGGCATCTCATCCAGAGTATAGCCGATAGCCAGCTTGGCGGCGATTTTTGCGATCGGGAAGCCGGTCGCCTTTGAGGCCAGGGCCGAAGAACGGGACACGCGGGGGTTCATTTCAATGACGGCCATCTCGCCCGTCTGCGGATGGATAGCGAACTGGACGTTCGATCCCCCCGTCTCAACGCCGATCTCCCGCATAATCGCAATCGCCGCATCGCGCATCTGCTGATATTCTCTGTCCGTCAGCGTCTGGGCCGGGGCCACCGTGATGGACTCCCCCGTATGGACGCCCATGGAATCGAAGTTTTCTATGGAGCAGATGATGACCACGTTATCGGCGCGATCCCGCATGACCTCCAGTTCGTACTCCTTCCATCCGAGAATCGACTCTTCCAGCATGATCTCATGGATCATGCTGGCATCCAGTCCAGACTTGGCTATTTCCGCCAGTTCCTCGCGATTATAGGCCACGCCGCTCCCCGTTCCGCCCAGGGTAAAGGAGGGACGGATAATGATGGGAAAGCCGATATCTAAAGCGACAGAGAAGACCTCGTCCATATTGCGGGCAAAACCGCTCCGCGGCACGCGGAGACCGATGTGCTCCATAGCATTACGGAATTTCTCACGGTTTTCGGCCTTTTGAATGACCGGAAGCGACGCCCCGATCATTTCCACGCCGTAGCGCTCCAGAATGCCGCTTTCCGCAACGGCAACCGCCGTGTTCAGACCGGTTTGTCCGCCGATGGTAGGCAGCAGGGCGTCGGGCCTCTCTCGGGCAATGATCTTGGCCACGGCTTCCGGGGTAATAGGCTCTATATAGGTCCGATCGGCCATTTCCGGGTCTGTCATGATCGTGGCCGGGTTGCTGTTTATGAGTACAACCTGGCAGCCTTCTTCCTTCAGGGCCTTGCAGGCTTGTGTCCCCGAATAATCAAACTCGCAGGCCTGGCTGATGATGATGGGGCCGGACCCGATGATGAGTATTTTGTTTAAGTCTTTCCTTTTCGGCATACCCTTTCCTTATTTATGGCATTTTCTTCTTCACTATGCAGCCCTGGCTGCTCCACGAGGAGCGGGGGCGCCATGCAAGAGACCCTGGGTACTAAGGTCCTCGTCAATATCTGGTAAGGTCCTCGTCAATATCTGGCCAGTGGATCCCGTACCCCGCTCCGGCAATGCGCCAGTTCGCACGCTGTTCAGGCGCCGCGTGCAGCAAAGGTGTGTACCAGGCCAGGGGAACCGTTATGGTTCGTCCGTCGAAAAGATCAACACTGATAGCGTCGTCAGTGACGCGTACGTCAGTGACGCGCTCACCTGCTTTAGGTTCCAAAGTAGTCATTCCTTTGGGGCTGGTTCAATCTTGCAGATTGAACCAAAGGATTAACTAATGGTTCAGGCTGCAAGCCTGAACCATCAAAGAAGTATATTCATCTATTAGTCTCCTAATTAGTTTAGACTTACCAGACCCCATCCCTCCTTCTATGAGAAGGATTTTTTCTTTCTCTATTTCTTCAAGTATGTCCACCTTACGATATGGTGAATGGTGCTGCTTTTGTTTTTTATACTCAATCTCCTGAGGATTATAATAAATATCTTGTTCAATATAAAAACTTCTATTATCAATATTGACGATCTCGTGAAAAGTCCGAAATCCCCTCCCCATTGACGGGGGAGGGTTAGGGTGGGGGTGATAAGTGGCCGTATTCTTGAATGTTATTTTCCCCCTCCCTTTTATTCCCTCCCGCCAGGTGAGGGAAAAGCGACTTTTTACGAGTTCGTCAACTATGTCCTCGTGGAAACCTGCGCCCTCGTGCAGCACCGGTTAGGTATGAAAGCGATAAAGCTGTTTCAGGAAGATATTGTTCCTGTCCTCCGTATTGAATGGATTGACAAAGCTGTGCATCATGCTGCAATAGGGATCATGCTTGCTGCTGAGAGGAAAGAGGTTAGTCTTGTTGACTGCGTGAGCTTTGAAACCATGCGGCTTTTAGGGGTTACAACTGCCTTCACCCTTGACAAGCATTTCAAAGAACAAGGATTTATCTGCCTCCCCGCATGATTAAGATATGCGGGAAGCAGTGCATTTCATCCTGCGATCTGATAAATGTAGACGGCATGCCGATTGTATGGGACTCAAAGCTTCTCGGGAGCGTCTCTTTTTTCAGAAGCCCATCACCCCTTTATTGATGCATAATATCCCTAATTGTGACATCCCGTCCTTCAAGAGTCTGCTGGTGCAGTGCGGCAGTTGTTATCGAAACGTTGAGGAGATAGCGCAATGTCGGCAAATACAATCAGTCATGATCATTTTATCCGCAGTTTATTAGCCAAATTGCCGGCGGAGTCCCGCGACACTTTCAGCGATGCGCAGTTGATCGGCCTCAAAGCGGCGCTTGGCGGCCGAACGTGGGGTGTGCATGCAATTGACATCCGGCATTCGCTGAAATTCTGGCGCTGGCATTACTACTTTGTTTTTTTAGCGGGACGTAACCGACGGGAACTGTCGCGTCGGGAGGAGAACCTTGCGCGTATGGCTACGGCGACCGTATTGACAATCTTTATTTTGATGTCGACACTGCTCGGTTTGCTGGTGCTGTATCTGGTGAAGTCAGCGCTGGGGATTGATCTGATCCCGGGGTTTCATTTGGGGATATGGGATTATTTTATTTAGTACCCTCATTGGCAATCTTTTTAATAATCAATACGTTATGAGATTGCTTCGTCGGCCCCAGGCCTCAAATGACAAATAGGAGTTGTGCAAATGTCTCAACTTGTCATTTTGAGCTGGCGGAAATGCTGTAATTATGTTATACACGAACTCATCAAGGAGGTTATGATGCGCGAAAGTCTTATGAACCGCGCACATGCATCCGCCATCGTCATTCGCTCCGCGCTGGGATGGGCAGCGGCGGCATTGCTTGGTTCTACAGGGATACTGTTGATGCAGATCCCCGGTCTTTCCAATATGGTCGCTGCGCAGATCACCGCCGGCACGATAGGTCTAATCGGCGGTTCATCTACCGTATTTCTCATCAGATCGTCGATCGGTTCTGTTTCATGGAAACAGGGGCTTAGCCTTCCCCTCATCTGGGCCCTGTGTTGCATCATCGGGGTTACGCCGCAGTTTTTTACCTCGGGAACGCCTCTAAAAATGGCGTTACTTACGTTTTACGCTTTTACCATCTCCGGCGCGCTCGGAGGCGCCGCCACTACCTGGATCGTGGAATCATTGCGGAATGATACAACTGATCCACCCGTCGCGCCTTCCGTGTTCATCTGGTCTCTCGGCTTCGGCATTGCCGCCGTTGCGTCGGGTGCTGTCGGCGAGCGGTTAAGCAGGATCATGCCTGAATGGCTCGCTTGGCTTATAGCTTTCGAAGCGATGGCATTGATCATCGGCAGTGCCGGCGGCTACTCGATTGTGAGGCTTTTAGGAACATTCCGGCCCGCCCAGGGAACTTCCGCGGAAAATGATCCTTCTTCCCGGGTGCGCGAATCTGCTGTGCAAAGCGTCATCATCCTGACACTGCTTTGCCTTCCCTTTTACCTGAATGACTTTTCCGATATTTATGTCAAGGATTGGCGGTCATGGTTATTGATCGATTATATCGCGGTAAAACTCTTTCCGTGCCTAATATTTTTAGGATTGATCCTCAGCAAAAAAACAGACCTTCGGGAATTGGGATTGACCGTTCCATCCCCGGCGTCCTTTTTTGCCGTTTTTTCTATCGGCGCCCTGTCGGGCATTTTCATTGATCAAAACGGCTATCTAACCCTGGGCAATATTTACGGTTATTTCCCTTTCGGCGGCATACCGGAAATTACAAGCCCTTTCTGGAAACGGATCGATCTTACGGCGGGGCTTATAATGACGGGAATCTGTGAAGAGCTGGTCTTCCGCGGTTACCTCCGATTCTTTCTTACAAGATATATACAACGCGCCTCGATCATAGTTCTGATCTCCGCTCTTGCCTTCGGACTCATCCATTGGAGCGGGGGGGGGGCAAGGGTGCTGGTTACAGCAGCGATCGGCGCCGTTTTCATGATATTGTACTTGAAGACCTCCTCACTTCCCGCTGTTATGGCAGCCCATTTTGCAGTCAATTTTGTCGATTATGCAAACATAGTCCCCAAGGAAATTTTCCGGTTCTTCTAATTGAAAGGTGAGACTTATGAAACACACGAAGATGCATGACGCGCTGGTTTTCACGGCAGCGGCAATCGTTTTGAGCCTTCTGTACCATGCCAACGCCTGGGCCATCATCGGGAAAGTTTCCAGCTTCAAGGGGGAAGTCACAGTGACGGGAGATGGTCGAATTGAACGGATGACCCATCCTGGAGTCATTTTGAACGATGGCGACATGGTCCAGACAAAAGACGGCGAGGCGCAGATCACCTTCAACGACGGCGCAGTCTTGAAGCTTAATCCATACTCGCATACGTTGATCCAGGAAAGGCAGGAACAGAGCGGTATCTGGATCTTCAAGACGCTCTTGTATGCACGTCGTGTGACCTGCCTGGTCGGGAAGCTATGGTTCAAATCCGGGGCACAGGGCGCCCGGAATTTCCTGCAGACCCCCACGGCGGTGGCGGGCATTCGCGGCTCCGACGGAGATTTTGGGTATGATAACCAGCGTTCCTTTTTGAACATGTACTCCGGCGAGGCAACGGTTGTCGGATCCATGGTCCGAGGCCTGTTCCAGGCGCCGGGTATTACTGCCGCCCAGCGAAACGCCATATTCCAGAGGACAGACCGGGCTTTTGCGATGAAGAAGGAAACCGACAGGATCAATGCCGCTACTGCCAGTAACAACCAGAAGGCCCTCAATACATCTTCGGTCGTCTTTGTCATCCTGAACATCGCCAGGGACGCTTCGACGCTAATCGCGAGCAGTAATGCCGATCCAGGTGCAAGGCGACAGGCCCAAATGTCGACGGCTGTGACAAATACGAAAATCGCCACGGCCGAAGCGATGGCGGCCGCGGCTAAAATCAATATCATCATAGAAAAGGCAGCGGAGAACGTTTCCCGGGCCAAGGCGGCAGGCGATGCGGCACGGGCTGCCGCAGCAGCAGAGACCGTCGTCCAGGCGCAGACGATCGCGACACTGGTTCAGAGGGCCGTAGAGGCGGCGCAACGGGCCGCCGATGACGCCGTAAAGGGCATCGGCAACGGATCATTCACCCTGGCCGATGCCGAGAATTCCGCCAAGCTTGCCGCCTCAATAGCCGCGGTCGTGGATGCGGCAGCAGGCTTGGCCGGCTCATCCACATCACCAGGGGTCTCCAAGGGAATTGCCCAACAGGCGGCAAACGTCGTTTCGCAGCAGCTTGTGGCGGTTACCCAGGCCGCTCAGAATGGTGATACGGCGAAGGCCCAGCAGGCTGCGCAGGCCTCGGCCGCGGCAATGCAGACTATAACTGCCGCTGGCCCAATGACGCCGGCGCCGGCTGGCACAGCGGGTGGAGGCGGCGCAGCATCCCCGTTAGAGCAGACGGCGCCGGTCAAGGCGATAGCCGCTGACGTCGCGGCAGGGGGTGATATCGCAGTAATCATCGGGAATGCCATTGCGGCCGGCATGACAGTGGAGGCCGCGGTAGAGGCGATCGTTATGGGAGGCGCCGATCCCGGCAGAGTCGCCTATGCCGCGATTACCGCAAACTATTCGGCTGCGGACGTGTTAAAAGGCGCCGCTGCCGCCGTCGCGAGGACCGGGTATTCCGGCGCGGCGCTGCAGTCGCAGGTGGCGGCGATAGCTTCGATGGCGCGCCAGGCAGGTGCATCGGAAAGCCAGGTGAATGAGGCGTTTATTAACGCCGGTGTTCCCGCAACCGTCATTGCCAACGCAGCCACGCAGGCTGCCCAGACGCCCGCGCCTGTTTTCGGCTATACGGCGCCTGCGCCCACGCTATCGCTGACCGCGAGCATCGGTCCGACCGGGGGAGCGCCGATCGGCGGGGGGGGCATCGGGGCGCCGCCGACTATTGCGTCAGGAGGAACGAAACCGGCAAGCCCGACGAGACCACAAAATCAACCCTGACCGGTTGTTATCGCACCTTCTGCCGTTTGCCGCCTCGAAATAAGATGATTTCGTAAAAAGTCCGAAATCTCCTCCCCCTTGACGGGGGAGGGTTAGGGTGGGGGTGATAAGTGGCCGTATTCCTGAATGTTATTCCCCCCTCCCTTTTATTCCCTCCCACCAGGGGAGGGAAAAGCGACTTTTTACGAGTTCATCAAATAACAAATGGCGCGTTTTTCAAAGCCCTCTGGATAGGTACCCTTGCATCTCATTTTAGGTATTTTCTGGAAAGGAGGATAATGTTATGGTAAAAAATGCTATGATTCGGCGGATTGTTCCTTTTGCCTTGCTGGCCGTGATGGCCTGCAGCTCCAGCAAGGTGGAAACGGAGAAGGCAGTGGCCAATGTCAACGGCGCAATCATCACCGCGGTGGAGCTGCAGCAAGAGGTCACAAACTACGGGAAGAATTATGCTGTCACGCGCCACACGGTCGATGACCGGCTCGGGACCATGATTGAGCAGAAGCTCCTCATCCAGGAGGCCGTCAAGATGGGCCTCAACGAAGACAAAAAATTTGCCGAAACCATCAAGACATTCTGGGAGCAGACCATTATCCGGAACCTGATCGAGGCCAAGACCAGTGAGTTGTCCGGCAAGATCTTCGTAACAGATCAGGAAATAGCACATGAATACGACAAGATGAAATATCGTCCGCGGATAATTGCCTGCCGGGGCGCGCGCACGAAGCAGGAAGCCGATGCGATCGTCCGCAGGATGGAGAGTGGGGAACGCATTGCCGGCGAAGAGATCATAGGGCCCCTGTTCTATGAAGATGTCAAGAATTCGCCGCTGGTCAACGCCTTCGACTTGAAAACCGGCCAGGTTTGTGCAGTTGCCGCGGCCGACGAGCATATCGTGATCCGCGTCATCAATCGGGAAGAGATTCCGCTCCCTCCGCTGAAAGAGCTCAGCAAACGGATTCGGGAATCCCTCCTGATGCAGAAGAGACAGGAGGCCATTGCAGGATGGATAGCGAAAGTGAAAAGCGCAGCTAAGATCCGGATCGATGAAAAAGAGTTAAGGAGAATAGCCCATGAATAAGAAACCTTCCCTGGCAAGACGGAAATACTTCATCAACCGAAAATTCCAGCTCGAGTTCAGCTTCCGCTTCCTCCTGATCATTGCCGCCGCGTCGATCGGCGTGATGCTGCTGTTCTTCTACAATTCTCGGGGAACCATGACCGCCGGCTATTCGGGCTACGAAGTCAAGCTACTACAGACCGGCGCTTACTTTCTCCCTTCGCTGATCCTGTCCACAATAATCATCGTTATCTTTTCCTGTTTCACCGGCGCTATTGCACTGATCCTGCTTTCCCACCGTTTTGCCGGCCCGCTTTTCCGGTTTCAGGCAACGCTGGACGAGCTCAAAGCCGGAAACCTGACTCGGAGGTTCAACCTGCGGGACAAGGATCAGTTCAAGGATCTGGCGGACCGGATAAACGCGCTGTCAGCCGTCATGGATGCAAAAATGGTTGATATCAAAAGCATGGTTGCCGAGATATCCAGCATCATCGCGGATATTCGCTCCTTCTCGGCTTCGCAGCCGGTGCTCAGGGAAGAACTCGCGGCGCCCCTGCAGGTGATAACGGAAAAACTTCTGACACTCCAGGAGGCCGCCGGTTTCTTCCAGACGTCGCCTCCGAAATGAAGAAAGACGATCCTTGAACAATCGTAAGGGACAAAGATGACGGCGACCGGAACCAGATCATGGTGTAAGAGAGGCCCGTGGCGGGACTTCCTGCGCAGGGCTACCAACAGACACGATCGCGCCCGTTGTTTGCCGGTCACTCTCGCCCTTTTTCTGTCGCTTTTCCTTCCCCCCGCCCTGCCGGCGGAGGACTCATCAAAAACCTATGAGACCCGGTACGCCGTCATCAACTATGCTGAAATTAAAGACCTCTACACTTTTACCAGAAATATCAGCAGCGGTCTGGGCTTTCTATGGGGCAACCCTGAGAAGGACCCTCTCATGGCAAAGACACAGGTTGATAAGATTGTGGAATCGATCTGCTCGATCCTGGACATGTATCCGCCTAACTTCCGCTTCAGCATCATCCTTTACAAGACGCAGGCCGAGGTCAGTGCCGCTTACAAGGCTCAGGGCATAGCTGGCGACGCACCGGTCGCCTTTTACTACCACCGCACCAGAAGCATTGCCGTCGCCGTCGATACCATCGCAGATAACATCCTTGCCCATGAGATAGCACATGCCGTCATCTGCGCTCATTTCGTAATACCGCCCCCCGCCCGGATGCAGGAAATCCTCTGCCAGTACATGGACAAACACTTCCGGGACAAGTAATAAAATAAAGGGAGCGCCAACGCGCCAGGCATACCTGGGTGCAGCCATTGATTCTGATATCGACATTTATCACTAAAATGATATGCCGGAGGCATGGTCATGAAACCCTTATGACGGCACCCGTCACAAAGGAGAATGAAAATTGCCCTCCCTCTTCCCCCTCCCTCAAGGGGAGGGGGTGAGGGGGAGGGTGAAAGGTATTTTCAGGTGAAACCCTCATGACGGTTCCCGACACAAAGGAGCATGAAAATGGCTGATTCCCTATAGACATTGCTGGCGGCGTGATTATCCTAT
>DATESZ010000157.1:0-4490 GCA_035283845.1 Syntrophales bacterium | reverse complement strand
GATCACCTATACGAATTTGACCAGGGGATATTTTTTTTCAAATCACGCCTCCAATTACCTGCCGGTCAAGGCAAAGCTGCCGAGCGGCAAGCAAAAGGCCCTGAATTTGATCGATGCGGCCTTGCGGGGAGAGGTCGGGCTTAAGCCGGAGTGGATGCGGGCGTTGTAACAAGCAGGCTGTTTCCTGAAGTGAAAATTTGTTTTTGCCTTGACAATCAGGGGAAATTCTTATTCGATGCTAACGATGATGTCCCCTGATGGTTATGATGATATTTTTATGGAGATCGCCTTGCAAGAAGCGCGGTTAGCAATGTCTGAAGGCGAGGTTCCGATAGGCGCGGCAATCGCTTACGGAAACAAGCTGCTGGCAAGAGCGCACAACTGTCCCATCGCCTTGCGCGATCCTTCCGCCCATGCGGAAATTATAGTCATGCGTGAAGCGGCGCGTATACTGGGCAACCACCGCCTCGTCGGTGCAACTCTGTATGTTACACTGGAGCCCTGCCTTATGTGCGCCGGCGCCATTGTTCATGCCCGCGTGGACCGGCTTGTCTTTGGCGCCCGCGATGCCAAGGGGGGAGCCGTTGTTTCCCTCTATCGCCTTCTTGAAGACGAGAGACTTAACCACCGCGTGGCGATTACCGAGGGCGTCCGCAGCGGCGCCTGCGCGGAAATTTTAAGTGGATTTTTCCGGGAAAAGAGGATAGCATCGTCCCCCGTTTGACTATGGCAGAGTAGTTGCGGAGAGGTACCGAAGTGGTCGTAACGGGATCGACTCGAAATCGATTTGGGGGCCAAAAGCTCTCACGGGGGTTCGAATCCCCCTCTCTCCGCCATAATAATATGCGAGATATCGATAATCCCGTAATAAATAGCGAGTTAGATATATGGAGGGATGTCCGAGAGGCTGAAGGAGCACGACTGGAAATCGTGTGTATGCTCACAAAGGTGTACCGGGGGTTCGAATCCCCCTCTCTCCGCCATTTTTCAGCAGATTGATAGCCGGGCCCTGCGCAACAGAGGGTTGTGAACCCCGTCAGGTCCGGAAGGAAGCAACGGCAGCAATTACCGATGTGTGCCGCAGACAAGCCTGGCTATCTTTATATCATTATAACATCACAGGGAGAAGCATGGATTATCTGGTTCTGGCAAGAAAATGGAGGCCCCAGGATTTTGCCGACGTGGTGGGGCAGGAACATGTGGCTAAAACACTGAAGAATGCCATCCTGCAAAACCGTATTGCCCACGCCTTAATTTTCAGCGGCCCGCGGGGAGTGGGCAAGACCTCCGTGGCACGTATACTGGCCAAGGCGCTGAACTGCGAAAGGGGGTCTACCCCGACGCCATGCCAGGCATGCGCCAATTGCCGGGAAATTACGGCGGGTGCGTCCATGGATGTGCGCGAGATCGATGGCGCTTCCAACCGGGGCATCGACGAGATAAGAGAGCTCAGAGAAAGCGTTAAATTTGCCCCCGCATCGTCCCGTTTCAAGATTTATATCATTGATGAAGTCCATATGCTCACCCGGGAAGCCTTCAATGCCCTGCTGAAGACCCTGGAGGAGCCGCCGGCCCACGTGATTTTTGTCTTTGCCACCACGGAACTTCACAAGATTCCGGCGACCATCCTTTCCCGATGCCAGTCACATGATTTCCGCATGATTCCGCTCAGGCAAATATCGGAAAAATTAAGGCAGATTGCCGAGGCTGAGAATATCAAAATCAGCGACGTGGGGCTTAACTGGGTCGCGGCGGCGGGAAACGGGAGTCTGAGGGACGCCCAGAGCATCTTTGACCAGCTCATATCCTACGCCGGTTCCGACATCAAGGATTCCGATGTGGAGGAGTTGCTTTGTCTTGCCGACCGGCGTTTTCTTTTTATGCTCTCCGAGGCGCTGCTCGAAAGAAACGCCGGCAAATGCCTGAATATCATAAAAGAAGGCTATTATGCCGGCCTGGATATGAAGTATTTTTACCAGATGTTGCTCAATCATTTCCGCAACCTGCTTTTTATAAAAATTGCCGGCATTGATCCTTCCCTTTTTAATCTTGCCGATGATGACGTGGCAAAACTGCGGGTACAGGGGCAAGACGTCCCCCGTGAAACCATACAGAAATATCTCGATCTCCTTTTGGCGGAAGAGGAAAACATGAGAAGAAGCCACGACCACCGTCTGCATCTGGAGGCCACCGTCGTGAGAATGGCCTGTCTTGAAGAGATCATCCCGATTGATGAGATACTGGGGCGGATGGAAAATCTGGAAAAAAGACTCAGGGCAGGGGCGTCCGGAAAATCGGAGCATGGCGCCGAAACCCGGCCTGAACCATTTTTAAAGCCGGCGAAAGTCAGGGAAGCTGCTGCGGAAACTGCCGATATTGTTCCCGGCGTTAAGGAGTGCGGCGGAGTGTACAACGTAGGCGGCGACAACCAGGATAAGCTTTGGGAAGATTTCAAGGCCTTTGTAAAAAAACACAGCACCCCACTCTGGTCAAAAATAGAGCAGGGGAGGTTTCTCGGGTATAAAGATCATTTTCTGATTATCGGTTTCCCTGAATGTTACATCTTTCTCGACGACATCAGGGATAAAACTCAGAGAGAACGCCTTTCCGAGATTTCCAAAGCCTTCTTTCTTGATGATGTGGAGGTTAAGATAGAAATCCTGAAAGCTGACAATGGGGGTATTTCCGGAAAGGCGAACGTGGTGGCGGGAAACAGCCATGCTTTAAAGGAGGAAGCCCTGAACCATCCGCTGATGCAAAAGGTTTTCGACCTGTTTGATGGCGCGGAATTACGCGAGATTGTGCCTATAAGAAGCAATTAGAACGGATTCGTCAATATTTGACAGGAGGTAATTACAATAATGCAGGATTTTGGCAGTATGATTAAGCAGGCAAAGAAGCTTCAGGAGAAGATGGCGGGACTGCAAAAGGAACTTGAATCCAAGATGGTGGAGGCCACAGCCGGGGGCGGAATGGTTTCGGTTGTCGTCAATGGCAAGTTTGAGCTTCAGTCTATTAAGATCGACAGGGAAGTCGTCCAGCCCGATGATGTGGACATGCTTCAGGACCTTATTTTGGCGGCAGTGAACGAAGGCATCAGGAAGGCTCAGGGGATGGCTTCTTCGGAGATGGCAAAACTTACCGGTGGCATGAATATCCCCGGTTTATTTTGATTGGTTTTGATATGACAGGATACGCTTTACCCATAAAACGTCTGATTAAAGAACTTTCCCGGTTCCCCGGCATCGGGGAAAAAACTGCGACGCGGCTGGCTGCATATATCCTTCGCGCCTCTGATGATGATGCCGGGAAACTTGCCGAAAGCATCCTCGAGGTTAAGCGGTCAATCCGTCTGTGCCCTATTTGTTTCAATTTTACGGAAAAAGATGCGTGCGATATCTGTTCCGATCCGAACAGGGACGGGGGAATAATTTGCATTGTAGAAGAGCCTGACGCGCTTATCGCCATCGAGGAAAGCGGAGAGTACCGGGGTGTATACCATGTGCTTCACGGCGTATTGTCGCCGCTCGACGGCATTGGCCCGGAACAATTGAAAATCCGGGAGCTTTTGGAACGTGTCACAAAGAATGTCGTCAGAGAAGTCATTGTTGCAACCAACCCGAATGTTCAGGGAGAATCAACCGCCCTGCTCATTACCGGTCTGTTCAAAGGGAAAGAAATCAGGATAAGTCGTATAGCGCTTGGTGTTCCCGTGGGCGGCGACCTCAAGTATGCCGACCGGATGACCCTGGCGAAATCCATTGAATACCGGCGGGGTATGGAGTAGCCGGGGCTTTTTACGGGCGCCCACTATACCTGTAAAAATGATCCGTCCCCTGCCCATTTTTTACTTTGATATCATCTTGAGGAGTATGCTCATGGGAAGAATATGGCTCGTTACAGCCGTTACACTCCTGCTGTTAGTGACTCTTTCAGCAGGCAGCGCGGCCGAGCGCCGCGAGTGGGTTGCCCTTACCGACTGCCGGTATGTGGCGGCCAAGGGCAATGACGGGGACAGTTTTCTGGTGCGCTGCGGCGCTAAGGAATTCATTGTGCGCCTGTATTTTGTGGATGCGCCGGAGACTAACCTTCGCTATCCGGAACGGACGCGCGAGCAGAGCGAGTATTTCGGTGTCACGCTCGACGAGGCCATGAAGGCCGGCGCCAGGGCCAGAGAAACCGTGCAGGCGATATTGCGGAAGCCCTTTGTCGTGGAGACGCGCTGGGCCAGCGCCGCAGGCAGGAGCAGAGAAACTCGCTATTACGCCTTTGTCGAGGTGGGGGGCAAACGCCTGATTGAGGCATTGGTAAGCCAGGGGTTGGCGCGCACGAAGGGCGTCTTTCCGAATTTACCCACGGGAGAGAAGGCTAAAACGTACGTGGAGAAGCTTGAGCGGTTGGAGCGCGAGGCCCGGCAAAAGCGCCTCGGCATCTGGGCCAGTTCCACTGCAAAGATAACCGAAACCCCCGTAAGATGAGTACAAAAAACA
>DATESZ010000156.1:0-12870 GCA_035283845.1 Syntrophales bacterium | reverse complement strand
CAAAAAGCCTAAGAAGGCCCCTTCCGTAAAGATCATCATAGATCCGGATAGATGCGAGAAATGCACAGATTGCGTCTTTATCTGTCCGGTAGGCGTCTATGAGACCGGTAAGGGCGGGATTGTCATCGCCGGTCCCGAATTCTGCTGTGGGAAGACTTGTAAGCAGTGTGTAATTTTTTGTCACAAGAAGGCCATCGCCATAGTATAGGGATTGCTTTTGAGGAGGTGTAACAATGGCATACGATTTGAGAGATTTCGTCGGGGATTTGAAGAAGGCCGGCGAACTGGTGGAGATTAATGATGAGGTCGATTGGAATTACGAGATTTCTGCCTATGAGGTAATCAGCGCCCGTTTTGCCGGTCCCGCCTTTTTATTCAACAACATCAAAGGGATTCCCAAAGGCGCCCGGGTGCTGGTGGGGCATTTTGCCGGCAGTTTCCGGAGACCCCATAGACGAATAGCCATGTGTCTGGGGATTTCTCCTGACTTAGACCGGGCCAACTTTTACAGCATGGCTTCAAAAGCCATGGGGACTATGTTGAAGCCTGTGGAGGTGGCGACCGGTGAGTGCAAAGAGGTGATAAAGATGGGCGCCGAATTAAATCTGATGGAGCTTCCCTTTACCTATCATGCCATAGGCGATGGCGGCAAATATATTTTTAACAATGCCGTCACCATAAAAGATCCTGATTCTGACTGGATGAACACGGGTATCTATTCCATCGAGGTTTTTTCCAGGAACCGTCTGGCGATCACTCCCTATGCGCACAGCAATTTTGTCGCCCTTTACACCAATAAGTATCAAGCGAGGGGCAACGCCATGCCCGTGGCCATCATTTTGGGCGGAGACCCGGCCGTCACCATGGCAGGGGGGGCGATTCTTCCTCCTGGCGTGAGCGAGTACGATGTGGCCGGGGGGCTGCGCCAGAGTCCGGTGGAGATGGTGAAGGCTGAGACCTCCGATCTTCTTGTGCCGGCCAATGCAGAAGTGATCATTGAGGGGGAGATTCGGCCTTATGAGAGGCTGCCCGAGGGTCCGAAGATCGAGGCCGGCGGCTTTTCCGTAGGTCCGAGGCAGCCGTTCTACGCGATAAGGGTTCACTGCATCACTCATCGCAAGAACCCTATTATTCCTGACCTCCACACTTCATTAGGCAGCGGTACTTACGCTTTACACGAGGCCCTTATGCCTCTGGGATACCTGGCTCAGATCAAGATGTTTCAAATGCTGCCCCTTAAGTTTGGTTCTGGACCAACTCCTATTAAGACCGGAGCCACCATCTACAATGCCGTCAGGAAGAAGAGATATCCCGAGGATTATCCCGGCTTTATGGAGGATCTGTTTGACAGGCAAAATGGGCTGCCCGGTATGGGGGGCGCTTGGGGCAGTAATCTATTTATGGATGATGACGTCAATATCCTGGATTATGGTGAGGCGGTCGAGGCCCAGGCTACCCAGACTAATCCTGTCAGGGACATCATCAGGACCAGGAAGATGTTTCCTTCCCCGACCCTTTTTTGTTCCTGGATGGAGGAGGAGGACCGTGAGAAATTTATGGGTCCTGGGACGATACTCTCGGACAAGCTCAATACCGACGCCACGACCAAGGAGGAGCCGCCGCTGGGTGTGAGGAGGATGCAATTTGAGACCCTTTATCCTGAGAAGTTGCAGAAGTGGGTGATTGACAATTGGCAGAGGCTCGGTTTTGAGGAGGAGGCCAGGTGGAACAATACCTGGTTGAAGGCTGATTTTTAATCTGGATAAAAGAGTCAAAAAAGGACAAGTTCATGATTATCCACTTCCATCAGCCGCTTACTGCTATGAGACTTATAGAGTTAGTAAAGGCGATCCAGACCGGTGATGAGACCGCTGCCGCTGCTATGGAATTCTGCTACTCCAAGTAGGGCCTCTTTCACAGTAACCACCATGCCCGGATCGGGCGCAACGAAGGATGAAAATCACCCCCACCCCTCCCTCCCCCATCGAGGGGGAGTGATACAGGGAGGGGGCATTTTCATATAAACATTGATCAAAAGGTTTTAGCGCGACAGAAATAGATCAATAGAAATGTTCCTTAGAACCTTGGGCAAAATTTTTTTGAATAACAGGATAATGAACGTTTGTGCTTAAAGCGCTAAGCATAGGTTGTTTTTCGGCACGATGACAAGCGGGAGGATTCGAAAATGGCAAAATACAAAACCGAGCCATTAAAATTATGGAAGAAGGCGAAAGAATTAAGGTTAGATTTCTATAATGATTATGCCAATGCCCATGAAAAGGGTGGATTGAGATGGGCCGGAGGCGCATGGACTTTTGACGCCCTGCCCGCCGGATTGGGGGATGATGTCTACCCCTTGACCAGTGAACCCTATGGAGCTTCCTGCGCCTTTGACCAGAAGTTTTCAAGCCGTTGTCTAAAGGCTACGGAAAGCTACGGTTACGCTCATGATCTCTGCTCTTATATGCGAAATTACTGGGGTTCCATACTTATAAATGAGTATGCTTTCGGGGGTCCCTTTCCCAAGCCCGATTTCATCTTTCAGGACCAGATCTGTTGCAGCCACACAAAATGGTATCAGGGGGTGAGCGACCTGGAAAAGGGCATCCCCCTTTACAGCGTTGATGTGGCGGCCGGCGCCTGTGAACCATTTGGTGAATTGACTGATGCCAAAATCAACTATGTAGCAGGACAGCTTTTAGATGGTATTGAATGGCTTGAGAAAGTGACTAAAAGGACGTTTGATGACGAAAAATTTATAAATGCCTGTTGGAACGATTTTAGAAGCACCAGCACATGGGGGAAAATAGCTGAATTGAACATGAGCGTTCCCGCTCCATTGGATGAAAAGACCATGTATGCACTATATGTGCTGGCTACACTCCAGAAATCATCCCAATGGTGCGCCGATTTCTATGACGAACTCTACGACGAGGTCAAAGACCGGGTGGACAGGGGCATTGCTGCCGTGGAAAACGAGCAGGTGCGCTTCATGTCAGACAGCCAGCCGCCATGGTCCTTCTTGAACATTTTTAGATATCTGGAAAATAAATATGGGATTGTCTCCATAGGTTCTCTTTATACATTTGGACTCGAGGGGATGATGGATTATAACCGCGAAAAGGACACTTTCACCGCAAGACCCGTGCCCGATGTGAAACTCAGTGACAGGGAATCGGCCTGTTATGAACTCGCAAAGTGGCATCTCCATAAGCCGATGTACCAGGGATTCTATCACTGCAATTACAAAAGTGAAATGATGGCCTGTATTGCCAGGAACTGGAAAGTGGACGGGATCATGGTGCATTATAACAGAGGATGTGAAGGCACTGCTCTGGGGATTGCGGAGAATCGCCTTTACTTATTGGACCAGGGCTTTCCGGTGCTCAGCTTTGAAGGGAATATGGGTGATGCCGGGGAGTTCGATGAAAAGGCGACATTGGATCGTTTTGATATATTTGTTGAGTCGTTGGGTATTAAGCCCATCTCTTCGTGAAATTAATGATGACCGACTTAAGGGGAGAGCCAAAATGATGGAACAATTTAAGGAGTGGTACAAAAATCGCCACGATTATCAAAGGGCCTACAAAGAGAGGACAGGGAAAAAGATTGTGGGTTATTTCTGCACTTACATCCCCGAAGAACTATTTTATGCGGCCGATATCCTCCCCGTCAGGATTATTGGTTCACATGAACCCCAGGATGTGACTGAGCCTCATATCTTCGCCATGTTTTGTCCTTTTTGCCGCGATGTATTGGCCCAGGGCCTGAAAGGAAAATATGGATACCTGGATGGCATTACGATCGGGCAATCATGTCTCCATCTGCGTCAGGCCTTCTGGAGCTGGGAGATACATAGAAACCCGGGGTGGAGTTACTATCTGCCCATGCCACACCACGTTCAGAGCAAGAGGGCGCTCCCATTTCTGGTCGAAGAATGCAAGGCGCTGAAAAAAAAGCTTGAGGAGTGGATTGGCAGGGAGATTACTGATGATGATCTGCGCGGGGGAATCGATATTGTCAATAAGTCCAGACAGGTGATGAAGAAGATCTATGAATTAAGGAAAATGAATAATCCACCGATAACGGGGGCGGAAAGCATGTACATGGCTATGAGTTCCGTTTTCACCGATAAGGGAGAGTTTACAAAAGTAGCTGAAAAAGTCCTTCGAGAGCTGCCTGACCGGAAGCTGAACAGGGATCCGGGCAAACGGATTATGCTCGTGGGAAGTGAGAATGACGACATTGAGTACCTGGAGTTGATTGAAAGCTTAGGAGAAAGGGAGTCTGTGGGCTGCACCGTGGTCATCGAAGAGCATTGCTCTACTACCAGGTCGTTCTGGAATGAAGTGGATACAAGCATTGAAGATCCGCTTACAGCGATTGCAGAGAGATATGTTACGCGAACTCCCTGTCCGACCAAGGACTGGCCGGAAAGAAGCAGGTTTCAGACTATACTGAATTTTGCCAGAGAATGGAATGTGGATGGCATAATGATCATACAGCAGAAGTTCTGTGATCCCCATGAGTGCGATATTCCGGAGCTCAGGAAGTTCTTAGAGAGGCAAGGCTTTCCATCCTATTCCCTCGAGTTTGACGTGACGTTGGCGGCCGGACCTTTTGCAATACGTACGGAGGCGTTTTTGGAGACCCTTGGGATGGGGGAGGATCTCTTTTAAGAGAGACCTCCGAGCAAGTTAGTGGAGTGCGGTCATGAAGAAGGTTGTTATCTGCAGTGCAGTGAGGACACCCATCGGTAATTTTCTGGGACAGCTTTCCGGTTTCAGTGCCCCGGACTTGGGCGCCATGGTCATTAACGAGGCAATAAACAGGGCCGGCGTCAGCAAGCAAGATCTGGATGAGGTCATTATGGGAAACGTACTTCCCTGTGGCCTTGGTCAGAATCCTTGCCGGCAGGCGATGATCAAGGCCGGTGGCATTGGTTTTGATGTGGGGGCGCTCACCATCAACAAGGTTTGTGGATCCGGTCTGAAGGCCGTGATGCTCCTTACCCAAGCCATTCAGACAGGGGATGCTGCGGTGGGCGTGGCCGGCGGCATGGAATCCATGAGCCAGGCCCCCTATTATCTCGACAGGGCGAGATCAGGCTACCGAATGGGAAACGGGAATATTGTTGATCATATGGTTCACGATGGGCTTTGGGATGTAGTGAACGACTGCCACATGGGCTACACGGCGGAACTGGTGTCTAAAAAATATGATATTTCCAAGGAGGATATGGACATGTGGGCGTATGAGTCCAATACCAAGGCCCTGGACTCGATAAAGAACGGGAAATTCAAGGAGGAAATACTGCCCGTTTCAGTTCCTCAAAGAAAGGCAGATCCTATTCTGATAGATAGGGATGAAGGCCCCACTGTCCCTGATCTGATGAAAATGGCCAATCTTCAACCGGCCTTTAAGAAAGATGGGGTAGTAACCGCTGGAAATTCCTCAAAGATCAGCGACGGTGCCTCGGCCCTGGTGGTCATGTCGGAGAAAAGGGCCGGAGAATTAGGGGCGCCGATTATAGCTGAGGTGGTTGCTCAGGCCTCTGCCGGTTTGGGGTTAGAACAGGTGCTCATGTCGCCCCTTAAGGCGATTCCTAAAGTCCTGAAAAAAGCAGCCCTGAGGATGGAGGACATCGACTTGTTCGAGATCAATGAAGCATTTGCTGCTTCCACTGTGGGGGTTATCAGAGATCTTGGCATAAATCCTTCAAAAGTGAACGTCCATGGCGGAGCAGTTGCCCTGGGCCACCCCATCGGGGCAAGCGGAGCCAGGGTCCTTACCACTCTGCTTTACGCCATGAAACAGAGAGGTGCCAAAAGAGGCCTTGCCACACTATGCCTGGGCGGCGGCGAGGCGGTAGCTCTGGTGGTGGAGATGTAACGAATTTTTTACTTGACAAGGTTTTTGGAAGATGCCATATGAACATTCATTAAACCTAAAATTGAGCGATGCCTTTTTTTTGTAAGGCATTGGATCATACTATGAAACCGCCTCATAAATTACTTAAGTTCATCGTAAATAATACCCGAACCATACCCGAGTAGATATAAGGGATAGTGCGGAAGAAAAAAAACATGGAAAGGTGGTGTTTATCTTATGATAAGTCTTTGAAATTTCAAACGTGATAGCATTAAGAATACATAAAAAATTATAAGGAGGTTGATTATGGAAAAGGTTAAGATTCTTGGGGTATGTGGAAGTGCGCGTCATGCAAGCACTGAATGGGGGGTTAAGTTGGCTTTGGCGACAGCCAAGAAATACGATTATGTTGAAACGGAATTCGTCAATCTCGGAGATTATAAACTTATACCCTGTACGGGATGTATGAAGTGTTTCGGCTGGCAGCAGCCTGCTGATGCTAAAAGGCCTAAGTGTTACGAATTCGAAGACGATGCGGAAGTTCTGTTAACAAAGATGATGGAAAGCGACGGCTTAATATTCGGCACGCCGATCTATACCCTGGGGGTAACCGCGCTTTCCAGGATTCTAATGGAAAAGGCGCATATGTTTGGGCCCATGTCTTTCGACAAATTTTCTGGAAGGATGAGGTACAAACCTATTGGGGTAATAACGGTTGGCGGTGTGGATATCGCCGGGCAAGAGGTCTGCGCTCAGGACATATGGATGTGGGCCCAGGGTTTGGGGATGCTGCCGGTAGGGTCGTGGCCTACTGTGGAGGATCCAAATCCGATGGCCTCTGTCCATGGGGCTTTTGTATCAACCTGCGATGCCAAGACCATTTATGGAAAGGAGGCCTTATCCAAGGCGGCGTGCAGGACTGTTCCTCCCACCCAGGGTTGGAGGAACGAGAAGTCGCTCAGGAACGTAGGGAGGCATGTGGCTGTTTCGGCAATGACATTGAAGTTGGGTAAGAAAGCATTTGAGAAGGGGAAATATGAGGCCCCCGAGATACTTCCCTTTACCCGTTATGCCGTGAAGCCGAAGAAAGGCTCCTGGGTCCAGAAACTGATTGATGACGGGAGGGTAGTATACGTGAATAAAGGCAAAAACGAATAAGCAGAGGTAAGAGTATGGAGGCGCATAGAGATTTTTCGGTATTGGGAAAGCCGCTGCCGCGTGTTGATTCCTATGACAAGGTGGCGGGTAAGGCAGCATATGTGGACGACATGGTGTTGCCCAACATGCTGTACGGGAAAATATTGAGAAGTCCGCACGCCCATGCCAAAATCAAGAGGATTGATACCAGTGACGCAAAGAGGCTGCCCGGCGTAAAGGCGGTTATTACGGGAATGGATCTTCCCGAAAAAAAGTATGGTACAGATCCACGTTATGCCGATGAATATGCCCTGTGCAGGGATAAGGTGCGTTATATCGGCGATGATGTGGCCGCTGTGGCTGCCGTGGATGAGGAGACAGCGGAGGCGGCCCTTGATTTGATACAGGTGGAATATGAAGTCCTGGAAGGGCTGTTCGACGTGTACGCGGCGAGAGAGCAGGGCAAGCCGCAAATCCATGAAGGCAAGAAGAATAATATCAGCAACGAGATCCATCTGAACGCCGGCGATGTTGAAAAGGCCTTTAACGAAGCGGAATATGTGCGGGAAGATACCTTTAGGTCTCAGCCCACAGCTCACGCTCCTTTGGAACCCCATGCGGTTTTGGCCCGATGGGATGAAAATGGAAAGCTGACGGTATGGGCAAACAAACAGATCCCCTTTTATGTCAGGAGGCTGTTAGCCCATACCTTAGCCATTCCTGAAAGCCATGTCCGGGTCATAAAGCCCTATATCGGGGGAGGGTTTGGCGGCAAGGGAGAGATGTTTGCCCTGGATGTCTGTGCGAGTTTCCTGTCCAGAATGACGGGCAGGCCGGTCAAGATCGTTTATACCAGAGAGGAATCCCTTATTTGCACGCGCCGACGTCATGAAATGACCATTACCCTGAAAACGGCAATGAAAAAGGACGGCGCCATACTGGGGGTAACGGGGCAGTTACTGTCGGAATCAGGCGCTTATAATTCAACAGGACCCCTGGCGACGTATCTGGCTACCACTTTTTTGAATTTGCCCTATAAAATTCCCGCCGTAAAGATGGATAGCTATCTGATCTATACCAATCTGCCGCCCGCGGGCCCGCAGAGGGGACACGGAGTGCTCCAGATGAGGTATGCGGCGGACTGCCATTTGGACCTTATCGCCAAGGATCTCAATATCGATCCGCTGGAGATCCGGTTAAAAAATGCTGTCCACAAGGGATATCGGACGGCAAACAATATTAATGTCAAAAGCTGCGGTGTTACGGATTGCCTGAAGCAGGCGGCCGAAAAGATACATTGGAGCGAAAAAAAAGGAAAAATGCCTCCTTACTGCGGCATCGGCATGGCTGGAATGGGCTACCTGTCAGGCTGCAACCTTGTTCCCCATACCGGGGCTGCCGCCATCGTCCACGTCCATGAGGATGGCGGGGTCAGTCTTCTTACCGGTGCAGCGGAGATAGGACAGGGATCGGATACCTATCTGTCTCAAATAGTGGCTGAGGAGATGGGCGTATATTTGGAAGATATAAGGATCATCTCCGGAGATACGGGCGTTACGCCTTACGACCCCGGGACGTTTGGAAGCAGGGTGGCCACCATGTCCGGTAATGCCGCAAAAGGTGCGGGCAGTGACGCAATGAAGCAACTTATGGAGGTTGTGGCAGATGAAATGGAGTGCAATGTGGAAGATCTTACGGCCGCAGACAGGAAAATCTTTGTGAAGGGGTCGCCTCAAAAGAGCATGACGTTCAGAAAGGCGCTCCGGGCATACATGTATCGGGACCTCCCGATGCCCATTGTCGGAAGGGGTTTTTACCAGGCGCCTATAGAGGTTCCTAACTGGAATACGGCAGAAAATGATCCTGCTGCCACCTATAGCTTCGGCGCGCAGATTGCGGTGGTGAAAGTTGATCCTGAGACAGGCAAGGTTTATTTGCTGGAGATGGTGAATGCCCATGACGTGGGGATCGTGATTAATCCTTTGGCCGTCGAGGGACAACTGCAGGGCTCTATTCATATGGGGACGGGCCATGTCCTGATAGAAGAAGTGGTCATGAAAGATGGCTTAGTCATGAATCCCAGCCTCCTGGAGTATAAAATTCCTTCCCCCTTTGAGATGCCGGTTGTGCACGGGATTGTCGTTGAATCGGAATCTGACGGGGTGGGCCCTTACGGGGCTAAAGAGTGCGGGGAAGGCACAGAGGTGAGCACATTGCCGGCCATCGTCAATGCCATATATGATGCGACGGGTATTATGTTCAAAGATCTGCCTGTCACGCCGGAAAAGGTTTTGAAGGCTTTGAAAAATAGAGAGGAAGGAGGCGCCTCATCATGACTATGAACCGATTTACCCATCTGACGCCTTCCACTTTGGATGAAGCCCTGAACCTCCTGAGGGAAAAGGGCGGAAAAGCGAAAATTATCGCCGGCGGCTCGGAGCTGCTGATCCATCTGAAACAGAAAACCGTGGGTCCGGAGTTTGTTATCAATATAAAGGCATTGAATGCGTTGAGCGGCATTACCTTAAATCCCGACAAGATGTTGCTCGGCCCGCTCACGACGCTTGATGCCATTTCCCAGTCCGAAACAGTGAGAGAACATTTCCCAATACTTGCTCATGCGGCCGGAAGGGTGGCGTCAAACCAGATCAGAAATGTGGCAACTATAGGAGGCAATATCTGTTTGAACTCCAGGTGCTGGTATTACAATCAATCGGCCCAGTGGAGGAAGGCTATCCCCCGGTGTTATAAGATGGGGGGAACCCAATGTCTCGTGATCAAGAACAGCGACCGTTGCAATTGCGTATTCCTGGCAGACACGGTACCTGCTTTGATGGCACTCGATGCCGGTCTTAGGATCGTGAGGAAAGGCGGCGAGAGGCTGATCCCTATACATGAATTCTACTCAGGATCGGGCGATCCTCCGAACCTCCTGGCCTCAGATGAGATCCTGGCCGAGATAGGGATACCAAAGACGCCTTCCCATTCTTTCTGTGTATTTTTCAAAGATGCGCCCAGGGCGGTCGTTGATTTCGCGCTGGTTAACCTGGCCATGCGCATTACCTTTGCGGACAAGAACGGTGTCTGTGAAGATGCAAGAATCGCCGTAGGCGGCGTAACCTCTCGTCCGGTCAGATCGATCAGGGGTGAGGATGCGCTGAAGGGCCGAAAAATAAATGAAGAGTTGATGAATGAGGCGGCTGAACTTACCGTCAAGGATTCATCGCCGATTTCTCCCATCTGGGTGTCTCCCAATCATAGGCGGGCGATTGTAAAACACTTTGTCAAGAAGGGGCTGCAAATGGCCCTGACCTATCGGCAGGAGAATAATCCGGATTAGAGAAAGCAGGAGGAGCAAATGAAGAAGATCGTGCAACTGCATGTCAACGGCGAGCCGAGGGATGTTATATTGGAGGATCATTACACCCTCCTTCAGGTCCTGAGGAATGGGCTTGGTTTGACGGGAACGAAACGAGGGTGTGATCATGGGGAGTGCGGGTCATGCACCGTATTGGTGGACGGCAAAGCTGTTCTATCCTGCTGTCAGCTTGCCATAGAGATGCAGGGGAAAATAATTGAGACCATAGAGAGCCTTACTGCCGGCGGGGAAATGCATCCGCTGCAGAAGTCTTTTGTGGAGAATGGGGCGGTCCAGTGCGGTTTCTGCACCCCGGGAATGATCATGACAGCCAAAGCGCTGCTCGATTCAAACCCCAGGGCGACGGAAGAAGAGATAAAGAGGCACATCGGAGGGAATTATTGTCGTTGTACCGGTTACAATCAGATAGTTGAATCCATAAAAAAGGTGTCGGTTTAATATCTTATTACACTGATTCGGCTAACCAAGGACGAATGATATAGTGACAAAGCGCAAGATATTACAGAAGATACGTGCCGGATCGAAAAATATCCGATTCTCTGATATGATAGAGCTGGTGGAAGGCTTCGGGTTCCGACTTTCGCGGACTGATGGCAGCCACCACATTTTCGTGCATCCTGACATTCCGGAGCTTGTCAATCTCCAAGAGGTGAAAGGGCAAGCGAAACCATACCAGACCAGATGCGCCAATTTCTAAAATTGATCGAACGTCACAGCTTGAAACTGGAGGAGGATAGAGCAGTAAATAAATGTATCTTAGGTTTAGACCTTGAACACGCTAAGAAGTAAATAACCTTTCTTCAAAATAAAAGAATTAATAATTTGGGACAGCCACTCATTTACGGTGAACTAATCAGTGGCTGTCCTCAAATCCGGGACACTTCCCCTATTTTATAAATATTGAAAGTATCCCTGATGTTATAGGAACATATTATGAAATTTGAGTGGGACAAGGATAAAGAGAAAAGGAATATAAGGAAACACTCAATTTCTTTTGACGAAGCCGTCACCGTGTTCTATGATCCCGTATCGGCAACGTTCGCTGACACGGACCATTCTATTGAAGAGGATAGATTCATTACCATTGGTTATTCATCTCAAGGACGTCTGTTCGTTGTATCACACACGGAAAGAGGGGATGCGATACGGATTATCAACGCACGTCCTGCAACTATATCGGAGAGGAAAAGACATGAAAACTAAAACTATTGAGGAACTGCGCCCCGAATATGAGTTCGATTATTCGAAGGCCGTTCGTGGTAAGTACTTCAAGCGACTAATAGAGGAAGGGGCTAATATAGCCGTCCTCGAACCCGAAATAGCCAAGGCGTTTACCAATTCGGCTGCTGTGAATGACGCCTTAAGATCTCTCCTTGAAATTACAAGATCGACACAACGCCTAACGAAGCACTCAACCGGACGCGCTAAAAAGCTGCGCGCCGCTTAGCTTCTCGTTATGGGAAAGATGAAAGGAATAAAGAGATATGGATAGTGAAATGCCTCGTCTGGATAAAACGCGACTTACTATCACTTCCCTTGATGAATTTACGGAAGAGAAACAATATTGGCTGTCCCGTGGAAATGCTGACCGCTTGAATGCAATCGAGATTAACCGAAGGATGGTTTATGGCACAGATCGAACTACATCCAGACTTCAAAGATTTCTTGAGACTGCTGAACTCACACGGCGTTAAGTACCTTGTGGTTGGCGGATATGCTGTGGGTTATTATGGCTATCCGCGGGCCACTGGTGATATGGATATTTGGATCGCGGTCAGCGAAGTGAATGCTGAAGAGACGGCGCAGGCGCTTCGTGATTTTGGTATGCCGGAAAAAGAGGCGATTAAAGACTTATTCATCGAAAAGGACAAGATTATCCGAATGGGTGTCCCCCCCATCAGGATCGAAGTAATAACGGGAGCCTCCGGTGTAAATTTTGAAGAATGCTATTTGCGACGAGAGATGATAGACATAGATGACATACCGGTGAACTTCATTTCGCTTAGGGATCTTAAAACCAACAAGCAGGCATGCGGCCGGTTTAAGGATATGGAGGATCTGAAACATCTCCCATAACAATCGCATCAACTCGGACAGATCTATCGCAGTAAATTCGTCGCTATGACCAATCTCTGTATCTCCGACGTTCCTTCGTATATCTCGGTAATCCGGGCATCGCGGTAGAAGCGTTCTACCGGGTAGTCCTTGGTGTAGCCGTATCCGCCGTAAATCTGGATTGCCTTGTGCGCCGCATCAGTGGCCACCTCTGAGGCAAATAGTTTTGCCATTGCTGATTGCTGGGAGAACGGTTCCTTGGAGTCCTTGAGATGAGCCGCCCGCATAGTAAGAAGCCGCGCCGCATCTATCCGGGTGGCCATATCCGCCAGCATCCACTGGATTGCCTGGAAATTGGAAATGGGCTGGTTGAATTGGGTGCGTTCCTTGGAATACTTTATGGAGGCCTCAAGAGCGGCCCGGGCGAT
>DATESZ010000155.1:0-55239 GCA_035283845.1 Syntrophales bacterium | reverse complement strand
ACTCTGCTACTGTCGTGGCTTGATCACGCAACTGCTTGGCTCTTTGTATCTCTCCAATACCGATTTGAGTTTGTCTCGCCATGGCCAACCTCCATGGCGAGTATATATCACAGTGTCAACTTGAATGCAAAGTGGAATTAGCACCTGAAAACTCATTACATGGAAAGGAGAAGGATATGCCCACATAAGAATATGAATGTCAGGGTTGTAAAAAGAAATTTACACTCATTCAGAGCATTACCGAGCATGGCAAGACCAAAGCTTCCTGTCCGAAGTGTAAAAGTAAAAGGTGAAGCAGAGCATCTCCGTCTTTACGACCAAGACCAGTCGGAAGAGCTGAGTACCAACGGAAATCCGCCTGTTTATATATCACCAGGCCAGCGCGGATACGATCCCTGTTCCTTACATGATCATGATATATTGCGAATAGCACCCTTTCCGTTGTTCTGCTAAGGAGCAGGGAGAGCAGGGCGTTGTTCCAGGCGAACAACCCGACGGAGAGCCGCTCCGGATCGGCATCACACAGACGCTTGAACCAGGCCAGAGTCTTGTCTGTGTCGAGTCTGTCCCTATCCCAGGTCTCTAGATCAAGTAGATATTCCCACTTCTTCTCCGCCGCAAGTTGCAAGAGGTGGAGACAATCCTTCTCGCCGATCCGTTTGACGATCCAGAAGAAATCCTCTCCGGGTAGGCGACGGATATACGTTTCCGGCCTGCCATCGCCCAGGATGCGCTTGTGAAGGGCTCCGCCGGACAGCGTCAGGAGTTTCTTGACAGCCGCCTTACCTCCGGAGGCCGTCGATATCGGTGTAAGATGTGTCACGTTTTCACGAATTTCGGGAGGGAGCCGCCCCCCCGACCCGGTTTCCCTGGGATGCGGGCAGGCGGCTTCAGGAATGGTTAGTCGTAATTCCCCATGCCGGCGGCATGGCGGGCGGTGGGGTCTTCTTCTTGGGTTTCTCCGCGACCATCGCCTCAGTGGTCGGCATCAGCGAGGCGACCGAGGCGGCGTTCTGGAGGGCAAAGCGGGCCACTTTTGTCGGATCGATGATTCCTGCTTTCAGCATATCGCCATATTGGGCAGTTTCAGCGTCGAATCCGTAAGCGCCGTTTTCTTCCTTCACCTTTTCCACTACAATGGAGCCTTCAAAGCCTGCGTTAGCGGCGATCTGACGGAGCGGTTCCTCCAGGGCGCGATGTATAATAAGGTGGTCTCCATCCCCTTGGCCTCTTCCACCGTGATCACCCCATCCTTGCCAACCTTCTCCATTGACTCAGAGATTATCTCCCCGATTGTCTTGTCATTATTCGCCGAGATGGTGCCGATCTGAGCGATTTCCTTCTTATCGCCGATCGTTTTAGTCTGCATCTTCAGCTCATCAACGACGAGGGCTACCCCTTTTTTTTATAGACTGCTGGCAGAGGAATAGAGCTGGCGGGAAGGTTCCTTAGGGAATGGAGGTGGAATAGAGTTCGGATGATTCCAGTGTTCCGGCCGGTCCGCCGAATCCGCCCGAGATCAGCGCCTGGCCAATGGGCAGCAGAACAGCCGTCTGGCTGCTCCGCCCGGCGATCAGGTTCCCGGTGGCAGCCCAGGTGCCCGCAACCGGATCATAAATCTCGGCAGAGGGGAGCGGGAGGAAGGCGCCGGATCTGATGCCGCCGGCGATCATGACGCTGCCGTTGGGTAGCAGCGTGGCGGTATGGAGCTGACGACCGTCGATTGAACTGCCCGTCGGCGCCCACGTCCCGGCGACTGGGTCATATAACTCCGCCGACGCGAAGGTTTGGAACCCTGCGGCGCCGCCGACGGCCAGTACCTGGCTCGCACTCTTTCCGACCGTCAGCACGGTCGCGGTGAAGTTGACGCGCGCCGTCTCCAGGCTGCCCGTCTGCGTCCACAGCCCGGTCGCCGGGTCGTAGAGCTCGGCGGAGGCGAGAATGCCCTGGTCGTCAGAGCCTCCCATTACGAGCACTTGACCGGCCTTCGGGCCGGCCGTCAGCATGACGGCCTGATGTCCGGTCCTGGGAGCGCTCATGTTACCGGTGGGCGACCACAGCCCGATAGCCGGATCGTACAGTTCCGCGGAATTCAGGGGACCTGCGTCGCCAAAGCCGCCGGCGACCAGTACCTTGCCGGCGTGGGGGCCGGAGGTCAACAGGGTGGCCGTGTGATTGGCCCTGCCGGTCTTGAGACTGCCTGTTGTCGTCCACTGGCCTGTTAGCGGATCATAGCGTTCGGACGAGGTAAGGGAAACCGCGTTGCCGTCAATGCCTCCCGCCACTACTGTCTTGCCGTCCGGCAGCAATGTTGCCGTGTGGTTCCCCCGCGCAATGTTCAAGGAGCCTGTCCCGCTCCAGGCCCCTGTGGTTGAGGCATACAGTTCCGCCGACGCGAGGGGGGCGCCCGTCTGGTCCAAGCCTCCCTCGACGAGTAGTTTCCCGGCATGGGGACCAAAGGTGAGCAGAAGGGTGCGAGGAAACCGCCGCGCCTTGCTAAGGCTCCCGGTTGCCGTCCACAGGCCCTCCGTGCCGGGCAACACCGTCCGGTACAGCTCGGCCGAGGCCAAGACACCGCCGGCGTCGAAGCCTCCAGACACCAAGGTCTTTCCCGTCGGAAGGAGGACGGCGGTGTGACCAGCTCGCGCGGCTGCCAGCGACCCGGCGCTGATCCACAGGCCTGAAGCTGGATCGAAAAGTTCTGCTGAGGCCAGGATGGTCTCTCCGCTCAGGCCGCCCGCGATCAGGGCCTTGCCGTTCGGCAGGAGAGTGGCAGTGTGGCTGTTGCGGGCAGCGTACAACGAGCCGGTGGCGGTCCAGATGCCGGACGTCGGATCGTAGAGCTCTGCCGATGCAAGGGTGCCGGCCGGGCCGCCGAAGCCCCCGACGACCAGCACCGTACCGGTGGCCAGGAGCGTGGCCGTGTGCATCTGCCGGGCGTCGTGCAAGTCCCCGGTCGTCGTCCAGGCTCCGGTAGAGGGGTCGTACGTCTCCGATGAGGATAACGGTTCAAAGGCTCCCGCCTTCACTCCGCCGGTAACCAGCACGAGTCCGGTTGGCAGAAGGGTGGCGCTGTGATTGGTGCGGCCGGACAGCAAGGTGCTCGTCGGCGACCAGGCGCCGGTGGCGGGGTCATACAACTCTGCGGATGACAACGTCAGCAGGCCGCCGGAGCCACCGGCTACCAGCACCTTGCCGTTGGGCAGCAGCGTCGCCGTATGTCCGATCCTGGCAGTCGCCATACTGCCGGTCGGGGCCCAGGCGCCGTTGGCGGGATCGTACAATTCCGCGGTGGCCAGCCGGCCGCCAGTCCCGGAGCCGCCGGCTACCAGCACCTTGCCGTTCGGGAGCAGCGTTGCGGTGTGACTGCTCCGTGCATTGGTCAGGGAGCCGGTGGGGGTCCAGGTTGCTGAGGAAGGATTAAAGAGCTCGGACCAGGGGAGAATGGCTCCGCCCGCTCCGTTGCCGCCTACTATGAGGACCTTCCCGCTCGGAAGGAGGGTCGCGGTGAAGTGGTCTCGGGCTGCCGTCATGCTCCCGGTGGGAGCCCAGGTCCCCTCGGTGACCGTGCCGGGAGGTTGGGTGTCGCCGCTGCACGCGATGAGGAGGATCAGGAGCCAGCAGAGGCTCCCCATGCGCAAAGCAAGCAGACGATTGATAACGCATCGTTTTTTCATAGTGGAAGTAATTGATTGATTGATAAGAACTTCCTTTTTCGTGGCGGAAGTATAGGGGGGCTGTTTTTGGCTGTCAAGGGATATTTTGCATCGTGTTGCATCGAAAATCAGGGGTTGGCGATGCGATTAAATTATATTGATTGAGCGGTATTTCCGCATTCGTACGAAAAGAAGCGCTGCTGCCGCGAGGACCGCAAGCAGCTCAGTGAGCAGCAAGAAATAGAGGCCGTAGATCTTTATCATTTCGTTTTCCTCATCGTACCAACCTTTTTTCAGATGAACAGCCCAAGCACAACGTGGGCTATGATCAGCGCGTTCACGGCAAAGAACTGCATCAGGATCACGATCCAGGAGACATCTTTGTTCTCGCGAAGACTCGGCTTGGCAGGCAACTGCTCTTTCTTTTCCGTAGTCCGTACGGTTGCTGAAGTCTCCACGGCCCTGAACGTCATGATCTTTTCCCGTCTGTAGATCGCGCCAGTTCCGATATGAGCAGATTGAGATCTGCTAAGGACGCATCATCCTTTTCCTTTGATCCGGGATCGATCTTGCCGTCGGAAAGCATGATGATGATTCCCTGCCTGGACTGGTCGGTCTTCAGGGCGTTGAACGCTTTACGCGCGGCCTCCGTGATGTCCGTGGTCAATTCCCGGGAAGTGATCCGGTTGACCGCATGTATGAGTTCCGTTCGGTTTTGCCGCCTATTCTGAGTAAGCGGCATCAATACGGTCGCTGAATCGCCAAAGCCGATGATCCCGACGCGGTCATCCTTGTCCAGCAATGATGTGAAAAGCTTTGCTGCCTCAGTCCGGTAATTTCCTGGATCAGCTCGCTTCATTCTTCCGGAGCTGTCTATGAGCAAGACGACGTCATGCGTCGCTTCAACAGGACTTGCAGTATGAGGAGGCGGCGCAGTGCCTGGAGCGGGAAAGGCACTCGGTGCGGATTGGACGGCAGACGAGTGAACGGCAGGGACCGGCTGTTTTTCCTTTGCCAGAGGAGAAGGTGATGTGGTTTCACTCTTCAAATTACTGTGCAATAACAAACGGCATTGTTGATCGCCCTGCTCTCAACATGGCGGCATTCCCGTTCCCACGTCTTAACCATCTGATTTTATTGGTAGGCGATGTGGGATTTGAACCCACGGCCTCTGGTTCCGGAGACCAGCGCTCTATCCAACTGAGCTAATCGCCCCCACAGCAAATTTTTTATGATCCGCGACGAGCCGCCGCAACCTGCAGGCAGCCACTTCTGGGTGCGCCTGTTTTATATATTTTTTCTACCCCTGTCAATAAATTCAAGGCGCCATTCTTGACGAACTCGTAAAAAGTCGCTTTTCCCTCCCCTGGCGGGAGGGAATAAAATGGAGGGGGAAAATAACATTCAAGAATACGGCCACTTATCACCCCAACCCTAACCCTCCCCCGTCAATGGGGAGGGGATTTCGGACTTTTTACGAGGTCGTCATTCTTACGGGCTGTAAATATTCGTCAGTCATGTTCGTTCCCGTAGCGGACAGTAAAACGGAAGGTGATCTTATGCCTCCCCTTTTCAGAGCCCTCCATAAGGCGCGAAAAAAAATAATCTATCTTCCAGTAGGAAATTTCCGTGCGGTTAAGTTCCCGGTACCTGTTACGTAAAACCTTGAGATAGTCAGGGTTGCTGAATACTTCGGGCAGCTTCTTAAAGGAATCGGAGACGTCGTCAAAAATGGTGACGGCAAAGACAATATCGGAAGAACTTGGCTCCAAAAAGGTGCGTACGGAAACGACGTCTTCCGCCCGGCGCCCCTCATTTCGTATAATCGCATCCCATCCCTCTATTTCGAGAGATTGCCTTTTCCCGAACACATCCTCGACAAATTTTACAACATCATGGATTTTTAATAAACTGCTCTTGTTCATATCTCTCCCCTATGAAGTATAGTTAATAGTTTCCTGCCAAGACAAGGCATGCTACCTCGTCATAACCAGTTTTTGCTCCTCCCTGGGAACATACCATTTTATGAAATTATGGCCGATTCCCAGCGGCGCAGGTTCTACGCCACGAAATCGGGAATTGATTATGGGCAGGGCATCGGGTACATAAAGAAAGGCGTAAGGCTGTTCTTCGGCCAAAATCTCCTGGATCCTGTCATAACACCCTTTTCTTTCCTTCTGGTCGAAGGTGCTGCGCCCTTTTTCCAGCAGCTCATCCACTTCACTGTTTTTGTAAGAGATAAAATTAAGTTCTTGAGGAGCAGTTTTACTGGAATGCCAGACGTCATAAATATCGGGATCTAAGGGTATTGTCCAACCCAAGATTGTAGCGTCAAATTTTCGTTTGTTGATAAAATCATTCACAAACGCAGCCCATTCGATGATCCTTATCTTCACCTTTATCCCTACTTCAGCAAGTCGTCGCTGGATAATCTCGGCGCACTTGCTGCGCATCTCATTCCCCTGGTTGGTAATAATTTCAAAGGCAAAAGGCTGTCCATGGTTGTCAAGAGTGCCGTCACCGTCGGTGTCCCGCCAGCCCGCTTCCGCCAGAAGTTCGCGGGCCTTTTGGGGGCTATAGGGATAGCTTTTTACCTTTGAATTATAGGCCCAGGCGCCGGGCTTGTAAGGACCCGTTGCCTTCTGACCTAAACCTAACAACACCCCTTCAATTATCTCATTCCTGTTAATCATGTAACTTATCGCCTGGCGCACTCTTTTGTCTGCGAACATGGGATTTTTCAGATTATATCCCAGGTAGGTATAGGAAAAAGAAAGGTACCGGTACTTATTAAAATTTTTCCTCAACAGATTATTTTCCGTCTGCCTTGTGAACTGGAGGGGGGTCAATCCCATCCTGTCTATGCCGCCGGCGCGCAATTCGAGAAACATGGTCGCCATATCCGGAATGATCCGCATGATATACCCATCAATGTAAGGACGTCCCTCAAAGTAGCCGGGATTGGATAGAAGCAATATTTTCTGGCCGCCCGCCCATTCCTTAAGCATGTATGGTCCGGTTCCTACCGGCCGTCTTGCCAGCGGGCTTGCGGAAATGTCTTTGCCGATGAGAAGATGACGGGGAAGAATAGCATTGCTCCAACTCATCAGAGAAGGCGCAAAAGGTTTGCCGTAGGTTACCCGGAAAGTATAAGGGTCAATCACTTCTGCCTTTTTGACCTTGAGAAAATCACCCGCGTAGGCCGTAGGCGTTTTGGGATCAATGGTAACCTGATAGGTATATAGCACATCATCGGCCGTAAAGGGCGAGCCATCGTGCCACTTCACATTTTTTCTCAGATGGAAGGTGATGACCAGCCCGTCAGGGGAAATGTCCCATGACTCAGCCAAATCTCCAGTAATATTAAGATTTTTATCATATTTTACCAGTCCATTATAGATCAGGGATGCTATCCCATGGGAAGCGCTGTCCGATGAGAGGAGGGGTATGAGATTACTGGCGTCTCCAATCGAGCCCTCAACAATGATGTCTCCGTAAGCGGGGCCTGTATCAGATTTTATCCTCGCCTCTTCTTCCTTTTTCCCACAACCATAAATATAAAAGCCGAGGGCAATAATAAGCGGAAATAAAATTAAATTAGCTGAGGATCGGGATTTTATTAACATGACGCGGTTCATTTTAGACAACAGCGCTTTTTTTTGCAATAAGATAATTATTTGTGGTATTTTAATGCATGACTAATAAAAATCACCGTAACTTTCCAGCAGAGATCAAAAAAGACTTCGAACTTGGCGTTAGAAGTGCATGGGATATCCTGCGCGACGCCTTTAAAAATTACAGCCGCAACAGTGACGTTAATCAGGCCGCGGCAATCTCCTTCTATGCCATTCTGTATCTCATCCCTTTTTTTCTCCTCACGGTTTTGGCCGCAAGTTATTTTTTTGGCGCCTATACGGATGTGCAGAAAGATATTTCAGAAAACATAAAAAGGATCCACCCTTTCTTTTCAGAAGATATTTTTGCCCAATTAATTCAGATAGTTCAAATAGAAAAAAAGAGGCATCTCCTCGGGGTGATAGGCATTATCACTTTGATCTGGTCTTCCACTATTATTTTCGGAGCGCTGGAAAATGCTTTGAACATAATCTTCAGGGCAAAAACTCTAAGAAACATTATCGAATCAAAGCTACTGGCCTTTGCGATGATCCCCTTCGGATGGATTGTCGGTGTAACAGGCATGGGGATCACCTATGCGGCAACAGCTGCGGAAAAACAAACCCTGCAGACAGGGAGCAGCGGTTTATACTATGGTTACGCTTTTATCTCCCGCAATCTTCTGCCATATCTTCTTACCGTAGCCTTCATAGCCCTTATTTATATGATTATCCCTAAAGGCAAGGTAACCCTATGGGGCGCCCTGGGAGGCGCCTTTGTCTTCACGACCCTGCTGGAGGCAGCCAAATACTTCTTTACCTGGTACATAGGCGGCTCTGCAAGTTACAATCTAATCTTCGGCTCTATGGAAACAGTGGTGCTTCTTGTTATCTGGGTATTCTATGTCTCCATCATTTTTTTGTTTTGCGCCGAAATTATTTCTTCCTACGAAAGAAGAGACCTGATTCTTCTGGAAGACGCATTTCTGCTGCCAAAAAGCAAGGTGCTAAAAACAAATGAACGCCTGTTCCGCAAATTCGGTCATTTTTATCCTGCCGGCAGTTATCTCTTCCGGGAAGATGATTCGGGGAATGATATGTTTTTAATACTTAACGGCAGGGTTTGCATCGAAAAGAATGCGGGCCAGGTAAGCAAAGTGCTTGCGGAAATCGGCTCCGGATCATACATCGGTGAAATGGCGGCCTTGATAAATGCCCCAAGGACAGCTTCCGCCTACGCGATGGAAGACAGTTATGTGGCAGTCATCGGCAGCGGTATCTTCCAGGATGTCCTCAGGGATAGCGACGGCGTGTCCCTTTTCATGCTTCAGGAATTCTCTCACAGGATCAAGCATACAAATGAAAAACTTGATGAGTTGGCTCAGGCATGGATGAAACTTCTTGTTGGTCTATATTTTCTGAAAGAATGGCCGGTCCCTGAGAATAAAGACCCCTTAACGGAACTGGCAGGCATTACAGGAAAGACAACGGCAGAAATAAACGAGATATTTGAGTGGCTGGGCAAGGAGGGTATTTTAACCATTAGGGATGGTCGCGTCACTGAATTCAGGAAAGAGCTTATTGGGGACCTGCTGAACAGCGGGATAAGATAACAGGGAGATTGTAAAGGGGAAAGATAGTCAAGTGGAATACGTGTTTGAAAGAAAAGGTTTGTTAACAGGAATTCTTGCCCTGCTGGGAGCAGGCATAATCCTGTTTTATATCTCATGCGAAGATTCCTGCCGCTACCTGAAGGGCTCGCTTTGGGGCATCGATCTCAAGTATCTGGGCCTTTTTTTCCTTGCCGTTGTGCTGCTTCTGAGTTTTCTCAAGAAAGACACCCTATGCCTGATTCTCCTGTCTTTTGGTCTTGGCGGTGAGATTTTCCTTGTAGGATATCAGGCGATAAATGCCACCTATTGTCCATTTTGCTTAGCCTTCGGCGCCGTCTTGATTATCATGTGTTTTGTAAACTTTGACAGGACCAAAATTGCACCCTCTGCCATCGGCATTGTGGCGGGATTTTTCTTTTTTTTCTTTTCCTTTACGGGCTCCCTAACCCCTGCATATGGCGAGGAAAACCTTGTTACTTCTTTCGGTTCCGGACCCACAAATGTCCGTCTTTATACGGACTATCTCTGTAGACCGTGCAAAGCCGCAGAGCCGGAAGTTGAAGCTCTTCTGGCGGCGCTTGTCAATAAAAATGCCATCTGTCTTACCTTTATCGACACCCCCGTACATAAAGAAACCATCTTCTACGCAAAATATTTTCTCTATGCCCTTCAGAGCGATCGCAGCTTCTTGCGCGCCCTTGCCATCAGATCCGCGCTCTTTGAAGCGGCAGAACAAAAAATCGTCGCGCCTCCGGCGATGGAGTCTTTTCTTACAAAAAAAGGTATTAAATTCAAACCAATTGACGACGTTACGCCTATCTTTAAGGCTCTGGAGAGCTTTATTAAGGAAGACGGCATAAATGCTACGCCAAGCTGTATAATATCCAGTATAAAAGGCAAGGAGCATTTAGTAGGAGGACCTGGCATAATTAAAGCCCTGAAATCTATCTTGGAAGCAAACAAAGATAGGACAGAGCCGGAGACGATAAAAAAAACAGAGGGTCAAAAGTGAGGGAAGTGGACAGCATAATCACTGGCGGAACGGTACTTACCCTCGATGACAATGATAGAAAGATTGATGATGGAGCAGTGGCAATAGCCGGCGATACCATAGTTGGGGTCGGCAAATCTGAAGAAATCCTGAATCAGTTTGTGGGTAAAACGCTCATAGAAGCGGAGAATTCTCTCATCATGCCTGGTCTGATAAACTGCCATACCCACGCCGCGATGACATGTTTCAGGGGGATAGCCGATGATCTGGAACTGATGACCTGGCTCAATAAATATATATTGCCGGCAGAAGTAAAAAACTTCAATCCCGAGCTCGCCTACTGGGGGAGTCTGCTTGCCTGTGCGGAAATGATTAAATCAGGCACTACGACCTTCTGCGACATGTATATCTTTGAGGACGAAACGGCCAGGGCGGCAAAACAGGCGGGATTGCGCTGTCTTCTCGGCGAGGGATTGTTTGATTTCCCCTCGCCCAATGCAAAAACACCGGCAGAAGGATTTGCCTACGCGCGAGAACTGATTGAGAAATGGCAAGGCGATCCCCTGATAAATATCATTGTGGAACCCCACTCGCTTTACACCTGCTCACCTCCCCTGCTTGCTGAAGCGAAAAAAATAGCCGATGAATACAACCTTACTTATGCAGTTCATTTCCTGGAAACACAGGCAGAACTATCGCAGTTGCAACAAGGGTTCGCTAAAAGGCCGACGGAATATTTGCGCGACATAGGCTATCTGACGGATCGATTTCTCGCCTACCATTGCGTTTACATGGATGATGAGGATATGCGCCTTTTTGCCGAACATGGCTGCAAGGTGGTGCATAATCCGGAGAGCAATATGAAACTATCCTCCGGCGTTGCCCCCGTCCCTTCCATGCTGCTTTCCGGAATTACCGTTGGGCTCGGCACTGACGGCTGTGCCAGCAACAACAACCTCGATATGTTTCAGGAAATGGACACAGCGGCAAAGCTCCATAAAGTTGCCGGCCTCGACCCTACGGTTATGGACGCCCGAACGGTAATTCATATGGCAACCACTGAAGGAGCAAAGTCTCTGCGCCTGGGACATATTATCGGTTCCCTCGCTAGGGGAAAGAAAGCTGACATCATCACTATAGATTTATTCAAACCCCATCTTACCCCCATGTACAACGAATATTCACACCTTGTTTATGCCGCAGGCGGCGCCGACGTTGATACGGTGATAATCAACGGTCAACTGGTTATGAAAAATCGTCGGCTCATCACCTTAGACGAAAGGGAGATTATAACAAAGGTCAAGGAACTGGCCGCGCGTATTAAAAAAAGCTTAACTGCTATGTAAAAAGCACTCAACCTGCATGGAAAGGGATTGATATTGAAGAGAGTTTTGCTATTAGGCCTGCCGAATGTCGGTAAAAGCACCGTATTCAGCCGCTTGATCAACGACAGAGTCAGTATCTCCACCCACCCCGGCACCGTCGTGGAGATCAAAAGAGGCGCCCTCAAGGTCGAAGGGGACAATATCGAAATAATTGATATTCCAGGCGTGTATAATCTGCTTTCCAACGCTGATAATGAAAAGGTGGCGCGGAATATCCTGATTGACGAGACGCCTGACCTGGTTGTGCAAGTCGCTGATGCAAAAAATATCAAACGATCATTGGCGCTTACTGCATTGTTGGCAGAATTTCGCCTTCCCCTGGTGCTTGTTTTGAATATGGTTGACGAAGCCGCCCAGAAGGGGATTAAGGTCAAGCGGCATAAACTGGAAGATATGCTGGGCGCCTCCGTAATCGAAACGGTGGCATCGGAAGGCGCTGGCATCGCCGCGCTTATTACGGCCTTAGGCACGGCCCGGATACCATCCTTTCCCTCCCGGTTGCCTTTCGTTCTGACAGATGCGATGCAGCGTCTGACGGCGCTTATGCCTGACGAGAGGCAACCGGAATGGAAAAAACGGGCCTTGTCGCTTTTCTCTCTTGCCGATGAGCAGGAGACCGCACGCTGGGCCCAGCAGATAAGCGCGCTCAATAATAACGATGCCGCCCGGAGCGGCATGGCTGAGGCCAAGAAATCACTGTACCAGCCACTTGATCTGATTATTTACCGGGCTAACAATGCCTGGGCAGAAGCAGTATTCACCGAGTCAATCTATTTCACACCAATTTCCTCCACGCTGTTATTAGACAGGATAGGCAATATGGCCTTGACTCCGATTGCCGGTTTTCTGATCCTCTTTATCATGCTGGTAGTGCTGTATTTTATTGTGGGAAAATTTGCCGCAGGTTATTTAGTTGACTTTTTAGTGAAAGATTTTTTTGGCCTCGTCGTGGCCTCATTTCTTAATAATATCGTGGTAATGATACCATACGCCCCGGCGAGGGAGCTTATTATGGGAGAGTACGGTCTCTACGCCATGGCGATTGTTCCACTTCTCGGCCTGGTTTTACCGGTGATTGTTGTTTTCTTCTTTACCTTTGGTTTTATTGAGGATTCGGGATACTTTACCCGGCTATCCATCCTGCTCAACAGATTGTTCAGTAAAATAGGTCTAAACGGCAAGGCCGTGCTGCCGATGGTGCTCGGCTTTTCCTGTGTCACCATGGCTACACTATCCACCAGGGTGCTGGACAGCAAAAGAGAACGGTTTATCGCCATCTTTCTGCTTTCGCTGGGCATTCCCTGTTCAGCAAAATTGAGTATGATTTTGGTTATTCTGGCGCAGGTTTCTTTCGCTGCCTTTTTCGTGGTGTTCGGGGTTGTCTTTTCTCTTACTATTGCCGCAGGTTTTATCCTGAGCAGGCTGATGACGGTAGATCCTTCCTATTTTATCATGGAAATTCCTCCGATACGCATTCCGAGCATGCAAAATATTATAAAAAAGACTTCCTACCGGTCGCTGCTGTTTCTCCGGGAGGCGCTGCCGCTGTTCGTCATCGGCGCGCTGGGACTTTTTCTGGTAGAAAAGATCGGTCTTTTGGTTTATCTGGAGAACTTCTTTGCGCCTGTCGTCAAAGGCTTTATGGGGCTGCCGCCGCAGTTTGCCGAATCCCTGATTATGGGCTTCATCAGGGGAGAGGCAGGCATAGCAGTGCTCAAAAAATTGGTGGACACCGGCGTCATGGATAATCGGCAACTGGTGGTAGCGATGATTGTCACGATACTTTTTATCCCCTGTGTAGCAAACTTCTTGCTCATTATCAAGGAACAGGGAGCGAAGAAGGCACTGGCCATTATTCTTTCCGTTACCGCCTGCGCCATTATGACCGGGGGAATCATGAACTATTTTTTCCAGTGGAATAATTTCTCTTTTTAAGGGGTGGCATATGAAAATTGTAGATGTAACGGCTGAAACGATCGAGACTGTCTGGACGTTGGAGGAAAAGGGAAGATGCACGGTAGAAAACGTATTGAAGGAACATGAGGGCGCCTATGGATATATTGTGGATGACGAAATCTTATCGGAGCTGGAAAAAAGCGGCCTCGTGAAAATAAGCGGCACGGAGATCACTCTCACAGCCCAGGGAAAAGAGCAGGCGCAGCCTATCATACGCAGGCACAGACTGGCCGAAAGGCTGCTTGTCGATGTCCTGGGGATGATGTTTGGGGAAATGGAGGAGTCGGCCTGCGAGTATGAGCATACACTGGCGCCCGGTCTTACCGAGGCGATCTGCACCTTGCTTGGCCACCCGCGGGAATGTCCCCACGGTTTCCCGATACCGGAAGGGGATTGCTGCAAGAGGGCTGAAGATTCTGTAAAAACGTTTGTTAAATCTCTCGATTCCCTGGATATAGGCGATGAGGTCAGAATATCCTTTATCAGAAAAGCTGACCCGGTCTTGATCGGCAAACTGGTTTCTTTTGGCGTGTCTCCCGGGAAAAAGATAAAAATCCGCCAAAAATTTCCCGCTTATGTCATTCAGATTGAGAATACCCAGATAGCCCTGGAACAGGATATTGCCATGGGCATCTATGGATTGAAGATATAAAGGGGTAGGCAATCCCGCCTGTCTCTCGAGGAGCTTTGCGAGTACCATGGCAATCACGAGCAACCCCGGTGAATATGAAAAGGAGCAGATACGCGCGATAGAAGAATGGCGTAAGGAAAAACCGAGCGTTGTCGGCACCGCGTTAGGTTGCGTGATGTTTCCGATATCCATGCTCATTCAAGCTGTCGTACCTCAGTCGGCCATCCGGGATGCCATCGGCGGTACAAGTTCGGTGGCGGAATGGTTGGCCGACGAAGGCGATGTCACGAGAAAAGGAGGGGTGTCGGAAATTTATGAATTGAAAAAAAAAGACCTTATGCTGTCAGATAAATTAGCCAATGAAATTCACAACTGGGCAATCGGCGTGGCATCTGCAGAAGGCGTTGGTTCAGGCATGTGGGGGATCTACGGATTGGTGCTGGATATTCCTTTCATCATTACTTTCGCCTTGAGGACAATTCACAAAATAGGCCTCTGTTATGGATACAAGAACAAAGATGAAAAAGGCAGGTACTTTGTTTTAGCGCTTTTATCCGCCGCCGGCGCCAACACGGCAAGTGAAAAAGCCGATGCGGTCAAAATACTGCGGGCGATAGATGTGATGATCGCCAAACAGACGCTGAAGACGGTAGCAGAGAAGGCTGCGCAACAGCAATTAGTTAAAGAATCTGTGCTTATTGGCATGAAAAGTTTAGGAAGACAACTGGGAGTCAATATCACCGAGCGAAAGGTCATGCAGGCTATCCCGGCCATCGGCGCCGCTGTCGGGGGGTCCGTTAACGCCTGGTTCATTAATGATGTTGGTTGGGCGGCAAGGCGCGCTTTTCAGGAAAGATGGCTTATCGAAAACAACATGATTGAATTGTGAGATTTTACCTTCCTGAACTATCCGTTCCAATGAATAGATCAGCATTCCCGCCATTAAAATCGCCCAAATCTATCATTTAAAGTATTTGTTCGAGCAAATCAGGAGACAGGGGGAGGGAAAGCTTTCCCTTGGCAAGAAATTTCTTGGCGAGGACATCCATCCATTCTCTGGAAAAGGAGATGTCGCCAATTGTAACGATGCTGCCGTTCCCATCCGGCTCAATCACATAATCATTGATTTTGATACTGATCGGCCTGTCTTCGCCTTTTAATTCAACTTCGATTGCCATTGATTTGCTTTTTGAGTCAATTAAGATTGATGTCATCATGCCAAACTCCTTTAGCCAGTTATTCAATAGGGAAAGCAGCAGATTGTTGCCTGTGGCGCTGTCGGCGCACCGGACAATTTTCGCAATCCTATGCCACAGGGGCTGTTTCATAGGGCGTCAAATAGCTTGCGCCGAAAAATGAAGAAGACTGCGCCTAATAAACAGATCCCTGCCCAAAGGTAGTCGAGATCAACATCTTCTTTCAAATACAAAAAGGAAAAAGGAACAAATACCGATAATGTTATAATCTCCTGAAGAATTTTCAATTGCCCGATATTCATCACCTGATGGCCGATGCGGTTTGCCGGCACCTGAAGCAGGTATTCAAAAAGGGCAATGCCCCAACTGAATAGCGCGGCAAAAAGCCAGGGTCTCCCGGAAAAGTTCTTGAGGTGCCCATACCAGGCAAAAGTCATGAAGACATTACTGCAGCATAACAACATGGATGACAGGAGGTATGATTTCATTTAAGTCACACAACATTTCCGAAATGTGGTAAGATGGGTAGCGTATTTCATGTAAAAGATCAACAAAATTTTTATTGCTTTCCCCTTTTTCCCCCTTGACAGGGGGGAGGGGCGGTGCTAAAAAACTCCACAGTAAAATAATGAATTAGGCCATCAGACAAACTTGATCTGCTTTTGCCGGGGTTTCGATATGACGGGGCTGCTTCGCGGTAAAAGATGGGGGTTTCTATAATCTAATGAGCACTGATGGGTTGACTGACAGAAAAGAGAAAATTCTTCAGAAGATAGCTGAAAAAGAGAAGCTGCTGAAGGAAGGCCGCTTCTACGCCGATTCGTCCCTCGATGTCCTATTCATGATTGACACGACTGGCAGTATGGACCCTTACATCGATGAGGTAAAACAAAATATCATAAGGATCATAGAAAACGTCCTGGAGTATTCGCCAAAGATCAGGATGGGTTGCGTCGCTTACAAGGATCATGGTGATGAAGGGGAAGATGAATATTATCTGACCAAGATCCTGCCGCTGACGTTCAATAGAAAAGAAATCATCGGCTTTATGCGTTCACCCGGACTGTATATCGGAGAGGGCGGAGGCGGACCGGAAGCGGTGGAGTGCGCTTTGCGCGAAGCGGTGGCATTTACCTGGGATAAAGCGGCGCCCAAAGTGATCATTCTGATTGGCGACAAACCGCCCCACGGGGTGTTGGACGGGATCAAAGAGTGCACAAAAATGCGCGATTACCGTGAAGAGGTGAAGGCGCTCAAGCTCAAGGGGATCAAAATCTATCCAATTTTATGCAACAATATATCCGAGACGGAGGGTAACTTTCGCTGGATGGCGAATGAAACAGGCGGATCCTTCTTTTACCTGCAAGAAATCTCCGACCTGAGCGATCTTTTGATCGGCATTTGTTTGAAGGAAACAGGGAAATTGCCCTATTTTGAAAAGAAATTGCTCGAGTATGGGGATAAGGTGCCTTTGTCCAAAAAGCTGCTTTTATTGCAACTGAACGATGGGGCAACGGTCAAACCGCAGTGAAGCGGTAATGCTCCCCCTCTCATTGCACTGTCTCATGCGGGGAAGGGCTTACCGGGATATGATCATGATAGTAGGGAGAGATGAATATGGCGCGCGATTATGATGAAAAAGGTGGAGATTCTGTTTATAAAGTTGCCATGCTGGCAGGTAAAACCGCCGTGGGTCTCGGTGTGGGGATTAGCCTGGGGATAGGAGCTCTCGCGGTAGCAGCAATGGCTGAAGTCGCTATTCCGGCAATTTTGACCTTCAAGGCGCTCGGTCTGACAGGCGGCGCGCTGGGATTCTTGTACGGCGCAAAAGACTTAAAATAAAAGGCGCCGAGAGCATGAAATTAAAATCAAGCTACCTTGTAACGTTGATGTTTTTGTTTCTGGTGGTTGTTTTTCTCGACCAGAATCGGACGGCCGTGCCCATTAAAATACTCATCGGGAATCCATTTCAATTGGAACTCAGCCTTATCATAGTTATAAGTATGGTGGTCGGAGTGATAAGCGCGATTGGCATCTTTTATCTTATGAACAGGAAAAAATGAAGTAAGGAGGATATCTGTATGAGCAGAGATGTCAGGTATAAGATGCAGCACCTGGGGGATATATTTGTGGATGCCTTGTTATACACCGTTGCTTCTGCAAAAAAAAGCGCCAAGGGCATTGTTTTAACATACGATATACGGGGCCTCAAAAAGAAGAGGCGGGAGTGTTTAAGCCTGATCGGCAAAAGAATAATCCAGGTGAAAAAAGCGGGTCTGGCAGACTTGAAAAGGGATGATATGTTAGTGGAACTGGTTGCTGCTACGGAAAAGATCGATAGATCCATTACGTCTTTTGAGGAGAAAAAGATGACGGCGCGGGGCTGAGAAAATAAGATATTTTTTGCCGGCAGTGCGTCGTAAGTAACAGGTCTAACAGGGAGGTGAGCTATGTCGAAGATACTGGTGGGGGTTTTTATGGCGGTTTTTGTTGGGGCTCTTGTTTATGAGCTACTCAATAGAACAAAACCAGAACTTACAGAAAAATTCGAGGCTAAGTTTGCCGAGGGTCTAAACAGCATGCTAATGCCAGCAGGGGAAAAAGCTTAATAAATGAAACATCTTACGCGTATCGCCCATCCGGTTGTAGTTATACTGCTGGTTTGTGCGTTCCTGTACGTCTATTTCGTTTATTTGAGAGGGGCCACACCCCTTTCCTCAATGGCGCCGTCAGCAATAAAGGAAAAGGACTGGGACGAGGTGACTCCGAAAGACCCCAATATTGTTGCTTTGGCCGGACCCGTTGTCCAGAAACAGGACCCCATCAACCAGCGTATACAGCAAAACCATGAGAATACGGTTCAGCAGCCGAACCAGCTCGATCCGCCGCAGGGGAATGGGGATATCATTCTTCCGGTCCAGCCGGATCAGAACGTCCCTCTGCCGCCTATCGCCTTCCCGGATAAGACGCTACAGGAAGGACACTGGATCGGGATGGAGGTCATTCCTTTAACACCGGCGATCGCTGAGGCAAATTTCATACCGCCGGACGTGGCGGGGGTCCTGATCGATGAAGTGACGCTGCTCTCGGCGGAAGCGGGGCTCTATGCGGGGGATGTCATCACGGCAGTGAACGACAGGAAGATAAATGACCTTAAGTCGTTCCGGCTGGCGACCAAAGATTTGGCCCAGTCAAACCGGGTAAACCTATCAGTTTACCGTGGCGGCAAATATATAAACATTTTGGTTTTCAGTACCGAGGCTTTGGGAATAGCTCAGATGGAGGCGGCGCCGATGATCCTGGCCACAGCAAAAAGCCCCCACGGCTACCTTGGGCCATGTGACAGATGCCATGCTATTTCCAGGACGGCCCTGAATTCCAATCAACTGCTGAAAGACCAGGGCGATGCCCTGACAAAGGTTGCTCCGAATATCCGCATGGGTACGCCGCCCCCTCACAGGAACAGAGGAACCTGCACAAAATGTCACGTAGTGCTTTAAAATTTTTGAATAATAATGATTGCGCCAGTTGCGGTAAAAAGGCCCTGCTGGTGGCCACTCTTCTCAATCTCATGCTCGCGGCCTTTATGGCCTTTATTGGTTTTGTAAGCGGCAGCAAGGCAATCCTGGGCAATTCACTTTATTCGTTCAAGGATTTTGTAACATCGCTGGTTGTGGTGATTGGCATCAGGGTTTCAGAGAGACCGGCTGACGTGAGGCATCCATATGGACATGGCAAGATTGAATTCGTGGCGATGCTGTTTATCGGGGTTGCCATTTTTATTGCCTCCCTGTTCCTATTTGTCCATTCCATCAGGGATGTATGGGCGGGCCTGTACGGACAGATTCAGGTACCGAAACTGACCGCCCTCTGGGCGGGGTGTATATCGGTCATTGCAAACTATAAGCTTTACAGGTATTTGCATTGCGTCGGGACGAGGCGAAACAGCCCCGCAATTCTGGCAAATGCGAAGCATCATCATTCGGACACCTTTTCTTCGTTTTTTGTTGTGCTGGCCATCATCGGATCCAACATAGGTCTCTTGTTTCTTGACCCGCTGGTTGCGGTTATCGAAACGCTGGATCTGATGCGTTTAAGCGGCGGGATGCTTAAAGATGGTCTCAATGGAGTGATGGACCGCTCGGTTAATTTCGAGATCAGATCCGAAATAGAATCGATCGTCCAGCTTGTCCCCGGTGTCCGCAAGGTGAAAAATGTTGATGTCCGTCAGTTGGGTCAGGATCGATGGATTGATATAACCATTAAGGTAGATTACAACAAGTCTGCCAGCGAAGGGTATATGATCGGCCTCCATGTAAAGGGGAGCATTATGCAAACCTTAGAAAATATTGCTAATGTATCCGTTTCCATCGAACCCTATATGCCATGAAGTGCATGTATGCAGTTAAGGTAGCCGCTGTTGTCTTGATAGCATTTTTTGTATTCGGCTTGCGCACTTACAATGAGCTGGTAGATATGAAGCACTTTGTTCAGGTAGCGCACGGCAGGCTGCTGGTTGAAATGCAGCGGAAGCAGGTTGTTCTTTCCAGATGCCGGAATGTCGTCGCGATGTACGCGACCCTGGAGGAAAAAATCCAGGATCGTCTGATTGCGCTGCACAAACTGACCAAGACGCATGGTACAGAGACGCAAATCGTAAAGAGCGAAGGTTTGCATATTATCAGGCTGATCAGAGAGCTTGATCTTTTGATAGAAAAGTATCCGGGTTTGAAATCCAAAGGGCCCTATGTGTTATTGATGGAAACTATACAGGAAACTGGGTTTAAGGTAACCGCAGAGAGGCTAAATTATAATAATTGGACATACAACTATAATGTGACGTGTCGCCTTTTTCCGCACAAGATTCTGGCGACATTGTTCGGTTTCAGGGAGCAGCCTTTCCTGCAGGGGCCTCTGAATTACGCGTCTCTGAATTATAACTAAAGGCTGCAGGGAAGTAAACTGAAGGATGAAGGATTCAGGAAGAACGATATTGCAAAGAGCGGCGTTACGATGAAGTACAATGAATGCGCAAGATGCGGGAAGTTGTCTCCCCGGATGAGCCTGGTAGGGAATATCATTGCGGCGTTTTTTAAGATTTTTGTGGGAATGGTGACGGTCAGCAAAGGGCTGGTAGCAGACGGAGTGCATTCCGTCGCCGATGCTTTCGCTTCCGCTTTTATCCTCCTAGCGCTGAGGATAGCGAAAAAGCCTCATGATGAGGAGCACCCTTACGGCCATGGCAAGGTGGAATACATCAGCACCCTTTTTGCCGCCACCATCCTTTTTGTCTGCGCCTCGCTCATACTGCTGGATACCCTGAAGGCGCTAATATACGGTATTCATGAGATTCCTCATAATGCCGCCATACTTGCCACTTTGGTGTGCTTGTGCTACAGCTATCTCATGTACAGATCAAATGTATGCGCCGGTACGCAACTCGGCAGCCCGGCGATCATAGCGGACGCTTATGAGAGCGAGGCGGACAGTTTTTCGTCGGCGGCCGTGCTGCTTGGCCTTATCGGGACCAAACTGGGTTTCATTTATGCCGATGCCATTGCAGCCGCTGTTGTGGCGTTGTTGATCTATCACATGAGCATGGAAATGTTTCTTCAGGGCATTCATGGCCTGATAGATTCCGCTGCCGATAAAGAGATAATTGAGCAGGCCGTGAAGACAAGCCTTACCGTGGAGGGGGTTGAAGGAGTCAGATCTATCCACACCAGGTGTATGGGTCAGAAGAATTGGATCGATTTGATTATTGATGTTTCCGAGAAGAAATCTATCCTGGAAACCCATATGATCGGGGAAAAGGTAAAGGAAGCAATCGTTGAAAAGATGAAGAAAGTCTGTGGTATATCGGTAAGCTGCTTCCCTGTCAAAAAGACGAGGTTCGGAACCTACTGACTACTTAAGGTAGATAGGCTGTAAGGCTATAATAGCCTACAGCATGACAGTCCACAGCTTAACAGGCTACAGTCTAATAGTTTACGGGAGGGGCAACATGGAAGTTATTAACACAAGCGAGTTGAAGTACCTGGGCAAGGCGTTAGCCATAAACTTTAAGAAATTTCTGGACCGGTCGGTCGATAAATACAACAGCCTGTTTACCCTCAATCCAGAGGAATCAAAGGAGGTATTCCTGGAAATCAGCAAGGAAATGGAGGAAAAAGGAGACTATAAAGGGGCGGTGGATATCTATAAGAAAATGCTCGCCTCAGAGCCGAACAACGTTAATGCGCTTTTTAAGCTAGGCAAGGCGTACGTTCAGGCCGGCCAGTTCAAAGAAGCAAGCGAGGCCTTAAAAAAGGCCGTGGTGCTCGACAACAGTATTGCGCAGGCCTTTTATCTTTTGGGTTCCGCTCATTTTGCACTCGACGAAAACAAGGAGGCGATGGATGCCCTCAAGAAAGCCGTGGAACTCAATCCCGGCTATGCCGAGGCGTATTACAAGACGGGCCTCATCTTTGATGCCCGTTCCGAACATGACCAGGCCATTGAGGCCTATCTGAAGACGATCTCCTTCAGTCCCGATTTTGTGAGGGCCTATCAGAGTCTTGGTTTTGCCTACGAGTCGAAGGGGATGCGGGACGAGGCGGTGAAGTATTTCAAGAAGGCCATTGATATCGAAGAGAGGCGTGGCGGCAAATAGCAGTATAAAAAAGCCGATTGATAAATTGATAAGAAGAGAATATTCAACCAGTAGCCCCCATGCCCGGGTCGGGTATAACGAAGGATGAACACTACCCCCACCCCTCCCTCCCCCGTCGAGGGGGAGGGATAAAGGGAGGGGGCATTTTCAATAAAGACAATAAAGAAAGAAGGAGAGATTATTATGATAAACATCGTTTTCGCTCTTGTCGCGATATGCTTGGGGATCTGGGGACTGGTGACCTACTGGTGGTATACCGTGGACGTCATCATTGCGATATTTCCTCTGGTGCTTCTGTTTTTTGGGATCATAGCCCTGCTGGCGGGCATAAAAAACACGGGACTGAGAGCAACTCTCATGGAGAGAAACAACAAGCCAAAGGCAACTGAGCCGACAACAAAGAAAAAAGACGAGTAGGAGCGGTTTATTATGGGGACGGAAAAAACATCTGATGACATAGGAAAAAACTCTCAAAAGCCTTTGGAGAGTTGTCCGAATAACTTCAAGCCCTGGATATTGGCGCTGGTGGTAATGGTCATAATTACCCTCGTCTGGTCTGTCTACGAGGCGCAGAAAAGAGGGGGTTATTTTGGGCGATTCTTTACGGAAAACAAATGGGACGATAAAGGCGGATTCGGTAAGCAGTCCGCATTGAACACCGTTACCGCGCCTGAGTCCGCAAGAGCGCTTCAAACTTCCTACCATGGCATTATTGAAAGTGTTAGACCTGCGGTCATCAGTATTGACGCAGTAATGCAGGATCAAAATGCCAACGCCGGAGAGCCTATCGCCAATTATGCCAGAATAGGTTCGGGCGTGATCATTGATCCCAGGGGATATGCGCTGAGCAGCCTCCATGTTGTGGGCGGGGCGTCTTCCCTTAAGGCCACTGTTTACGGCCCCGCGGGAGCGCTTGAATACCCGATCAAGATCGTTAAGGGAGACCGGACTTCCGATCTCGTCCTTTTGCGGATACAAGGGGACGGACCTTTCCCCCATGCAAGTCTGGGGGATTCCAATTCTATCAGAACAGGCGATGTCGTTATTTCCATGGGCAGCCCCTTTGGCTTTGACCAGTCTGTCACATCCGGCATCATCAGCAGCCGGAACAGGACCCTCAATGTCGGCGGGATAGTTTATGAGAACCTGATCCAGACCGATTCGGCCATTAACAAGGGGAGCAGTGGCGGACCGCTGATCAACGCTAAGGGCGATGTCATCGCGATTAATACGGCAATTTATTCGCCGAGCGGGGCATTCGCCGGCGTAAGTTTCGCCGTTCCCATCAACAGGTCGTTGGAGCTTATGGGCGGCGTTCTCGACTTCGGAAACGAACTCACCCCTGTCGCCAACGGTCAGCTTGCCGCCTGGAGGATAAATGCCCGGCAGATAGGCAACGCCTACCGGTTGCGTGACGGGCAGGTCATTACCCCGCCGCATCAGTACCGGGGGGTCTGTTGCGACTGTCATCCACAGTTGCGTTCACAGGGATTTTTGTCGAAAAATTCTGCTCCGGGGCAGGTGTTGAACGTTGCCAGTCCCAAAACGCCGTACAATAATTTTCCCCTGGGTATAACCGTTTTAGATGTAGATGATGTGATTGCCAATCAGAACAATATGATAAACCGCGGCGGCGTCCTGGTCAACAACGTCATTCCGGGCATGCCTGCTGATGCGGCAGGTATGCAGAGGGGCGATGTCATTATCAGGATAGACGGCAGGAAGATTCTGGACAGCAATAACTTCACGAAGCTTCTGGAGTCAAAAAGCGGGACCGCCATTGATCTGGTGGTTTTGCGGTTTGGCGCCAGAAAAACCATCAAGGTCAAAACGACGCAGGGGTTGGCAGCACAGGCGGCGGCAGGAACTCCGATCAAACAGCCGAAAGAGTTCAGTTGGCTGGGCGCGGAAATAACCCCCTTGCCCCCCGATAAGTCAGGCGTATATATCGCCGAGGCGGAAGGCCTGCTGGCGGCCTCCGGCGTCAAATCGGGAGACATTATCAAGGGTGTGAATAATACCCCGGTGACCGATATGAATTCATTCATTGAACTGACGAAGAAGGTGGACGTTAAAAAAGGATTTCTCCTCGACGTTATTCGTTTGGGCGATCCCCTGTATATTACGGTAAAAGGTTAATAACGGACAATGAAAGAAGTCATCAAGAAATTGTATGCCAAAGAATTAGGCCTTATTTCCGATATGCCTGCTACGATCCAGGAAAAGTGGGCGGACCATGTAGCGCGCCTCAAGCACAGGGTATGGAGCAGTCAGTCGGCGGCAATGAAGATAGCGATGACGGCCTTGTTTCTGTCCCTTCTGTCAGCCTCTGTTTATTATTACAACTATTTTACCGTGGAGTACTACAAGACGCGCCTGGAGATGACGCAGATCGAAGCGGAATTGCAGCGCAGAAATGATCTGATTCCTAACCTCGTGAAGGCCGTCAATGATTATATGGCTTTTGAAAATAAGATCTTTCAGCACGCCGCCGATGTAAGGAGCGCTTTGGATTCGTTGAAAAGCATCCCCCAGGCATCGCCTTCGACCTTGAGCATGCAGAACTCTCTTTCCAAATTTCAGGCCGTCGCCGAGAACTATCCCGACCTTAAGGCCTCTGCGACCTATCAGAACCTCATGAAGGAACTGTCCGATACGGAGACGAGGATTGCCAGTGCGAGGATAAGGTACAACATGGCGGCAAATTACTATAATTCGCGGTTAAGGATGTTTCCGGGCATCATTTTCGGATTCGTGATGAGGTTTGGCCCGGAAAAGACGTTTGAATCCGAGAAATCGGCTAAAAAGGTCCCCGACGTCCGATGAATGCGATCGTCAAATATATAATATTTATAGTCTTTCTGGTTGCCGCAGTCACGATGGCGGTAAAACCCGATCTCCCCTATGCCTATGTCTTCCCTGGGCATGCAAAGACGGCCAAAAATCGGGCCGGCGAAATACCGTCGCTTGCGCTTTCGCCCTCGCACGTGCTTGCCGGCTTGCGCAGCACCGGCGCGATAGACTACAGCTCCAGCAAAAATCTTACGGCCACGGGAGAAGAGGGGCGCATCAAATTATGGCAGTTGCCCGATGAGCAGCCGTTTTTAGAGATTGACGCCGGCGAGGGATTCCAGGTTTCGCAATTGCGCTTTATGCCGGGAAAAGGAACCATCGCCGGATGCGGTCTGACGGCCGATGGCAAGGGAAGCATCAGGATATTCGCTATCGAGACGGGAGATCTGACCTTGCGGATAGACAATCAAGAACCAGTCATCTCCATGGATTTGGATCAGAGCGGCAGATATCTTGTTTTCACCGGGACAGGCAATATCAAGGTGTGGGATTTGGCAGAAAACCAGGCCGTTTCCATATTTTCCAAAAACAGCGCCGGCGCGAGGGGTGTCTTTTTCCTTGAGGACCGCTATGTTCTTCAGACGGACACCCTTTCTTTATATGACTGGAAAAGCAGAAAAAAGGCCTCCAGTCTGGATGACATCGGCGCTGTTGATTTAAAAAAGATAAACGATAACCTTTTCGCCTGGATGTCCGTAAATGGACTCCATACTTTGCGATCTCCTTACGGAAGAAGGGAATTCATCCCTTTCAATACTCAGGGGATATACGCATTTGATTTGGCGCCTGACGGGAAATGGGGATTGTTCTTAAAAGAAAACAAAACCATGACCATGATCGATTGCACGACCGGGCTCACCGTTAAAACCGTTAGCCTTAAACGCCGTCCCGATGTCGTTTTTATCGATCATGATGGCGCCAGCGCCTCTTTAGCGTACGGAGGGGGAAATATTGAAATATATGACGTCGGCAATGAAAACATCTTCAGAAATGCTACATTTTTTACAACTCGATTTTTCACGCAGATGTGGAGTGGAATGGTCGCTGCGGCAAAAAACGCGCCCTGGACAAAAAATTCTGCGAGCTGACCAGATAGGGAGTCTATTAAATGCCTATGAAATTGCTATTTCGCATCTTAAAATCGTCTTTTACCGATAAACTGGCTTACTTCTCCGCCATCGCCGGAGGGCTTTGCTGGTTGATCCATGCCCGTTACCCGGCCATATTTCCCGGCCAGTTAAAGGCAACAGCGCATATTTATACGACTATTGCGGCCTCATTGGCGGCGGGGATGCTGATTGCCAAATATGTCCTCATGGAGGGCTATTTGCGCTCGATTCAGGAAGTGCGCGCCGAGAAAGAGGCGTTTGCCGTCATTATCAAGCGACTGGAAGAGACTCTGCGAGAAATGAAAGAAGAAAGGGATCGGATCTCTGAGCGCGAGTCGGTTTTGAAGAATAGACTGAAAAGTTTTGAAAGCAGCGCCGTGGAAGCGCAGCTCAGTTCTTTGCGGAAAAAAATACGTATGGATGAGGAAGAAAGGAAGATATCCCTGGCCTTCCTTGCCCATGAATTGAGAAACCACCTGCAGGAACTGGTTAATGTCAATGATCGGGAAATTGCACGGGCAGCAGCGGTGCTGAAAAGACAAACAGAGCTGCTGGATGACGAGATAAAGAAGGAAAAAATGTCCTTATATGAACTGGTTCTCAATATAAACGATATGCAGGAGCATACCTATGACCTGAAGCTGATTATGCTTCAATCCGGCGGCGGGCAGGAGGAGAACCTTCGCGACCATCGACAGCCCCGGAATTTTCCCTGGTTTGACGCTGAAACCGATCCTTCTCGCATAGATCGGATCTATAAATTCCTGAAAGTTGCGTTTCATCCGGACAGGTTTTCTTCCGAGGGGCTGAAGGAAGAGGCAAAGATTCATTTTCAAGAGGCTGTGCAGGCTTATAGCACTTTCAAGGAACGGTTTAGGGCAACCCATTGAAAATTCTGCTATCGACCTTACTGGGATGGATGATCTTTCTCATGGCAGGCAGCGCCATGGCGGCGCAGCCCATTACCGCGGAACACGCGACGCTGGGTATTCTGGGGGCCATTATCGTTTTTCATACCGGCGTCCTGATTGGGATTGTCGGCACCCTCATTGGCGCCGGCGGAGGTTTCATCCACGTGCCGGTGCTCATTATTTTCTACGGGTTTTCACCCCAGCATGCCATTGGCACGTCCATGGCGGTTGTCATGCTGAATGCGATATCCGGCACCTTTGCCTATATCGCCCAGAAACGGATCGATTTTGAAATTGGCATCAAGTACGCCGTCGCCGCAAGCCCCGGCGTCCTTGTCGGGGCATTATTGTCACAGTTTTTCACTGTCAGCAGCTTCTCCCTAATTTTCAGTTTGTTGCTAATTGTCTTGTCCTATTACCTGTTTTCCGGAAACGAAATTTACTTGGTCAGGACGAAAGCCGCGCAAGCGCCGATAACGAGATATCTAAAGGATGCCGCGGGCGAGGAATATTCTTATGCGCCGGACATGGCCGTAGGTTTTTCCGCCAGTATTTTAATCGGTATATTTTCAGGCCTCTTCGGGATCGGAGGGGGAGTCATTCATGTTCCCCTCATGTATTCCGTGCTGGGAATACCGGTTCATATAGCCACGGCGACATCTCATTTTATCCTGGCCGTCACGAGTTTTTTCGGCTTTATCGCTTTTGTCGGACTTGGCTACATAGATTTGGATTATGCCGTTCTTCTGGGTACCGGTACGATCCTGGGCGCCAGTTGGGGGGCGCATCTCTCACTCAAGACGCACCCCTCGGTCATAAAAAAAATTATTGCCCTGGGTATATTTGTTCTGGCCTTGCGGCTTCTCATAGATGTGCTGTAGGATATGAATAAAAACATCATTGCCATCATCAATCAGAAAGGCGGAGTGGGCAAGACGACTACGTCAATCAATTTTGCGGCAGGCCTGGCCCGGCAAGACAAAAGGACCTTGTTAATTGACATGGACCCCCAGGCCCATTCAACGATTGGCATAGGAATCGAGCCGGAGAGCTTTACCGCCTCGATCATCGACGTCCTGGCCAGGAAAAAGCCTATCGGAGATGCGATTCTGCCGACAAAAGCCGATAATCTGTTTATTGTCCCCTCACATATCCACCTCGATAAGATTGAGCAGCAATTAGCTCCGGAACTTTTCAGAGAAACCCTATTGAAAAAAGCCATTGACGGTCTTGATTTTGATTATATTGTCATTGACTGCCGGCCTACCCTGGGAACATTGACGATCAACTCCTTATATGCCGCCAATTTTATCATTGTCCCTTGCGAAATGGGACGCTACGCCCTGGACGGTTTTGCCGATCTGATGGAAACCATCGAACATGTAAAAAACAGCGACTTTAACAAGACCGATTTTATCCGGATCCTCCTGACCAAGTACGACAGCAGAAACAAAATCAGTAATGACTGGGTATTCCAGCAGTTAGAGCCTTTTAAGCACTTGATCCTCAATACCTATATCAGACGCAATGAAGCCCTGAATCAATCCCAAATGGCCCAGGAGCCGATTTTCGATTTCAAACTCGATAGCCTCGGCTCACAGGATTATGAACAACTTGTTAGTGAGTTTCTAAGCCTATGACAGACATTAGAAGTAAATTAGCCGGCAAAACAACCAAGCTGGCACAGGAAAGACCAAGGCAGGAAGATCATCCGGCCATTCTGAACGACTGCCGGGAGGGCAGTTATTACCTGTTGGACATTAACCTGATTCTTACCGACCCGGAACTGCCGGAAAAATATTTTGACCCGGTAGCTCTCGAAGGGCTGGCCAACTCGATCAAACACAACAGGTTGTACCAGCCCGTTATCGTCCGTAAAGCCAAAACTGGTCAGATCATTTTAGTGGCCGGCAACAGGCGTTTGCGAGCGGCAAAAATGGCGGGTCTGGAGAAGATCCCGGCCATTTTTACCGAGGGCAATCCCCTGGAAATCTCGCTGATTGAGAACCTGCAGCGTGAAAACCTCAAACCTGTGGAAGAGGCCGCGGCCCTGGGCTGTATGATGGAGCAGCACGGCTATACCGAGGAAAAACTCGCTGTTGCCATTGGCAAAGCGCAGCCGGCTATTTCCGCGGCAATAAAACTTAATCGTTTACCTGAGAAGACACAGGATGAATGTCGGCATTATGATAAATTTGACCCAGGCTGGCAATGCCTGAAAACCCAGCTTTTGCTGGAATTGCAAAATCTTTTAAACATCATCGATGAGCTTATCATATAACGACACCCATGCTTGGGGTTGGATTAACGAAGCATGAGAATCACCCCCACCCCTCCCTCCCCCGTCGAGGGGGAGGGATAAAGGGAGGGGGAGATTTTCATATAAAGGAAAGGGGGACTTAATGGAACAGCGAGGTGTATTGCTCAGAGGCATAGCACGGGTTTTAAATGCTGGCGGCTCCGCGCTTTTGAATTTTTACGATGCGGCGTCTTCGATCAAAACCATTGTTTTACCCGGAGAAAAGGGAACACTCCGTTCTCGGCTGAGAGAATATGAAAGGAAGATAGAGCGGCTGTACTTCGAGATAGGCAAGGAAGTTGCGCTTCGCGCAGATACGTCAGAAGACAGGACAAATCTTTCGGCAGCCGCGAAGACAGGGGTAAGACGTGTTACCGAGCATCAGGCGGAAATAGATAACATCAGACAGCGTCTCCAGGAAATTGAGGCAGAGGAAAAGGCAGCGGCCGCGGCCAAGAAAGAAGCGGCTCAAGAACTTGTTGCCGCGGGAGTGAAGACGATGCCGGAACGGACTGCACAACAGGCTGCGGACACAGAGGAATCACACATGACTGAATTACCGAAGGACAGCTCAGCGTCAATGGCCGCTGCGACGGAAGAAACAATAGCTGTCGCTGTGGAAGAGGCCGCAACGCCGACGCCGGAGCAGGCATCGGATGCTCCCGAACCTGCGGAGCCGGAAGCCGAAGCGCCGACAGACAACAAGTCGGATGAATCTGCTGTTATTCTTGTGGAGGCAGCCGAAACGCCGGAGCAGGAGCCGCCAAAAGAGATGGCTGAATCGGATGCGCCCTTTGCCAGTGCAACATTGACGGCAGCCGAAACTGAAGCAGCGGCCACTGTTGAGCTGGAAACTTTGACAAAGAACGATCTGTTGCAAATATGCAGCGAAAAGGGAATTGAGGCTGACAAAAGGATGACGAAATCCGAGATAATCGAATTGATATCGCGACGCTGATGACAATTTTTATATGAAATGCCCCCCTCCTCCCTGCCACTTACTGTTTTTAGGAGCATATTTGCATGGATAATGATAAAAAAAATCAATCAATATTATTGGTAGACGATGATGAAGATATCCTTAATCTCTTATATTATACATTTTACAAAAATTATAATGTATTCAGGGCAAATAATGCTAAAGACGCGCTAACTATTCTTTCCGGAAATCATATAGATCTTATCATATCTGATCAGCGTATGCCGGAAACTACAGGTGTTGAGTTTTTTGCACAGGTTAATGAATTGTACCCTCGGGCAGGCAAGGTGCTGCTAACCGGATACGCCGATCTACAGGCAATAGTGGAAGCGATTAACCAGGGTTCAGTTGATAAATACATTACGAAACCCTGGTCACATGATCAGATAACTAAAATTGTCCTTGAGGTGTTGAATTCTCAGTTTCGAAAGTCAATTGAGGAGAGAAAAAGAATTGAAGCGCAATTAGTCCAGAGTGCTAAAATGGCATCCTTAGGCGAGATGATTGCAGGTATTGCTCACGAGATCAATAACCCCCTTTCATTCATTCATGCCAATCTCGGCAATCTGAGCAAGTTCATTAAAAAGGTGCTCGACCTGGTGGAAATATACGATAAGTTGGATATCTCTGCAGACGTCAAAGAAAAAATAAATAAAGCTAAAGAAGATATTAATTACGAGTATCTAAAGTCCAGGATAACAGAGATGATAGAGATATCCCTGATTGGCGGTGATAGAATGAAAAAGATTATCATGGATATCAAAACATTTTCCAGGTTAGATGCCGCCGAATTTGCCGAAAGCGATATTCATTCGGCGATAGATATTACCTTAAATATTCTGACACATGAATATAATGACAGAATAGTGGTTAAAAAAGAATATGGGGAGATCCCTTTAATTGAATGCTATATTGACAGAATAAACCAGGTATTCATGAATCTCTTAGTAAATGCCGGACATGCTATAAAAGATAAGGGGGAGGTAAAAATAAAGACCGGTATGGAAGATGGCATGGTAAAAATAGAGATTTCTGATACAGGAAGCGGTATCCCCGATGATATTATCGATAAAATCTTTGACCCGTTTTTTACAACTAAGCCTGTCGGAAGCGGCACCGGTTTAGGTCTATCAATAAGCCACGGAATTATAGAACAACATAAGGGGACATTATCTGTAAAAAGTAAATTAGGAGAAGGCACAACTTTTACAATAATGTTCCCTGTACACCAAACCGAATAAATATGCTTACTAAGAAGGCGACCAGTTCAGTTGAGATAAGGGATTATGGTAATATTGCCATCTCAGGAAGTCACTGAACATATTAAGAATAATGATTTGTTTAAGTATGATGAGGTATTCAATAACCTTGATGCAGACCAGTTGGATATCGCCTTACAAAAAATACAGGTCATGCAAATGAGCGCCAACGAAACTATCTTTAATCAAGGGGATAAGGGGGATTTCATTGTCCTTTTATTGATAGGTAGCGTCGGTATATTCGTAGTAGAAGAAGATTATCATGAAGTAAATATAGCTACCCTGGAAGAAAACAGCTTTTTTGGCGAGATGGCCTTGATAGATAATACCGTACGCATGGCAACGGTCAGGGCATCTACGGATTGTGTGATCGGGATAATCCATGGAATTGAATTCTGGAACTATTTCCACAAGAATCTGGGCATGGCGAAAAATTTATTAAGGGGCCTCAATGCAAAACTGAGAGAAACAGACAGGCATTTTGTAGAAAAGTTAATAAGGGAAACGGCAGAACTCTCCAGATTTAATCAGGAGCTGGAAAGAAAGGTGCAGGAAAAAACAGAAGAGCTCAGACAAATAGATCTGCAACTCCTGGAACTGGACAGGATTGCGGGGATTGGCGCCTTGGCGGCAGGCATAGCCCATGAAATAAATAATCCGATGAGCTTTGTAAAGAGCTCGATCAGTTTTTTAAAAAAAGGGGTGGATAAAATGAGCGGGGCAATCACCTATTGGAATGATAAGCCGCTCCCGGAACCCCTTTTCAAAGATTTCCAAGATTATCTGGCCGGGATAAACTATGACTATTTAACGAATTCTCTGGAAAATAAATTTGATACGATAAGCAGGGGCATCGAAAGAATAATAAAGATCGTCGGCAACCTGAAAAGCTTTTCCCGGATAGATATGGAAGCTAAGGGGCTTTTAGATATCAATCAAAGTATAGAACAGGCACTGGAAATTTTGTGCGCCACGAATGATGGAGGAGATAGAAACGTAAATTATATTAAAGAATTTAATGAGGTGCCCATGTTTGCGTGCTATCCCAGCGAGATAAACCAATGTCTTTTGCATATAATCGGTAATGCGCGCGACGCAGTTCAAAATAACGGCACAGTAAGGTTGCTCACCTCATATAATGAAGAGGGGAAAAAAATCATCATCAAGATTATTGACTATGGAACGGGGATGTCCGAAGAAACATTAAAGCAGGCATTTACCCCTTTCTTCACGACCAAGCCCGTCGGTTCGGGAACCGGGATCGGACTCACCATAACGGAAAGAATAGTACAACGTCATGGAGGTAAGATCAATCTGGTAAGTAAATTAGGTGAAGGCACAATGGTTACAATCAGCTTGCTGGTATTGAAATAAAAATTTAGTTAACAATAACATGCAGATAATGCTTGAATAACCCATTATTTTAGTGCTATACTTTAAGGAAGTATACGACCAACTCTTAAGGATAACAAGGGGGAGCAATTTATGAACACGGCAAAACGGACTATTTTATGTGTAGATGATGAGAAGGATATTCTCAATTCTTTGTATGATACCTTTATGGACGTGTATAACGTGAAAACTGCCGCCAGCGGTGTTGAGGCGTTGAGGATTTTTACCGAAGAGGACATCGTGCTTGTTATTTCTGACCAGAGAATGCCGGAGATGGAGGGGACTGAGCTTCTAAAAAAGATAAATGAATTAAAACCTAAATGCAAAAAGATTCTCTTGACCGGGTATGCCGATGTCAATGCTGCCATTGACGCCATCAACAAAGGTGCAGTGGATAAATATATCAGCAAGCCCTGGGACGATGACGAACTGGTCAAAACGGCGGAAAACCTCATCCGGCGTTACGAGAATGAAATGTCCTTCGCGAAGCTGATCGAGGACGCGAGGAGCATGAAGGAGTCGGTGACAAAAGTCAAGGACAACATCAAATTTTGTGAAAATTTTATTAATTCCTACCTGTACGGCGTGTGCCTGGTCTCGCCCAGCAACAAGATTGAGTTTGTAAATAAGGCCGGGCTGGAAATTTTAAAATGCAGCGATTTTGCCCAGATAAAGGGCAAGAACGCCGAGGAGATTTTTTTATTAACCGACTCAATCAAAACATTTTTCAGGGAAAAATATGCTGCCCGTGAACAGCTTTTCGATAACGTGTATGTAAAGACGAGCGACGGCTCTCTTGTCACCATGCAGTTAAGTTTGACATTTGACACAGGGGGGAGCGCCGGGGTTATTGCTATTGTTTTTCTTAATCAGAAAAACTGAGGCAGTGTAGGTTGTAACTGCAAATAATCATTGCATATATATAATGTAACTTTCCTAAAAATTTTGCAGTATCTCTTTACGGAAAGGCAGGTCCTATGGAAGAACAAAACTCATCAGGTAACATTGAAAATCCAGAGACAATATCATCATCGCCCGGCTCTCCCCCCGCCGATGATGGGACCGGAGGCGCTTATTCTCTGGAAGCGGATGAAAAGAAGCCAGCTCTAACGCTGCGATTGGCCGAGGTTTTCCGGGAGGGTGTTGCCTCTGCCAGGCCGGATTATTATCAGCGCCAGGATGTCGAGATGCCACCGCCGGCCAAGAAAAATCGACAGGAAGCAGCGGGAACACAGGACAGGGTAATCCAGGGAGTGGGATCTGCCGCGGCCGGTGTCGGTGACAAGGTGTCCGATGTGCTGGGCGCCTTCGTCCAACTTGCAAAGAAAGCGCCGCCTCTGATGCACAAATATGCCGAGGCCTACCGTGATGGCGCCGCATCGGTGAAACAGCGGGCAGGAGTTGAGCGGCGGCAGGCAGGGCCGGCGGCGGCCAAGGCCAAGTGGGCGTCGGCAGACGGCAGGGCGATACTGAACAGAGTGTTCAAGGCCGGCGAATCAGCGGCGGGATTTATCCGCGAAGCGGTTTCCGTCGTCAAGCCCGCCGTCGAAGTCAGCGGGGTCAGGCAAAAAATCCGCCGGGGCGAGAAAAGAATCAACAGCCTGTATGTCGATATCGGCGCTGAAGTAGTAAATGCTTGGGTCAGCGGTCCTGTTGAAACGGAAAGGATATCCACATTTATCGAGGAGTTGCAAAAGAGCGAGGAAGAAATCCAGAAACTGCAGACCCATCTGGCCGAGGTTGCCGCGGCGAGCAAGGAGGCGGCCAGGAGTCCGCAGATGGTGAAAAAAGAGGCCCCGCCACCAATTGCTCAAGAGGATATCCGCGTTGCTGCCGGAGACTCAGGCGCCAAACCGGAAGAACCATTTGATCATCTTGATCAGCCAAGTGTTGATCATCCGGGGGAGGGGGCATTGCCCCAGCAGGAAAATCCCCCTGACGTTGCCCCCGATGGGGCCGATTTATCTGTTCCCACAGAAGACGGGGCGTCTTTTAAAAAAGATGAAAGAGGGAGAGCCAATGATGGATAATAATGTCGATAAATTACGAGGCGTTATAGGCAATGCGTCGAGCGGTGTCGCCAATATTTTATGCAGTGGTCTGTTGTTTGCGGTGAAGACCTTGGGCAGATCCGTCGGTTATGCAGGGCGGGTCGCGGGCGGTGTCGGCAGTGCCACGAAACAGCTTATGGGCTATAGTGCAAAAAAATCGGCCGGGATGTTTACGGGAGGTCTACGGAAAAAATTCGGTCTTACCAAGGCCGAGGTGCATGCCAAGCTGGCCATGATTGATAACAGGATTCGCCAACTCTACCTGGAGATTGGCCAGATGGGATCAAGCACTGATGATATTGACGGCGTGCTGGCAACCGCCAAGGCCGAGGAGATTATCGAAAAAATCAAGATGCTGGAGTCCGAGAGCAGCGCATTGAACAAATATCTGGCGGAGCTTGAAACCGCAGAGCGGCAGGGATTGCCCCTGGCGAAATTTTCCGTCAAGCCCCGCGGCGCGATCGAGGGACAGCTTTTCAAGCGTATTAGCTCGGTTGCCGAGAGCAGCACCAAAAAGGCAACTTTCACCCTGCGGTCCGACGCCGTTATTTTTGAAAAGGCGCTGCGCGATCTTATCGAAGCCGAAACGGATGTCAAGCGACTGGCCGTCAGCGAACTTGGCAAGCTGGGCAACAAGCATGCGGGTCCCGTTCTGAAGGAAGCCCTCGCCATCAACGACCAGGAGCTGCAGGCAGAGATTATCAATGCCCTTATTCAGATCGATGATGCCGAAGTTTTAACCGTCTGCCAGCGCAATATCAAACATCCATATGCCGGGGTACGCAACGCTTGTGTCCGGGGGCTTTACAAGGTGGGACAAGCCTCAGCCGCGCCGCTGCTCATTGAGGCCCTTAAGGATGAAAATATGGAAGTGCGCAATTCCTCGGCAATGTTTCTGGGCTGGATTGAATCCCAGGAGGCCATCTCGTCGTTATTGCAGGTAGCGGCCGCCGATTGCGACCTGCGCGTCCGCAAAAGCGCCATCCAGGCTCTGGAAAACATCCGGAACCAGGATGCAGTGCTGCCGTTGATCCGGCTTCTGAATGACGATGCACAGGACATCCGTGACAAGGTGCTCGTGACTCTGGAAAGGATTACCGGTGAAACACTGGAGGTCAGTAAAAGTGACGATGCCAAAGACCGTCTCGCCGATGTCAATCGCCTGAAGGCATGGTGGATAAAGAAGAAGCACGAAATCGCCAACGGCCAGGAAATGCCCACGAATGTGGCAGACGCTGAGGGGCCGGGGCCAGTCCCTGAAGAGCAGGGCGCCGGCAATTAAGTGAAACCCTCATGACGGTGTCCGTCACAAAGGAGAATGAAAATTACCCCTCCCCCTTCCCCCTCCCTCAAGGGGAGGGGGTGAGGGGGAGGGTGAAAGGTATTTTCAGGTGAAACCCTCATGACGGTACCCGACACAAATGAGAATGAAAATGGCTACACAGGTGAATATAAGGAAATCGAATACTTAGATGCGCATTTTCGAGTGAAACGTCAGTATCGAGAGGATAAGGAGGGCCTTATATGCAGGTAGAGGGGAAAAGAGACGGGGCGACGCCGGACATTGCCGCCGGCCTGAACGGACGTGAGGTGGATATCGCCGCCGCCAGTATTGTCGCGCTTCATGAAATCATCAAGGACGTTGAAGGAGGTCTCCCCTTCAGCGCCGTCCGGCAGGCCTATGCAACACCCCTGGATTCGCTTGTGAAACTGGCCGGCCGGCGCCGGGATGTCAATATGCTGGCGCGGCTGCATGGCCTTATTTCTATTCTGGAGACTGGAGATCATACGGCTGAGCAGAATGGCCTCCTGATAGGACAGATTGACCAGGTGGAAAAGATGTTGCAGGGTTGGACGGCGGCGTCAAAACCGGCCGCCAGGGGGATCATCACCGGCCAGGGGACAGCGGCAACCGTCGATATCCTGCCTTATCAGCCTGGTTACTGCGAAGAGCTCCTTCGAACTCATCCTTCCATCGATGATCGGGAAGTGCAGATTTTGCAGGAGCACGGCCTCCTTGACGCAGAGCGTCTGCTCAAGACCGACGCCTTGGAACTGGCCAGGATTACAGGCATTTCCACCAATACGGCCTTCGAGATCAAAAACCTTTTGCGTAACAACGCGGAACAGCGCGCCAGCCAGGATATGGCGCGCCGCGTGGCCGAGCTTACGACAATCAATGAGCAATTGAGTGCGGAATGCGACCGGCTGATCGCGGCGAACAACACCCTGCTTGCGAGCAATAAAAATCTGAAAAACCAGTATCCCGTCGTTTCGGAAAAGTATGACCTGGAACTCAGTAATTTCAAAGCGCTCCAGAGCCGGGTGATTAGCACCCGCATAGAATCCAACCGGCTCTCCACGGAAATAAACTTTCTCCGTGATGAGCATCAGAAGCTGCTCGATATAGTCGAGGAAAAGCATGTGTTGCTCGATGATCTATTCCGGCGTTTCAACAGCATCCGGTCCAGTTACGAATTTGTCAGCGGCGAAACAGGCTTTGCCGAGGATATTATGATGAACGTGGAAGGCTTATTGAATAAAGCCTTGAAGCAGAAAAAATCGCTGCACGACAAGATCGCCTTGTCAGAAGAATCGATGGAGAAGCTGTTTTCCGCATTTAACTCGATTGTTAAAAAAGGGAAAATGGAATTTTATCGCAATATATGACGGAAAGAACGCAGGCCAGACGGAGAAAGGGGCGACAGTGGAAAATTTAGATGCTACCCAAAGGCAGACGAAGGAAATCGAATTTAACGATTTTGTGGTGGAAAGTAAATCCCGAATTGAAGTTCCCCGGATATTGGAGCAACTGAAAAGGATCTCTGAGCTGAAAATTGATAATTTCACCCAGATCTCGGGATCCAAATTTGAAAGCACAGTCAAGGAGATGTTTTCCATTATCAAGGAGCTTGAGGGGCACCTGCGCGACGTGCTCACCCTGAATGCCTCCCTCAGGGAAGAAGTGCGGGACAGGAGAAAGGTAAGAGAGGAACTCCAGAGGGAAAAGGAGGCGGTAAAGCAGAAAATCGACGCCCTGGATCGGGATTTCCCGCTCATGCAGGACCTGGAGAGGAAACTGGAATTGACGATCGCGGAAGTGGATAAGTTCCGCTCCCTCTCCAAGTTGGAAAAGGAAAAATTGGCGAAGCTGGAAGCCATTAACAGGACACTGACGGCACAGATCGATAAGGTCAGGGAAGAACGCGATGACGCTTACCGAGAGATTGTCGTCATGGAAGATAAGCTGAAATCCATGACCAAAGCCAAGCCATGACGAAGCTGTAAAATTAGGTTATCCTGACTTTTACGTGGCAATCAAGCAGAGAAAAGGACCGCACCATGAGCGATAATACCCCAGAAGGCACGCACAATACAGGCAACATGCAGGTGCAGCTTAAGAAAAAACTGATGAACAGTTGGGATCAGATGAAGCAGAAGTACCCGGTTGTCCGGAGCAGGGAACTGGTCAGCGGAGATCCTGACAAAGAGGAATTTCTGCAAACAATCGACGGTTTAAAAAGCGCGGAAGAGATCGGGGCATATTTTACGCTGGAGCCAAGCGAGGCGCACCTGATCTTTTCCGATCTCCTCCAACTGGGCGCCATCCGCTTCATCGATGATGCCGAGCGGTTAGGATATCTGAAAAAGCATAATCTGGAACTCAAAAAGAATTTTGATTTCCAGATGGCGGAGCGCAATCGCCTGCTGGGCGAGGAGTTTTACCTGAACAAACGCCTCAAGGAGAAGAAGAAGGCCATTTCCGAATTGCAGGAACGACTGCCCGAGTTGAATAAATCGCTGGAGGAGCAAAACCTTAACCTGGCCAATCTCAGACAGAACTACAATGCCCTGTGGGAATCCAATTCGGAGCTTCTGGGTCTTGGAAAAGACATGAAGAGCAAGGAGCAGCAGATAATGCAGGGCATAGAAAGGCTTGAAGCGGAATTCCCCAAACTGCTGAAAAAGAAGACCCGGGTGATCACGAAGCTGAAGAAAACGGAAAATGCGCAGAACCAGTATGCAGCGGGGAATGATAAACTGGCCAACCGGCTCCTCATGTACCAGGACGCCATTGATGAGATGCGCGATTACATCGAGGATGCCAGGTTGCGCATCGATGATCTGATAAAGGAAAAGTAGTGTTTCAGGGTCTATTCAAAAAAGAGAGATACCCCATACGACCGGAAACGGTCCGGGCGACCAAAGCTGTCCTTTATAAGACCCTGAGCTACGATATTGAACTGCTGAACGGCTACTACGGCATTATTCCCGAAGCATTAATGGGAGGACTGATGCACGATTTACAGCAGCTCGTGGGCAGCGGCGTTGCCGGTGAGTTCCGCCTCGCCTTTTATGATCCCCTGGACTCGGAAAAGGCTTATCTGGAGAGGAGTTACCGCTTGATGAAAGGAAAAAATGGCGCGGGCACTTTTCCCTTTATAAAAAAGCACCCCCTGCCCACGCCTTTTGAATTTGACATTTATGTTTACTTTTCCGACCGGTTCCTGGCCATGAGCCAGGCCGAACAGGCGCAACTGATCAAGGGCTTCGATCTCAGGTGGTTCAACTTTACCGGGGGCTTGCCCGGGCAGCATAATGCCCCGGATTTTTTTCCGCCGCAGCCGGACCGCGACGGCGGTCGCCAGAAGGCTGTCCGCAGCGATTTTACTGACTGGCCTGTTGAAGAATTCAAGGAAGAGGTAATGCCCGGCAGCGATTATGCCCTGGCCAATGACGCAGGCGCAGCCGCTACGCCGCCTGCGGATTACAGCAGTGATTCCGCCCGCCTCCCGTCACCGGACAGCGGCCAGGATGGGGCCCGGGACGGGGAACGGTCTCTGCGGAGGCTGATTGCACCCCCGATATCTGCCGAGGATGGCGCCCTGGCGAAGCAATTTGCCTCGGACATCAGTCTCTTTATCGCGGCCTATACTGATTCACGCAAGCTGATCGACAGGTTTACGCGTGTCTCCGCGCAGATGGGCTTAATCCCTCTCCAGTGGACCTTTTCCGAAGGATTTCAGGATATCGGCGGTAAGTATGCGGGAAAATATATGTTTAGCGATAATTATCTGCTCCACGCCAAACTATCGCCCCTCGAAGCCCTCGGCGTGATCCGTAACGAATGCCAGAAAAATACCCTCTATCTGCTGGAGGATTTTCATTATTACCTGCGGCGGGAAAATATGTCGGGCCAGGAATTCGTGGAGCTGATTTCCATCATTAAATCCATGCCGGAGGTGCTAAAACAAAGGCATAGTTTTGTGGTCATACTGGCCCCTACCCTGGACCTGCCCCCTGAAGTCGCGCCCATTTTCGGTGTTATCCGGGATGAAACAGCCGGCCGGCGTCTGCACTTTCTGGAGCGGTTTGGCCGGGACCTCACGGGGCAGGTGGAGGAGAACCGGATCAAGCCGATAGTCGGCCGCGACCGGGAGATATATTCCTGCCTTAAGGTATTGTCGCAGATGGAGGCCAATAATCCCATCCTGGTAGGTAAGGCGGGCGTCGGTAAAACAGCGGTGGTGGAGGGGCTGGCCCAGTTGATCGTGAAAAAGGAAGTGCCCGTCATGTTCAGGGATAAACGGATCATTGCATTGAACCTGAACGCCATGCTTTCCGGGACCAAGTATCGTGGGGAGTTTGAAACCCGCATCGAGGGGCTGGTGGAGGAGGTAAAAAGCAACGTCGATCGGATCATCGTTTTCATCGACGAGATTCATACGCTGCTCGGGATGGGAGCGACGGAAGGCTCGACGGGTGCGGAGAACATCCTGAAACCTTCCCTGGCGCGCGGTGAGTTTCCCTGCATCGGAGCAACAACCTCCGAGGAATACCGGCAGTACATCGAACCGGACCGAGCGCTGGCGCGGCGCTTCCAGACCGTTACCATTCCTGAACCGGACGTACCCCAGAGCCTCGCTATCCTGAGAGGCATTAAGTCTGTCTATGAAAAGCATTACGGATTGAAGATTACCGAACAGGCACTGGCAGCCTGTGTGGAAATGGCGGCCCGTTTTCTGCCCGGGCAGTGTTTTCCCGGCAAGGCGATCCGCATGCTGGATGGTGTTTGTGCGTCGGCTACCCTGGCCGGCAAAGATTCTGTGAATGAGGAGAGCGTAGCGGAGGAATTCAACCGTTTATAGTAAGAACGCAATTAGGGGAATGAATATGATGGAATATCACGTGAAAGTACTGATCATCGATGAAGACACGGACTTTTTGACGGAAGCGGCCGCGGAGCTGTCCCGTCACTTTACTGTTTTCACCAGCGCCACCGGGGATAACGGCCTTAAGGTATTTGCACAGTTGAGACCCCAGGTCGTAATTGTGGACGCCGGAATATCGGACAAGCCCTTTGCCGGCCTTCTGGATGACCTGAAGGGTCTTGACGGATCAGTGCTGCGGATCGCCACATCGCACGACTACAGCGCCATTGAAAAGGTCGTGCAGGCCATCGATAGCGGGCATATCCACAAGTATTTCAGAAAGCCGCTTAATTACTTCGATCTTGTCGAGAGCATCAACGCCCGCACGGTAAGCTATCAAATGGGCCGGGGCATCCTGCAGAGCGCCGACATCCGGCCTGCCTACGCACGGCTGCATAATATCGTCGAAAAGGCGAAGGATGTGGAGAATCTCCGGCAGCAGTTGGAAGGTCAGATGGCCAAGATCAGGGACGTGGAGGAGGAAAGCTTCACCAAAATGAAGGACGCCCTGGGCGAGGTGGACAGGATCCGGAAGAAGATGGCAGACAAAGATGCTCTGATCGGCTCCCTGCAGACCAAGAGCCAGGAGCTGGAGGAGCTCAAGAAACGCGACATCGACCGGGTGGAACGGGAACGGGAAACACTCCGGCAGGAACTGAAGGGTGCGCAGGATGAAAATATCCAGTTGGTTCGGGAGAAAGCCGAGCTTAGCCGCATCAAGTCAGACTATGATAAGTTGCACCAGGAAATGGAGAAGCTGCGCGCAGAAAACGGTGATCTGCGGGTTTCCGTGCCCAGGGAACGGGAGGCGATGCAAGAGGAGATGGCGCAGCAGCGCAGGGCCGCTGAAGAAGAACTGGCGCGGAAAAAGGATGAGGCCGAACGGGTCATAGAAGTGCAAAAGGAACGGAACAAGGCCGAATTGCAAGCGCTGCAGGAAGCCTTTGGGGAGGAAAAACAGCGCACCGCCCGCGAGATCGAGAGGCTCAAGGCCGAGTTTGAAGAGAACCGCCGGGCGACGCTGGCCAAAATTGAAGCGGACCGCAAACGGGTGGAAGAAGAGCTGGCGCGGAAAAAGGATGAGGCCGAGCGGGTCGTAGAAGTGCAAAAGGAACGGAACAAGGCCGAATTGCAAACTCTGCAGAATGCCTTCGAGGAGGAAAAGCAGAATGCCGCCCGGGAAATCGAGAGGCTAAAGGCCGAGTTTGAAGAGAACCGCCAGGCGACTCTGGCTAAAATTGAAGCGGACCGCAAACGGGTGGAAGAAGAACTGGCGCGGAAAAAGGATGAGGCCGAGCGGGTCGTGGAAGTTCAGAAGGAGCGGAACAGGGTCGAATTGCAAACTCTGCAGAATGCCTTCGAGGAGGAAAAGCAGAGTGCCGCCCGGGAAATCGAGAGGCTCAAGGCCGAGTTGGAAAAAGACCGCGAGTCAAAGTTGGCCGAAATCGACGCCGGCCGTAAGCGCGTGGAGAAAGAACTGGCCGAAATCGAAGACGACCGTAAACGGCTGGAGGCAAAGCTGGCCGAAATCGACGCCGAATGTAAACGGGTGGAAGAAGACCTGGCACGGAAAAAGGATGAGGCCGAGCGCAGCATAGAACTGCAAAAGGAGCGGAACAAGGCCGAATTGCAAGCTCTGCAGGCCGCCTTTAAGGAAGAGCAGGAGCATGCCGCCTGGTTTCAGATCGAACAGCTCAAAGCCGAGCTTGAGAAAGACCGCCAGGCGAAATTGGCTGAGGTCGAAAGGGATCGCCAGCGCGGGGAGCTGGAACTGGCCGCAATCAGGGCAAAGATGACGGAAGAGAAGGTACAGCTCGAAAAAAGTGTGCAGGAGCAGCGGGAGAAGGCCGAAGCGGAAAAGAGCCGTTACAAGGAAGCGGCAGTTATGGAGCATAAGAAGCTCACCGAGGCGCTGGAAGTAAATCTTGCCGCGATGAAGAGGGCGGCACAGGCCGAAGTGGAAGAGCTGAGGGCCACTGTAACCGGTGAGACGGACCGGATCAGGGCGGCGGCTCAGAAGAAGGAGCATGAATTGACTGAGGCTCTGACCCAGGCCATAAGGAAGGCCGGGGAAATAGAAGGTCAACTGAAGCTTGCGGAAGGCCGGACTAAGGCACTGGAGTCTGAAGTTGAAAAGAAAGTAAATGAAAAGGATCTGGTTTTGCAGGAGCTTGAATCCCTGCGGGCTGATTATAATTGGGCTATCCAATCCCGAGATGCGCTGGTGACAGAGATGGATGAACTGCGCAATATGTTGAAGTGATCTGCGCCCGGAACCTAAGAAGGAGAAAAGTACCCTTATGACAACGAGCGGAGAGTTAAATAGTGAATTAAATGGGAAGGAGGCGATTGCCGGGCCCGATTTAAGCAAATGCGTTGCCATAGGAGGCGAAATGGGGACCTCGGCAAGCAAGTTTTGCTGTGACGACACGATAGTCATTTTTACGTCCGTGGTCGGCGATGCCCTTTCGGCCAATATGGAAAAGAGCTGGCGCATGATGAACAGGTCTTCCGATAATCGCTGGATCAAGAACCTGGCAATTTTTGACGACAGTCGGAACGCCTGGCGATATGTGGGCGCCATGACGAGAAGTTCCGAGAAAACGAGCTGGTTCACCCACAAGGGGCTTATCCAGAACTATGATGACGCCTTTCTCGCCATCAAGGCCGGCCTGTTTCTGCTTAGCCAGGAGATGGAAAAAAAAGGCAAGCCCATTGAAGAGGCAGGCTTCGGCTTTGGCATCACCGTGCGCCATGGCGAGAATATTCTGGAGAAATTCCTGGCCTACATGAAAGAACATCTCGCTGCCGACGGCGAAAAAAAGTTCGTTGCCATCAAGGCCAAGAACGTGGCCACGGGTGAAGTGCGAGAGATCAGCATCCAGCTTGATTTTTCGGTGATGCAGTACCAGGCCTACGGCGCTTACATGGCGCTCTTGTTCAGCAAGTACAATATGGATGTGTACAACACCTACATCATCGATATCGGTCACGGCACCTGGATCAAGCTGCCCATAATCGACAATGAGGCTGAAATCAACCTGGCCGATTCCCTAACAGAAGGCATCTACACCATTACGAAAAATATCAGTGAAACCATTTTTGAGTCCAGTGAGCAGAAGTTCAAGATCCCCGAGCAGCGGATCATGCAGCGGCTTCCCCTGAAGGATTTCAAAATCGAGATTCCCGGCATCGGTGTTTATGATTTCAGCCGGTTGCTGGCGCAGGAATCGCTGTTTATGGGCCGACGCATCATGGAACATGTGGCCCGTGACATCACGGCGCTGTCGCAAAAAGGCCAGACCATTGAGTATTTTACTATCATCGGCGGCGGTGCGCACCTGCTTTATGATACCATCAAAAGCGAGATCGGCGCCTTTTTCGGCTGGCCCGAAACTGTTCTGGACGAACGCATCATCCATCCCAATAAGATTGGGATTGACCCGCGCTATATCAACTGCGTGGGATTCATGCTGCTGGCGCGCGACCATATTGCGCTGACCCTGGGCAAGGAGGTCGAGACCCGCTTCCAAATCCGGACGATTCTCAAGGATACGGAAGAGACAGGTCCGGATCGGGGTAAACCGGGGCAAGACAATGCACCGGCCACGGCTAAGCCGGATTAGGCGGGTCCGGTCAGTCAATATCGGATGGTTCTGACAATGAAAGGGAGGAAATTATGGGAGTTTATTACCTGGTAGTGGATGAAGATTTGAGGACTCTTATGGAGAAGTTCTCCCAATGTCATCCCGAGGGCGCCAAGGAAGTGCTGAAGCTCGTTCTGAAACTGTACTTAAAACTCGTGGATAAAAGCCGCCGCAAGGGCAGTGATCCGCTCCTGATTTTTCAAAACCTGGTGGAACGAATCGTCACGGGCAAGCTCTATGAAACCACCCAGGACCGGATTGACCATTTAGACAGCCTCCTGGAGGAGCGACAGGCCGCGCCTGGTGATTACGGATCTACCGCCCTCCATCAGGAGATCAGGGAAATACGGGGCATGCTCAGGGATCTTCAGAGCAGAGGTCTGGCGGCGCCTTTAGCCGGCGGAGACTTGAGGGAGTTTTCCCCGAAGGATGCCGCCAAGCTTCTGGAAGTGGATAAGACCGCTGTCTCTCAGAAGAAAAGAAAAAGCTATCACGAATTGCGCAAAGCAAGCGCGCCGAAAGAAATCAAGTTCTAATCATGTCCGGATGCACTTATCCCGTTTATCGGGATTAGGATGTATGTGAAAAAAATACTGGTTGATGCGGGATGTTTTTATACCAAGGTGTACGTAATGCGCCGAGCCTCTGAAAATGGAGGGGGAGACCGGGATGATCAGCCCTATCAATTTTACGGAAGAGGCTTTTTCCCCACGCTGGTCAGTCGGGCCGGCGATATTGATAAGGACCGGATGTATTACGAGCACGAGGGAGATCTTTATACAGTCGGTTATGACTGCAGCAGCTCTCTGAGATTGGAACAGATCATGAGCGCCTTCGATGGCGAGGGGCTCGGCGCCGGCAGGGCCCTCCTGATTCTGAAAAAGATCATCTTTGATTATGCCGACAACAATGATGACCTGGAAATCAGCGTGGTTGTCGACAATTACCACAGGGCGCAGGTTTTTAAGGAAATTGGGGCGGCGCTGATCAATAAGAAGGTGGACATCTCCGCGTTTCGCGGTTATGATAAACGCCGCCTCAGGAAGGAGGCAACGATCCGTCTTTCGCTGCTGCCTTCCGGCGATGCGGTAGCGGGATTCCTGGAAAAAAATATCAGGGACTTTACGACGGCCCTGGTCGTCGATGTGGGCTATAATAAAACAAAGCTCTATGTGGTTGATGGCGATAAGGGTGTGGAGTTGTTCCAGACTGTAGATTGTGGAGTATCCTTTTATTACGAAAAGATCGTGCGGCTCTTTGCGGAAGAGAACATAGCCGACAATCATTTTTTGTGGCTCGTGAAGCAGATTGAGCTCGGTTGCGAGAACGTTGAAGTCCGTCGCGACAACGAAGGGGATATGGCGGGCTATTTATATGATATTTCACTGGTCATGGAAAATGTGCGCTGGGACTTGAACAAGGAGTTCACCAGGTTCACGACGGATACTCTGACCTCTTATTATACGAACCGGGTGGAGTGGCCGGCCATGCTGCTGGTAACGGGCGGCGGTGCATCCCTCAATGGTGATATTCTACGCTTATCCCTGGAGGAAGGCGGTTACCGCTTTTATGATGTCCATATTGAGAAGCAGCCAATATATACGGTGCTGGAAGGGGCCGATTACATGTTGAGTTAACCTAACTAATTAATGAAGGGAGATAAACGATGGAAACAGCAGCAGCGGAAATGGAAGGGTTTGCCTCGATGCAGTCATCTGATTTCGTCTATGAGGCCATTAAGGGCATAGGCAAGGTTGGAGGCTATCTGAACAATATCCTCGCCGACACGATGTACTACGCCGGGAAATACGTCGCCTACGTTCGGAGTATATGTTCGGGCCTCCAAGACTCTCCGTACGAAGCAGGCGGCGCCGAGGGGAAAATTACGATTATGAGCCTCGTAAAAAGCGATGCCCTAATTGATGAGGCTGACAAAAGGGAGTTCTATATGCACTTCGGCAGGGACATGGTGGAGATGATGAAATCCGGCCTCGAAAGTGATAATTTGACAATCATCGACCTGTCAAGATATAAATTGTAAAAGTTTTTCAATGTCGACCGATGAAATAACACCCATGCTCGAAGCGGGCTCAAGGGCGCATGAAAATCCCCTCTTACCCCCCTTTGGTAAAGGGGGCGGGGGGATTTTCATATAAAACTTATAAAGAATGGAGGGTGACATGGTTGAAGAAAATGATGACGACAAGGATGATAAAAATGTTTTGGATGACCTGTTGCAGGGAGCCAGTGAGACGGTTGATCCTCTTGCGCTGGACAAGCTGATCACCAAGGTCGATGGTCTGAAGGAATCGGGGAAGAATGTGGAAAGCAGATCCGTGGCTAAAAAAGCGTACGGCCTCGATATCGGAACCAGCCGGATCGTCAGCATAAAACAGGACGACCAGATCGGCGCCGATCAGATGAACGCTTTTATCGCCGTTTCAGAAACCCAGTTCCTGAAGGATATGCTGGTGAAGAGCCAGATGGCCCATACCAAGATAAAAGATGAAACCGTGGTCCTGGGCTATGACGCATTGCAGTTTGCGAATATCTTTAACAGTGAAATCCGCCGCCCCATGAAAAAGGGTCTTATTACGTCGGAGGAGATCTACGCCATCCCGGCCATGAAGGAAATTATCAACCTGGTGCTTCCCAAGGCGGCAGAAATGGCTCAGCCCCTGTGCTTCAGCGTGCCGGCCCCGGAGGTGGGATTCGAGGCGGATCTGGTTTTCCACGAAGGCATACTGAAGAAGTACCTGGCAGGGATGGGTTACAAGCCCAAAAGCGTCAATGAAGGGATGGCGGTTGTGATTTCTGAGCTCGCCGGCGACAATTTCACCGGCATCGGTATCAGCATGGGCGCCGGCATGTGCAATATCTGCTTCTCCTTCTTGTCCGTGCCGGTACTTGTTTTCAGCATCAGCCGGGGCGGGGATGATGTTGACGCGTCCGTCGCCCGGATGATGCACGAAACGGTAAACCGCGTGCGGATCATCAAGGAAGAATCCCTCGACTTTGCCAGGACCCCCAGGAGCAATCTGGAGAATGCGCTCATTATCTACTATGAAGACCTGATCATGACCCTTCTTTCCACATTGTCAGGCATTCTCTCCCGGTCCGACAGACTGCCCCGGCTCAATCAGGCCATACCGATCGTCCTGGCCGGCGGCACATGCCTGCCGAATGGGTTCAAGGTTAAGTTCGAGCAGCTCATGAAGGAGGTCCCCATGCCAATAGCAATATCGTCGGTGCGCCTGGCCCACGACCCGCTGCGGGCGACCGCCATGGGTGCGCTGATCAGCGCCTCGGTGTAGGATGGATCTGATCAAGGCCACGTTTGTCTTTGACGGCCACCAGTATGAGGTGGCGTCCATATCGGCCGCCGGTCTGCAAGTTGAGTGTGCTGAAGGTTTTTCTGACGAGACCATCCAGAGGTTGTGTGCAGGCAATTTCGCTTTCTTTCTCCGGGACCCTGCGACAGGAAACGAGATAGAGCTAAGCGGTGCGCTCGTACGGTATGAGAGCGCCGAGGAGGGTGGCCGGGTTGTCAGGATCTGGGTCACTAAAAATGAAAAGAACAGACCTCGACCTGTCCGGCCGGAGGTCGGCCTGGATGAAGTTGAGGGACATGGGGAGGCGCTTTCTCCTGACGTGGTTCGCAATAAGGCCGGTCAAACGATTGCCGTGGGCGGGGGTAAGGGCGGCGTCGGCAAAACGATCGTAGCGGTGAACCTGGCGCTTACTTTATCGCACCTGCAGCACAAAGTCGCCCTCCTGGACGGCGATTTCGGTAATTGCAACTGCAATACCCTGCTGGGCATAACCAGGATTGAGAGCTCTTTAGAGGATTACCTGCGTAAAGAGCGTTCCCTTGACGAGATCACGGTTGCCACCGCCTTTCATGGTCTGCGCCTGATTTGCGGCGCCCAGAACAAGGTGGATGCCTTCCTGGCTAAGGAAATGTCGCGTCTGCTTTCCGACCTCGGGCAGGTCGATGCCGATTGTCTGGTGATCGACCTGGGCGCCGGCATGAACGATGAAACGCTCGATCTGTACCGGCTGGCCGGCGATAAAATCATCGTCGTGACGCCTCAGGTGACCTCGCTGCAGAATGCCTATGGTTTTATCAAGTCTGCATTCCTCCATGACCTGAAACGCTCCGGCGGATTCGCCTGCCTTCTGGACCAGGCCGGCTCCGATCCTCAGAAGCTCCATGGCCTCATCGGCGCTCTGGAGGAGGCTCATCCGGCCCGCCGCACCGCTGCCGCCGTACTGGCCCGCCAACGCTTCCAGATTGTCGGCAACATGGTTAACAGCAGCCAGGATATGAAGATCGTTCAAAACCTTCAGAAGGTGGTAAGGCAGTACCTGCATATTGACAATCAGGTGCTGGGAACCATGGCCACCAGCGACGATATCAGCAACTCCGTCAACCGGATCACGCCTTTTGTGGCCCTGACTCCGGACTTGCCGCAAAGCCGGGAAATGGAAAGGATGGCCTTCAGGCTGAACCAGATAGAAAAAAGGTATCTTTTCGAATGAAACCCTCATGACGGTGTCCGTCACAAAGGATAATGAAAATTACCCCTCCCCCTTCCCCCTCCCTCAAGGGGAGGGGGTGAGGGGGAGGGTGAAAGGTATTTTCAGGTGAACGGCAAGGAAGGCAAAGTATGAATAATTTTTCGACTGAAACAAAATCATCAGATCGTTCCCTGAAGATCAAGCTGTACATTACGATATTCGTAGTGCTGGCATCTATTGCCGGCATGTTCCTTATTGGCAACTTCGGGCTGGGCATCCTTTCTTCCTTAAGGGCGTATATCAACGCTGAATCCAGCTATTCAAAAGGAGTGAATAGCGCTGCTATGCATCTGTTGGAATACGCCATGAAACGCAGTGAAGAGAAATACGAGCTATTTCTGGAGGACATGGCAGGGATAACTGGCTACAAAATGGCTCGCATGGAACTGGAAAAATTGCACCCCGATCTTTCGGTCGTGCACGAAGGTTTTCAAAAGGGGGGCAGCCATCGGGAAGATATCGAGGGGATGATTTTCCTTTTTAAAACATTTCGGAATTTTGAATATATGGATAAGGGCATCAAATTGTGGGCAAGGTCAGATAAGTATGCCGCTGAATTGACGGAACTGGGAATTAAAATTCGGCAGATGATTACAACCGGTGAAGCAAATCCGGAGACGATAAGCGATATGACGTATAAACTGGAGGTTCTTTGTGATAGATTACAAATTTTTACAAATGAATTCTCTGCCACAATGGGCGAAAACTCCAGGTGGGCCAAGCGTCTTTTATCAGCGATCCTGCTGATATTTGCCATGGTGGCGGCATTCATTTGCCTGGGCGGGCTCCTTTTCATCGTTAAAATCATTCAAAAAATGCAAAATTACAGTAAGGAACTCCTGGATCTGAATCGGATGAAAGCCGGGCAGACGGCCATGCATGAAATGACGCAGGGCGAACAGGATTTTTCGGTCGTTGCACCCCGTGTCATCTCTCATCTTTGCGAATATATCGGCGCCAATATCGGCGCCATATATATCGCTGAAGGCGATGATCGTCTCAGGCTCGTCGGCAGTTACGCCTACGAAAAAAGGAAAGGGTCGAGTGATGAGTTTTCCTTTGGAGAAGGTTTGATCGGCCAGGCGGCACTTGAGAAAAAATACATCATCATGACGCACTGCCCCGACGACTATGTCCATATTCAATCAGGCATTGGATCTGCTTCGCCAAAGAATATTATAGCCTACCCCCTGATGAAAGACGGCGCCGTCAAGGGCGTGGTCGAATTGGGATCGCTTCATGAATTTTCGGACTGGGATATCCATTTCCTTGAGCGGGCTTCTATTAATATTGCTATCGTCATTGAAATCATACAGACCCGGAATAAGACGGCAGCGCTGTTGGAACAGACGCAGCAACAGAATGAGGAGCTTAAGGTTCAGGAAGAGGAGCTGCGCCGGACAAATGAAGAGCTGGAAGAACAGGACAAGGCCCTCAAGGAATCCGAGGAGCAGCTTCGCGTTCAACAGGAGGAACTGGAGGTCACCAACCAGGAGCTCGAGGAGCGTTCCGAGGACCTTCGCCAGCAGAAGGAAGAAGTCGTCAAGAGGAACCAGGATATTGAAAGAGCCAGGCAGTTGATCGAGATCAAGGCCAAAGAGCTGGAAGTCGCGAGCAAGTACAAGTCCGAGTTTCTGGCGAACATGTCTCACGAGCTGCGCACGCCGCTCAATAGCTTGATGATTCTCTCTTCTCTGTTGATGGGAAACAAGGACAAAAATCTCACTGAAAAGCAAGTGAAATTCTGCAGCACCATCAACAGCGCGGGGGCCGATCTTCTTAATTTGATTAACGATATTCTCGACCTCTCGAAGATTGAAGCCGGCAAAATCGTTATTCACCCTGAAGATATCAAGCTTTCGCGAATAATCGAGGACATCAAGGCCAAGCTCGAACCCATAGTGCAGAAAAAGGGACTGGAACTCAAATATCAAATCGACGAGCGGATCCCCGAGAGGATCGTCAGCGATCCCCAGTTTCTCAGCCAAATTCTTAACAATCTGCTCTCCAATGCCATTAAATTCACCGAAAAAGGCCACGTTGCCCTGACCATTCACAAGCCAACGAAAGAGGATATGCAGGTCATCGGCATGCCGATCGAGGCCGTCGATGGTTACATTGCCTGCTCCGTTGCAGATACCGGCATAGGGATACCGGCGGATAAGCAGAATCTGATTTTTGAGGCTTTCCAACAGGCCGACGCTTCCATCCGGCGCAAATTTGGTGGGACGGGCCTCGGACTTTCCATCAGCAGAGAGCTGTCCAGGCATCTTGGCGGCGGCATCCGTCTGGAGAGTGAGCTGGGCAAGGGAAGCAAGTTTACGTCCGTAATATCCATAGTCGCTCAGGCCGACAAATTAAAAGATTCTTTAAGCGATGCCGGGCAGTCCACAAAAGCAACCCGGATGCCGACGGATGTACCGGATGCGGCTTTAGATTCCGATCGGAGTGAGCCGGCACAGGTCCGGGACATCGACGGGATGCCGGTCACATCGCCCCAGGACGTGGAAAATATCCGCGACGACCGGCGCAAAATCTCCAAGGGCGATAAGGCGATTCTTGTAATCGAGGACGACCCGGTCTTCGCGCGAACGCTGATGGATATGGCGCGCGAACAGGGCTTCAATGCTCTGGTCGCCTGGGAAGGAAAAGCGGCGCTGCACCTGGCGGACTTCTATATCCCCAGCGCCATCATACTCGACTTGGGGCTGCCGGGCGGTATGGACGGCCTGACCATATTGACCAAGCTCAAAGAAAACCTCAACACGCGCCACATTCCGGTCCATATCATCTCCGGCCATGAGACAAAGCAGGAATCGCTGCGGAGGGGCGCCGTGGGGTTCCTGCGGAAACCGGTCAGTCTGGATCAGCTCAACGGGGTCTTTGGCCGTATAGAGAGCGTAATTAGCAAACAGGTCAAGAGGCTCCTGGTCGTCGAGGACAATGAAACCGAAAGCGACAGCCTCAAAGAACTCCTGGCCGACGAAAATGTCGAGGTCGTGACCGCCGCCTGCGCCCGGGAGGCGCTCCAGGCGATTAAAAAAGGCGGGTTCGATTGCATTGTCCTCGATCTCGGCCTGCCGGATATGTCGGGAATTGAGTTATTGGAAAACATGCGACTGAGCGACCATGAGCCTTATGTCCCCGTCATTGTTTTCACCGGCAAGGAGTTGACACCAGAAGAGCGGGTCATGCTGGATAAATACGCCGAGCGCGTAACGATCAAAGACGTCCGCTCCCCGGAGAGGCTCCTGGACGAAACTGCTTTATTCATGCACCGTGTCGAGAAGGATTTGCCTGAGGAAAAACGGCGCGTCATCCGTATGCTGCATGACAGGGATGCGATTTTCGACGGTCGCCAGATTTTAGTTGTTGACGACGACATGCGCAATGTCTTTGCGCTCATCAGCGCGCTGGAGGAAAAGGGACTGAAAATATTCACGGCCGCCAACGGCCAGGAATGCCTGGACATGCTGGCCGAGAATACGGGCATTGATCTGGTTTTGATGGATATCATGATGCCCGTGATGGACGGTTACGAGGCCACAAGACAGATTCGCGAACAGCCGCGCTTTAAAAACCTGCCCATTATCACGCTGACCGCCAAGGCCATGAAGGGTGATCGGGCCAGTTGTATTGAGGCCGGAGCGAGCGACTATCTGTCCAAACCGGTGGACATGGAAAAACTGCAGTCGATGCTGCGGGTATGGTTGTATAAATGACGAATGTATCGCCCCACAATGAACAGATGAATCAGATAGAGGTCGAAAACCTCGAGATCGATCTTCTGCTCGATGCGGTATTACGCAAATACGGTTACGATTTTCGCAGCTACTCCCGTGCCAGCGTTAAACGCCGTATTTTAAAGGTGATGGATAAGACCAGGATTGACCGGATCACGGACCTGATCCATGCCGTGCTCAGCGACCGCGATGTCTTCGATACCATGCTGCTCACCCTCTCCATCAATGTTACGGAAATGTTTCGCGACCCGACCTTCTTTCTGGCCGTGCGCCAAACCGTTATCCCTTATTTGAAAACGCGTGACCTCATCAGGATATGGCACGCCGGCTGTGCCACCGGGGAGGAAGTGTATTCCATGGCCATTTTACTCCACGAAGCGGAGTTACAGAAACGTTACCGCATCTACGCGACCGATCTGAATGAGGTTGTGCTCAAAAGCGCCCAGGATGGCATGTATCCCGTCGATCGTATTAAGGAATACACGGCGAATTACCAGAAAGCCGGCGGCGAACGCTCCTTCGGAGACTACTATAATGCCCGCTATAACTCCGCTATTCTCGCAAAATCGCTCAAGGACGACATAATTTTCGCAAAGCACAATCTGACCAGCGACGGAGTTTTCAGCGAGATGGACATGATCGTCTGCCGCAACGTCCTGATTTATTTCAACAGGGAGCTTCAGAATCATGTTCTGGACCTCTTTGCGAAAAGTCTGGCGCCGGGAGGGATTCTCTGCCTGGGATCAAAGGAATCGGTTACATTTTCTTCGCACCAAGGCAATTTCGAAGTGATGGTCGAGCGGGAAAAGATATACCGTAAACGCGAAGGGGGATCATGAAGGCGGGGGCGGAGTTCTATCGAGCGGTGGTGATCGGCTGCTCGGCAGGCGGCCTGGATGCCCTGTCCAGGGTGTTACCGTCATTGCCGGCCGCCTTTCCCGCGCCGCTCGTGATTGTGCAGCACATCAATCCCCGTGTGATGAGCCGCCTCCATACGATTCTCAAAGGCAAATGCGCGATCGACGTTCGCGAGGCAGACGAAAAGATCAGGCCGCAGCCAGGTGTGGCGTATCTCGCGCCGCCAAATTATCATCTGCTGCTGGAGCTGGATGGAACCTTTTCCCTGAACGTGGATGAACGGGTCAACTATTCCCGACCGTCCGTGGATGTGACTTTCGAAACGGCAGCCGAGTCGTATGGTTCTGAATTAATCGGCGTTGTGATGACCGGGGCCAGCGCCGACGGCAGCCGGGGGCTGGCGCGGATCAAGTTGCTGGGCGGGTATGCCATCGTTCAGGACCCCAGGGAGGCCCAGTCCGCTGCCATGCCCGAAGCCGCCCTTAAAGCGGCGGAGCCGCAGGCAGTGCTGCCCTTGCGTGATATAGGACCGATGTTAATACACCTGTGCGGGTAATGGGTAAAATTCAAGCAACAATTGGATGGGAATATGTCTGCACCAGTCAGGATTTTAGTTGTAGATGATGTGCCGGATAACCTGCTGTCCATGGAAGCACTGATTGCCAGCGCCGATGAGCCGAATATTTCTTCCGCCTGCGTGGTGACGGCGAATTCCGGGAATGAAGCGCTGAGGCTGGCTCTCAAGCAGGACTATGCGGTCATTCTTCTCGATGTGCAGATGCCCGGAATGGACGGCTTCGAAACGGCGGAGCTGCTGCGGCTCAATAAAAAGACCAGAAACATCCCCATTATTTTTCTCACCGCCATCAGTAAGGAGGATCAACACGTATTCAAGGGCTACGAGTCGGGAGCCGTCGACTACCTCTTTAAACCCGTGCAGCCGGCGGTTTTATTCGGCAAGTTGCGAGTCTTCTGCGAATTGTATCGCCAGAAAGTGGAAATAACGCACTCCAGAGACGAGTTGGACAAGATCAATCAGCGCCTTGAAGAAACCACAGCCCTTGCCAAAGAGATGGCCGCCCAGGCGGAGATGGCCAACATGGCCAAAAGCGAGTTTCTGGCCAACATGAGCCACGAGATCCGCACGCCCATGAACGGGGTGATCGGCATGATCGGCCTCCTGCTGGACACCGGACTGGACAAGGAACAGCGGCGTTATGCCGAGCTCGTGCGCAACAGCGGTGAATCGCTGCTGGCGATCTTGAATGACATCCTGGACTTTTCGAAGATGGAGGTGGGAAAGCTCGATTTAGAGACGCTGGACTTCGACCTGCGCGCCATGCTGGACGATTTCGCCGCCATGCTGGCCCTGCGCGCCTACGACAAGGGGCTGGAATTCATCTGTGCCGTCGCGCCGGACGTTCCAACCTATCTCCGCGGCGATCCAGGCCGCCTGCGCCAGGTGCTCATCAACCTGGCGGGTAACGCGATCAAGTTTACATCGAAAGGAGAGATCGTCGTGCGCGCGGGCCTGGTGTCGGAAACCGACAGGGAAGCCCTGATCCGCTTTTCCGTGAAGGACACGGGCATCGGCATCCCGATTGACAAGCACGGGATCCTGTTTGATAAGTTTACGCAGGCGGACGCCTCG